>NZ_ATWF01000001.1:1913406-2213406 GCF_000421105.1 Limisalsivibrio acetivorans
CAGAGAGCGCCGGAGATAGCCTCTATAAGACCCTCACGGTCACGCTTTCTTATGGGTTCCTTGAGGTCGTATTCCTCCTCTGTGAGGAGGCAGGGGCGGAGCTTTCCGTCCGCTGTGAGCCTCAGTTTATCGCATTCGGAGCAGAAATGGTTCGATATGGGGGTTATGATGCCAACCCTGCCGCCGTTGGAGAGGCGGTAGTTTTTGGCGGGCCCGGCATGGTGCTCCTTCTTTATCTCTTCGTAGTCGTATTTTTCGCCGATTATCTTAAGCATTTCGCTTCCGAGGACGATATTCTCCTGCTTCCAATCTGGGGAGTTGCCGATGGGCATAAACTCTATAAAACGTGCTACAACACCGGAGCGAACGGAGAAATCGCAGAAGTCATGGATCTCATCGGCGTTAAAACCTCTAATGACAACGGTATTCGTCTTTATCGGATCAAGACCCGCCTTCTTTGCGATGTAGAGGCTCTTAAGGAGTCTGTCCAGATCAAAGCCCCCCGTTATGTCACGGTATCTTTCGGGGCGGAGGGAATCCAGACTGATGTTCACCCTTCTGATGCCAGCGGCAACTATCTCATCGGCGAACTTTTCCAGCAGGGAACCGTTTGTGGTGAGGGTAACCTCTTCGATCCCCTTTACGTCGGTAAGCATGTGCATGAAGTCGGTAACACCCTTACGTACAAGGGGCTCACCGCCGGTTACACGTATCTTCTCAACGCCCATCTCGGCAAATACACTGCAGGCGAAGAGCATATCCTCAAAGCTGAGGATACAGGAATGGGAGAGGTGCTCGAACTCACCCTCCGGCATGCAGTATTTGCAGTGGAAGTTGCATCTGTCCGTCACGGAAACACGCAGGTAGCGTATCCTCCGGCCGAACTTGTCCGCAAGGCTTTTACTCATAGATATCCTCTTCCTTTATCTCACGCTTGCGCCCGAAGATAGAGGCTATAAGAATGCTTATCTCGTAAAGGATGATAAGGGGTCCTGCCATCATCATCTGAGTAAAAACATCGGGCGGAGTGATTATAGCCGCAACCACAAATATGCCGAAGAGGGAATAGCGCCTGTTTCTGCGCATCATATCGGCTGTGAGAAGACCCATCTTCGCAAAGAAGAATGTAAAAACGGGGAGCTCGAAAACGATGCCAAAGCCGAGGATAAGCCTTACAACGAAGCTGAGGTACCATTGTATGGAGAGGTTTGCCGTAACATCACCCTGCGCATATGTCAGGAAGAAACGGAAACCGAAGGGGAAAACAAGGTAATAAGCAAACGCCGCACCGAGAAAGAAGAGGAGCGATGAACTGAATACAAAGCCCACCACAAACTTCTTCTCATGGACATAAAGCCCGGGAGCGATAAACTTCCACCCCTGATAGAATATAAAGGGCATGGAGAAGAACAGCGCCGCCATGAGCGAAAGCTTAAGCTGGGTGAAGAAACCTTCTGTAAGCTTAAGCATCGACATTGTCGAAGCCTGCGGCAGCACCTCAATGAGCGGTGCAGTTACGAAGTTGAAAAAGAACTCCCTCTGCCAGTAGCAGACACAGAAGATTGCTATCAGCAGAATGAGTACATATATGATACGTTTACGCAGTTCTTCCAGATGGTCCATCAGCGGACTTTGTGCTTCAATTCCGCTTTGCTCTGTTTTAGCCATTTAGATTTATATCCTTTGTATAGTTATATTAATTCTGTACCTGCTGTTTTTTGCCTTCCTCTTCCTCTACGGAAGAGCTCTCCTCAGTCCTGTTCTGCTCAGCCTTGGGAGCCTCGCTCTTAGCCTCGGAGTTTTCATCCACTGGCTCTGCCTCCACCGTTTCCACGGTTTTCGCCGAAGTATCCTCACGCCTGCGGGTCTCTCTATGCTGTTCCTTGTAGCTGTCCCTGCTTACACCGCCGGAGGTCTTGGAGGGCTCGTCATCAATATTAACGGCCTCCTTGAGATCGCTCAGGGAACGCTTAAACTCCGCATATCCTTTACCGAGGGATTTTGCAAGCTCAGGCAATTTTTTAGGACCGACAACCAGAAGACCAATAATCAATATAAGCGAAACTTCCGCCATTCCGAGTCCAAACATCGCACACCTCTGTTGCATAATATTTATTTGTGTACAAAAATCAAGATGGTTTCACCATATTTACATAGCGGCATCCAGGTGATAACATTAACAGATGGAAAACCACTATAAGGGCCACAGGCAAAGACTCAGGGAGAAATTCCTTAAAAACCCCTCCGGGATGTTCGATTACGAGATAATCGAGCTCCTGCTCGGCTATGTTATACCTAGGCGGGATGTGAAACCCCTTGCCAAGGATATGGTACAGTATGCCGAAGGTCTGAGCGGCCTGCTCAAAACCGATTACAAGGAAATAGACGGTGCGGGCCCCGAAGTCCAGCGTTTTTTTGCGATCATACGGGAATTTATTTTCCGAATAGAGTACGAAACCGCAAGGGAGGAACGCTTAGCCCTCGAAAATGCTGAGGACGTATACCGCTTTCTCCGCTATCTCATCGGCATGTCCGAGAAGGAAAACTTCATCACAATATTTCTGGACCGAAACAAAAAGCTCCTCGGTCACGAGAATATCTCCAGAGGAACTGTGGACAGAACCGCTGTCTTCCCGAGAGAGGTTGCCGAAGCCTCCCTGAAGTACAGAGCCTCCTTCGTAATTATAGCCCATAACCACCCCTCCGGCAGCCTTACACCGAGCAAAGAGGATATAGACATAACATCACGGGTACAGATGGCCCTTGAAACCCTTGATATAGCACTCCTTGATCATATTATAGTCACAGAGGAGGCTTATTTGAGTCTCAGACAGCACGATCTTATATGAATGATTGTTAAGCGGAGGGAAAGATGAAGGTTTTTCTTACAGGTTCCACAGGATTTGTCGGAAGCAGAGTTATGCAGGAGCTCCTTGATCAGGGATACGAGGTTAAGGCTCTTGTGCGTGACAAAGAGGTGCCCGAAGGTGTTGAGGCTGTGCGGGGGGATATTTTAGAACCCGAAAGCTTTGAGGGTGCCCTCGGAGATGTTGATGCTGTTATCCACCTCATCGGCATTATCAGAGAGTTCCCTGCAAAAGGTGTAACCTTCGAAAAACTCCATTATCAGGCATCTGTGAACATAATCGATGCCGCTGAGAGGGCTGGTATAAAGAGATTCATACACATGTCCGCAAACGGCTCCCGAGCAGATGCGGTGAGCGATTACCATAAAACGAAGTACAAGGCCGAGGAGCATCTTAGAAACTCATCCCTCGAATGGACCATTATGCGTCCCTCACTTATATACGGCCCCGGAGACTCCTTTATAAACATGCTTGCAGGATACATGCGCAAAGCCCCTGCTTTCACCTATTTCGGTGATGGAAGCTATCCCATGCAGCCGGTGAGCGTACACGAGGTTGCGGAGATCTTCGTGAACTCCATCAAAACACCCGAAACCGTAGGGAAGCTCTACCCCGTTTGCGGAAACAGAGTGTTCACCTATAAACACCTTCTAAAGAAGATAATGCACGCCATCGACCGCGGCATGCCCCTACTACCAGTTCCGGAATTTGCAGTCAGCTTCGGCATCACACTATTCGGCGGCCTTTCCTTCTTCCCCATTACAAGGGACCAGTTCATAATGCTCACCGAAGGGAACACCTGCGAGGATAGAGAAGTTTTTGATACTGTGGATGTAACAGAAAGAAACTTCGACGAAGAGATAAAGACTTATCTCTGAGACTTGAAAAATTGTCATATTTGAATATTATTAGAAAGTCTTCGAAATGAAGAATACCATAGGAGCTATCCTAGTAATTGTGGAGCAGATATGAAATCACTGGTTCTTAGAACTGTTGTCGCGGTAATGCTTATATTCGCCTTCATCGGCTGTGAAAGAAAGGGTGCAGACTCTGATGTCGATGTTTCCGATGTTAACCTTGAAAAGGTATCCTCAGGAGTTGTCTCCAGATTTAAAAAGGAAAACAAGGGTAAGGTTCTCCTTGTGAACTTCTTCGCCTCTTGGTGTCCGCCATGCAGAGGGGAAACCCCCGATTTTGTTGAGACCTATAATGAAATGAGCGACCGCCTCACCATCATAGGCCTGTCTACGGACGCAAAGCCTAATGATGCAAAGAAGTACATAAAAGAGTTTAACGTCACTTACCCCGTCTATCTTGCGGACAGGTCACTCAGTGCGGAATACGGGATTAACACCATACCAACCAACATTATATACAAACCGGACGGAACGCTTCTCGATATAATTGTCGGGCCCATAACAAAAAAGGACCTCATTTACATCGTTGAGAAGTACACTGACTCCGGAAGCTAAAAGGTAGGAATTAATTTGTTGTTGAATTTTAATAAGTCCGTTCTATCTTTGAAAGGGTGAAGGCAAATATGCCGGAGGACATGAACATGTATGAAATTGGCGTGAAGTGCGTTATCAAAGAACCGCTCACCTCCCGCTATCTCCTCATGATGGAGACTATCTGCGGTGACTACCTTCTCCCCATCACAATCGGATCTTTTGAGGCAGAGGCTATCTACAGCGAACTTAACAAGATTCCCTCGCCAAGACCTATGACCTATGACTTCATATCTGGAATACTTTCAAGCATCGATAAAGTAAGGGTCCTCAGCCTCGTTATCGACGATGTGAAAGAAGGTGTCTATACAGCGAAGATGGAGCTCGACTGCGGCGGTGAACAGAAAACCATGGACTGCAGACCATCGGACGGAATCGCCATAGCCCTCAGACTGAGCACACCAATATTCATAGATGAAGAGGTTCTCGCAAAAAGCAGCTGTATCGACAGAACATGCCTCAGCGAGCAGGAGGAGAGAACGCTATTCAACATAGTAGACGATCAGGGGACAACCTTCTGGAATGTCTGAGATGAAGATAGCGGTCCTCCAAATGAACGTCACCGAGGACCCGAACGAGAACATTGAGAAAGCCACCAAGCTCACAGAGCACCTTGAAGGCTACACCATACTACTACCCGAACTCTTTACCACAGGATTCCGCTATCCCCTGATACGCTCACTCGAGCAAAACCATCATGACATAGTCGACAAGCTCCCATCATCAAACAGATACATGGGGAGCGTAGTGCGCAACAACGGGGATGAGCGTTTCAATTCTTTCTTCATAAAGGACTCAAAAGGAACCAGGTTCCCCTATGATAAAAAGCACCTCTTCCCACTTATGGATGAAGATAAAAACTTCGCACCGGGAAACCGTAAGGGCATAGTCAACCTTGACGGGATTAAGTGCGGAACCTCCATATGCTTCGATCTACGCTACCCGGACAGAGACCACTTCTGCGAAGCTCCCCAGATCATCTTCGCCGCTGCACAATGGCCCGCTGTGCGCAAAAAGCACCTCAGAGCTCTTGTGAGCGCAAGGGCTGTGGAAAACCAGTGCTGGTTTGTTCTCTGCAACGCCGCAGGAAACATAGGTGGTGCACTATTCGGCGGCGGCTCCATAATACTCACACCATGGGGCGAAACAGCCGTTGATGCCCACGATACAGAGGATGCGCTCCTCACCTTCGATGCCGATCTCGACTCCGTTACCGAAGTAAGAAAAACCATACCCATCGACCGTAAGCCGTAAACACCATATCCGGCTAAACTTGTCAAATAATCTCATTATTCATTAATAAGGCTAAGGGGAAATTTTTAGGGAAAACTTTCCCCTTAGAATCCCCTCAAAAACCCCTTTATCTGTCTGAAGACTTTCCCATCCATGGAAATTATTCTGCCGTTCGAAGAAAGAAGCTTCCTTCTCACTTACGCAAGCGAGCTTTCATCCATGAAAGCTCATGCAAATCATACGTTTAAAGGTTGATATGTAACAGGCTTCCATGGATGGAAGCCCTGAAGGCGAAACTAAATTGAATTGTATTCAATTTATGTAGCCGGAAGTACAAGAGGGCAAGGTCTCCTTGCTCGAACAACAATAATCAACTAATCCAGATACAACCTTCGTATCTCTTCATACCTTTTCCTGTTAACGCCGAAATCGTAGTAACCGATCCTCGCCTTTGAAAAGTAGCCGAGTGCGCCGTTCATGGGAATTATGATAATATCATCCTTATATTTGAAGAATCTCGATTTGGCCAGCGCCCTTAACTCGTTTTCAGTAAGCTTTGTTACCTCTGTACGGGGGAGGGCATCGATTATACCTGCAAGCTCCTTTAGAGAACTCTCTACACTCTCTTTAACTGGGAGCGGCTCGACATAAAACTTGTCCCTTTCATCCGCACTAGAGACGCATAGCGGTCTGCTGTCGCATTTAGGCAGTCCGTCCTTTACTGAATAAGATACCGAGGAGCAACCGCCCATTAGTACGGCACTCAAAAGTATTGAAGCTGTGAAATATTTCATGTTGATCCCCCCTTCATATAAGAACTTAACAGAGATATATCCTAGTGACTATAAAATACTTAAGCTTGTTTCAATTATCCACTTACAGATAAAATTACAAGTAATTTACAAAACACTAGTTTAATACTGTTAACATTTATGAAAAGGGGGTTTGTTATGGGAAGAAGTATCACGACTAATTTTACGATGTTCGAAGCTTTGGGTCATGCGGTGATCTGGATAATTCTGAGCGTTATAACCTTTGGGATCGCAGCATTCTTCGCTCCGTATTCGATAGCTAAGTTTTTTATTAACCGTACAGAGATAACTGTAGATGGTAAAAGGTACATACAGCAGTGCAACGTTGAGCTTTTAGGGAATCTGGGACATCTGCTCCTTTGGGTTCTTATTGTTATTGTTACCTTTGGTTTAGGCTATTTCCTTTATATCTATCATGTCTGGGTATACTGCATCTCTAAGACGGAGCTTATCCCTGCACAATAAGGTGTGGGGTACATTAATGTGGTAGTATAACTGGTAAGGTGTACTTTACAGCTACAATCATTTGACCGGGATGTGCTATGCAGGCAATTAAAGAGAAAATCTGGTATTTATTTTATATCGTTTTAATTTTTGGTTTAATCATTCTGTGCTTTGTGTCATATAGCCTCAAAAATGATATAACCAGCGACTATAAAAAGCTTAATATCCAACAAACTGATCTCATCTATAATGTTATACATTCCCTGCTGGCCACAAACGAAAACATGCTCGATATGCTCGGAAAAGAGATTGCCGAGAAGCACAGGGGGAATGAGTCTGTAAAGAACCCTGAAATCTTCCAAAGCTACCTTGAGCTTGATACTTCCGTTATAGCTCTCGGGCTTCTACGCCCTGACGGCAGGTATACCGCTGTTAGCAATAATCTTAACCCAGATGACCTCCCTAACCTTCTGGAGCAGGAAGAGAGCAGAAACACTTTCCTGAAAACATTGAACTGGGACAAGATGATACTTGGGCGGACCTATTATTTTAAGCCTTTGAATGAGTACGTTATTCCCATCAGAAAGGCTGTGCGTGATAATAAGGATAGTAATAAGGTTATTGCTGTGATAGCCGCCGCACTCACACTCGGCGACTCGGCAAAGCTCTTCAACAACAATCTTCATTTCGGTAATGAAAACAACATCATTATCCATCGTGAGTTTGACGGCTATATCCAGTATGCCTCCCAAAGTTACATCAGGGAGGGTATATACGATGAACCTATCTCTGAAGAGATACTCGAAAGAGGGAAATCTCTGATTGAAAAGAAAACAGGGCTCCCGATAGATGAGGTGATGAGAAATGGGGAAATCGTTACCATAGAGCAGACTGAAGGAGTAAGCGTGCCAATGATTATCTCTGCCCGGTACGATCCCAGGTATGAGATATGGATATCATCAACCATACAGAAATCTTTCATCGTAAGAGAGTGGTTAAGGCTCACTGCCATTATATTTGCATCCGGGGCTGCCTTTTATATTGTCCTGTTCTTCATGTTTCTTAAGGTTGCCCGTACGGATAAGGAGCTGAAGAAATCACTTCAGAAGCAGGCAAACAGGGATTACCTCACAGGGCTTTACAACAGAAATTACCTGAGATACCGCATAGGAGAATGGATAAACGATGATAAGCAACCCTTTACGCTCCTTTATCTTGATATGGATAATTTCAAGGATGTAAACGACAGCTTTGGGCATGTCTTCGGGGATAAGGTTCTTATTGAGATATCGGCAAGGATCAAATCTGAGCTTGAGAAAACATCTATGTTGATCAGGCAGGGTGGTGATGAATTCCTCATATTCAGCAGGGTAATTGATGATGAAACAATCGTCAGGGATTCACGCAAGCTACTTGATCACATCTCCAAGCCTTACACCATAGATGGACAGACTTTTTTACTTGGTGGAAGTGTTGGGCTTGCAAAGTATCCCGAACACGGAGAAACGCTTGATGATCTCATACGCTCGGCAGATGTTGCGATGTATGAGGCCAAGAAGCGTAAGGGCAACATAAGCATGTTTGCCCCGGGTATGGAGGCTAAGGAGCTCAAACGTATCCACATGCATCAGGAGTTGAAGGGGGCTGTTGAAAGGGGCGAGCTGTTCATGGTATATCAGCCCCAGGTCGACAGGGATGAGAAGGTGTGCGGCATAGAGTCGCTGGCCAGATGGAGCAACAGGGAGCTCGGTTTTGTGCCTCCTGACAAGTTTATTGCTGTAGCTGAATCATCCGGCATCATAGAAGAGATTGGTGAATTCATTATCAACAGTGTTCTTACAGACATTAAGGATATTCATTCGGTTTTTGGCTGCCCCTCGGTTTCGATAAATATTTCAGTTAAGCAGTTTATGCAGGCAGATTTTGTGGATAAGCTCCAGCAGGCGATTAATGATTCACTTAAAAATGAGTGCGGAAACATAAAGATTATACTGGAGATAACAGAAAACCTCTTTATAGAGGATCTGGACCATGTTCTCCCTGTACTGCATAGCCTGCGTGATTCAGGTATTATGATATCACTTGATGATTTCGGTACCGGCTATTCATCCCTGAGCCTCCTCAAGGCGCTCCCCATTAATGAGCTCAAGATAGACAAATGCTTCGTTGATGACATGCTTACTAACGAGACATCCAGTCAGATGGTTAAAAATATTATTGATATTGGCAAAAACATGGGCTTTGCAGTTTTGGCAGAGGGCGTCGAAAGCCGAGAACAGATGGAGAAGCTCAAGGAATATGGCTGTGATTCATTCCAAGGCTACTACTTCTCAAGGCCTATCCCGAAGGATGAGCTTATAAAGTATCTGAGAAAATAAAAAAACCCCGCTGAATTAACAGCAGGGCTTTTAAAAAGCGGGGACGAAGGGACTCGAACCCTCGACCTCTGGCGTGACAGGCCAGCGTTCTAACCAAACTGAACTACGCCCCCAAAGGGATCTTCGATTTAAAAGTAATGGGCGGTGCAGGGATCGAACCTGCGACCCTCGGCTTGTAAGGCCGATGCTCTCCCAGCTGAGCTAACCGCCCGGTTTCTCCTTTAAAAAGAAGATATTTAATTGTAAAGCGTCCCATAGGGGATTCGAACCCCTGCTGCCGCCTCGAAAGGGCGGTGTCCTAGGCCAGGCTAGACGAATGGGACCTATGAGCCATGTTGGGCTCGAACCAACGACCCACTGCTTAAAAGGCAGTTGCTCTACCGACTGAGCTAATGGCTCATTCTAAATCCGCCAAGATGTTTTCTTCTAAGCGGGAATTGGTTTATAGCAAAATACGAAGCTCTTTGTCAATTACTTTTTTGAAAAAAATATTAAATAATCCATATACGTTCTGAAACCCCTAACGCAGGGGTGGTGGCATCAGGCTAACTATCTTTTGAGAGTGGATAAAAACCCGGCTGGCCATCACATAAAAACGGCAGGATTTATCCATAAAAAAAGCCCTGCACAAAAAAATGTCCAGGGCTTCTCAATATTTTTATGATTAAGTTATCTAGAATACATCCTCGAGGATCATTGTCTCTTCCCTGTCCGTTCCTACGGATACAATATTGTACTTAATGCCGAGGAAATCCTTTACATAATCGAGGTATTTCTTGGCATTCTCGGGGAGGTCATCGTAGTTACTTACCTTTGTGATATCCTCCTCCCAGCCGGGGAACTCTTTGTATATGGGCTCACACCCTTCAAGGGCGCCTATCTCAGGGGGGAAAGTGTCGAGTGTTTCGCCTTTATATTTGTAGCCCACGCATGCCTTTATTGTTTTCATACCTGTGAGCACATCCAGCTTGGTGAGTGAAATGTAGTTTATGCCGTTAACAACGCATGCGAACTTTGCCGCCACGAGGTCCAGCCAGCCGCATCTTCTGGGTCTGCCGGTTGTTGCGCCGTACTCATGGCCTACATCGCGCAGGCGCTGACCGTCTTCGTCGAAAAGCTCTGTGGGGAAAGGACCGCTTCCCACCCTTGTGGTGTATGCCTTCATAACGCCCACAACGTTGTTAATCCTGTTAGGTGAAAGTCCCGTACCTGTGCAGGAGCCCCCTGCAGTTGAGTTACTGGAGGTCACAAAGGGGTATGTACCGAAGTCCACATCCAGAAGTGTACCCTGGGCACCTTCCATCATAACCTTTTTACCGGAATCATAGAGCTCGTTGATGAGATAGGTGGTCTCTTTAACGTAGGGGCGGATACGCTCAGCGTACTCGAGATATTCGGTGTATATATCATCAGCGTTGATCTTCTCGTCACTGCCGTATTTTTTATCGAGGAGGAAATTCGCCTCGTTTACACCCTGCTCAAGCTTCTCACGGAATACCTCTTTATCGTAAAGGTCGCAGACCCTGATACCGTTTCTGGCGGCCTTGTCGGCGTATGTGGGGCCTATTCCCCGTCCCGTTGTGCCGATCTTCTTGCTTCCCTTTATCTCTTCACGAATACGGTCTATGAGGCCGTGATAGGGCATGATTACGTGGGCACGCTTGCTTATGAAGAGTCTGCCGGTGAAGTCTATACCCTTCTTCTCAAGCCCCACAATCTCCTCGATGAGAGCTTTGGGGTCAACGACAACGCCGTTGCCGATGATATTAAGCTTTTCGGGATGCATCGCACCGGAGGGTATGAGGTGCAGGATATATTTTTCGCCTTTGATAACAACGGTGTGTCCGGCGTTGTGTCCACCGGAGGAGCGTGCTACGACATCTGCCTGTTCTGTGAGTATGTCTACAATTTTGCCTTTACCTTCATCACCCCACTGGGCGCCAAGAATAACACTACAGCTCATTACAGTTTCTCCCTAAAGGATTTCCTTTATATTGTAGTAGTCGGTGAAGCTATCCTGCTCACCTTCATTTTCTATAAACATTACGGATTTACCTTCGCTTCTAAGTTCTTCTGCTTTGGCAAGATCCCCTTTTACGATATAATCGAATTCAGCCGTTTCACCCACGGGTTTATCTATGTGGATTATCTCCTCAACATTGAAGGCCATTCCGCATGCGGATACGTTGAAGCCGAACTTTCCTGCGAGGTTGTCGTATCTTCCGCCTGATCCTACCCTTCCGCCAACGCTGTCGTGGAGGATTTCAAAGGCAAGGCCAGTGTAATAATCGTGTCCGGTGGTTTCTGCGGCGTCGAATACAAGCATGCTTTCATCAACACCGAGGGAGATGAGCTGGCTGAATAATGATTTAATGTACTCAAGCCTCTCCTTGGCGATACCTGCAGGTGCGGTCCGGATAAGCTCATCAATAACATCCATGCCGCCGTATGCGAAGGGGAGGGAGGCAAGGAAAGCGGTGTCGCCATCAGTCAATCCTGCATTTGAGGCAAAGTCCTTGATACCCTGAACGTTCTTTGCACTCAGGAGTCCAAGGAGCTCCTCACGCCCACCCCCTGCCATTTCGAGGATGGTTTCTGTAAATCGTATGTCGCCGGCAACGAACCTGTAGCCGCTTAGTCCAAGAGCCTTCATTCCTCTATCCGCAATGAGGATGAGCTCTGTATCGCCTGCCAGCTCACTCATACCGAAAAGCTCGCAACCCACTTGAAGTTTCTCCGCTTTAACACCCTTATCTAGATTTACATTGCGGAACACCCTTCCTCGATAGCCGAGACGAAGGGGGAGGGGGAAGCCCTCCATATAGTTTGCCGCATATCTGCACACCTGGGGTGTGAAATCGGGGCGGAGCACTAGAGACTTACCCGTGTTACGGTCGATGAACCGGATGATGTTCTCGTCCTTAAAGTCCATGGCTGTGCGGGAGAGCATGTCGTAATAGTCGTATATGGGAAGGAATATCTCCATATACCCGTAGGAGTTGAGAACTCCCCGCAGTGATTTTTCAATGTCGTTCAGTTTT
Source organism: Limisalsivibrio acetivorans (assembly GCF_000421105.1). Lineage (NCBI taxonomy): Bacteria > Pseudomonadati > Deferribacterota > Deferribacteres > Deferribacterales > Geovibrionaceae > Limisalsivibrio > Limisalsivibrio acetivorans. Next base: position 1,925,690 of record NZ_ATWF01000001.1, read on the forward strand.
TTTGCACGCATGGGTGCAATGTTTGTAATACCCTGGGTCATAACCTATCCGATGTAATCCTTAAGTATATTTTGTGCCGCTGAAACCCCTTTGCCGAGCTCAATATCCGCACCGAAGCGGACAAGCCCCATCTCCAGAGCGGAAACGGCTGTTATTGTATCAAAAACGTCGTGGTAGCCTAGTGTGGAAATCCGCAGGATCCTCCCCTTAAGGTGATCCTGCCCCCCTGCATAGGTCACACCGACCTTCTCACGCATGAATTTCACAAATGCGCCTCCATCAAGTTCAGAGGGGAGATAAAAGCCAGTCGCCGCATTGGATGGATTATCCTTCGCAAGCATCTCAAAGCCAAGGGCTTTGACTGCTGCACGTGTGGCATCTCCATTTACCTGATGCCGCCTGTAGACATTCTCAAGACCCTCTTCGAAGAGCATATCAAGAACCTTGTTAAGCCCGATGATAAGGGTGAGAGCCGGTGTATAAGCGGTGGTAGATTTCTGCTGAGTCTTACGCTCTTTGCGCAGATCGAAGTAGTATCTCGGAATAGATGCGTTCTCAGCTCTGGCCCATGCCCTGTCGCTCAGTGCAATAAAAGCGAGTCCCGGAGGGAGCATAAAGGCTTTCTGGGAGCCAGTTACAAGGACATCGATACCCCATTCATCCATACGTGTGTCATAAACACCAACAGAAGTAATCCCGTCAACTATGAGGAGCGTATCGTCTGTGGCAGAGGTTACAGAGGCGATCTCTTTAACAGGGTGGCAGGCTGTTGTGGAGGTCTCGCTACCCTGCAGAAGGACAGCTTTAGTATCGGGATTCTCCTTAATAAACTCCTCGATCTGTTCCGCCTTGACGGATTCGCCCCATTCAAGATCTATTGTGGAAACGGTCATGCCGAATACATTGCATATGTCACGCCACCGTTGGCCGAATTTTCCTGCATTGACCACAAGTACATGGTCGCCTGGAGAGAGAGTGTTTACAACAGCAGCCTCCATGGCGGCTGTACCGCTTCCGGCAAGCATAAGAACCTCTCCCTCAGTGCCGAAAAGCTTCGGTAGCCTTTCTGCGGCGCTGTCGAAAATAGAGGAGAATTCATCTGTACGGTGGTGAAGTATCGGTTTGGCCATTTCAAGAAGAACGCTTTCAGGCACTGGAGTAGGCCCGGGAGCGAGAAGGTATTTCTTGAGCATATTCTCATTCACCTCGTGGAAGTCAAAGTTAGAGAATACTACAGCCAAGGGGCATAGTCAATAAAGGCAATTGTCAGATGGATTAAACTGGAAAATCGGGTCATTGGGGCTTATTATTAATAGCAGTAGTTACTTAATACCAACGGAACCTGTTAATGCTGAAAAGGAGGGAAAAATGCTCATAGAAATACTCTACGACGGCGATCTCGACAAGGAAACACCGGAACTCGCAGAAGAGATAAAGTATAAGTACGGCTCTAAGGTAGAAGTTAAGCTCATTGATACCTCCGAGGAGGGTGTGCCCTCGAAATACGGAATAGTTAATCCGCCGGCAGTTGTACTGGGTGGTGAGAGGATTGTTAAGCTTGATACTCTGGAAAGTCTCAAGAACATTGTGACTAAGGCAATATTTTGACCTACAAATCTACGGAATTTGCCTTGGTCTTTATTAATCTGGGAAATTCATCATCCTGAGAATTTCCCTGCCGCTACGCTTGGCAGAGCCTTCGCTCCGCTTACTTCCGGCTACATAAATTGAATACAATTCAATTTAGTTTTGCCTACAGGGCTTCCATCCATGGAAGCCAGACTGATCCTATCTGGGAAATTCTTCATCCTGAGAATTTCCCTGCCGCTACGCTCGGCAAAGCCTTCGCTCCGCTTACTTCCGGTTGCGTGAATTGAGCAGAGCCCAATTCAGCTACGCCTTCAGGGCTTCCATCCATGGAAGCCTGTTGCGTATCAACCTTTATAAAAATCCCAAAATGGGTTTTTAAGGGGATTCTAAGGGGAAAGTTTTCCCTAAAATTTTCCCCTTAGTCTTATTTTTACTTAATTTAATGCGAAATTAGTCACTAATTTATGTGTTTCGTGCTAAAGCACGCCATACTTTTGGCGCAAAAGTATGCAAAACTATTCCCTCAGGGTTTTCCAGCCCCCATTATTACTCATTTATTATCATAAATTCGTAAGAGATGGTGGTTCCCTCATTTCACTCCTTTTTCACCTGAAGTTTTGCTGATGCTGAGGAGTGTAGCCGCTATTCACACATTCCAGTATTCAATATTTAGAACTACCTCACCTGTCACGTGCGGCCAAAACTTCCGGGCGGTTCCAAAAGAGCTCATTCGGCTGCAAAACATTCGGGGAAGATTAAGAGCTTTTAAGGCCAAATGAGTCGTTGGCTACTAGTCTTCCAATTTATGAAATACCTTTTCACGTCTCACGTTGTTTTCTCTTGGGTGTAAACGTTAGAGCTACCGATTAAATATATGGAATTTGCCATTCATGGAAATTCCATTGTTGTTCGAGCGGGGGAGACCCGCTCTCTCGCACTTCCGGCTACGATATATCTGGGAAATTCTTCATCCTGAGAATTTCCCTGCCTCTACACTCGGCAAAGCCTTCGTTCCGCTTACTTCCGTTACAGAATATGAAGCATAGCTCCATATTCTTCACTTCAGAGCCAACATCCATGTTGGCTTTATCCGCTTCAACCTTTATAAAAAACCCAAAATGGGTTTTTAAGGGGATTCTAAGGGGAAAGTTTTCCCTAAAATTTTCCCCTTAAACTAATCTGGGAAATTCATCATCCTGATAATTTCCCTGCCGCTACGCTCGGCAAAGCCTTCGCTCCGCTTACTTCCGGCTACATGAATTGAATACAATTCAATTTAGTTTCGCCTTCAGGGCTTCCATCCATGGAAGCCTGTTACATATCAACCTTTAAACGTATGATTTGCATTAGCTTTCATGGATGAAAGCTCGCTTGCGTAAGTGAGAAGGAAGCTGCTAATTAATATCAGGGAAATTCATCATCCTGAGAATTTCCCTGCCGCTACACTCGGCAAAGCCTTCGCTCCGCTTACTTCCGTTACAGAATATGAAGCATAGCTCCATATTCTTCACTTCAGGGCTTCCATCCTTGGAAGCCTTTTACGTATCAACCTCAAATGTGTTATTAGCATAAGCTTTCATGGATTAAAGCGTACTACACATCAATCATTATATTTATCTTCAAAATGGGTTTTTGAGGGGTGCGGGGAACTTTGTTCCCTAAAAAGTTCCCTGCGTTCTTAGTTTTACTAATCTATGGAATATTCCATGGATGGGAATGTATTCAGATAGATTGTGGGTGGTTTGTTCCCAAAAAAGCATCCCTTACGTATATCCTAATACTGCAATTTCAATCTAGAAAAGTAAGAAATGAAGTGACGATTTTCTTAAGTCCGCCTGCGTCTTTGAAGAAAACCTCCGCCTTTTCGCTGGCTCCATCTCCTGACACGGAGATAATAATACCTTCGCCGAATTTCTCATGCTGGACCCTTTTCCCCGCTTTACCTGTACTTCCACCCGATTTTTTGTTGCCTGGCTTTTTAACATTAACTTTGCTATTTGCGAAGGACGGCGATTTTGCACGGAACCATTCGGGTTCTTTGAATCCCATTTCATCAAGAAAATAGGAGCGGGTGGTCATATTACGCTTACCGTAAATGATACGGTTTTCTGCATTAGTGACATAGAGATGCTTTTTGGCTCTGGTAACACCGACATAGCACAGTCTTCGCTCCTCCTCCATCTGCTCCGGCTCGTCTATACTGGAATGTAGAGGAAAAAGCCCGTTTTCCAGCCCTGTGAGGAAGACAACATCAAACTCAAGCCCCTTTGCGGAGTGTATTGTCATAAGGCTGACCCTATCGCCGGTATCCTCATCCGTTGATGTTGTGAGCGATGTTGTGGCGAGGAAGTCGGTGAGTGTTCCATCGGGGTTTGCCTCTTCGAAGGCGACGGCGGCGTTGAAAAGTTCGTCTATGTTTCCTGCCCTCTTCTCTGCCTCCTCCTTACTCTCGAACTTTTTGAGGTACTCCTTATATTCTGTCATCTCTATGATATCGTTCACCATATCGCTTACCTTCCCGAGGCCTGCGAGATGGTCCATAAGCCTGACATAGCCTTCTAGCCCTCTACGCATATTTGCGCTGAGTGAGCCCCCCATGTTCTTAGTTCCCTCGAGAAGATTCATTCCATTCGATATGGAGTAACGGCGGAGTTTCTCTATGGTTCCATCCCCTATTCCCCTGCCGGGGAATTTGAGGCTTCGTGCGAAGGAGACGGTATCGTATGCGTTATCAAAGAAGCGGAGATAGCTGAGGATATCCTTGATCTCCCGCCTCTGGTAGAATGCTGTGCCGCCGATCACCTTATACGGTATCCCCTTTTTATTCAGGTTTACCTCGAAGTTACGTGACTGGGCGTTGGTCCTGTAAAGAACTGCCGTATCCTTGAGGGAGTGTCCCTCCTCCATGTATTTCTCGATGGTGGACGTAACAAACTCCGCCTCTGCGGCTTCGTTCATGGCGGAACGGTACTCAACGGTCCCCTCTTCCTTAACAAAGGGGACAAGCTCCTTCCCTTTACGCATCCTGTTGTTGTTTATGAGTGAATTAGCTCTTGCGAGGATATCCGCTGTGCTTCGGTAGTTGTCTGTGAGCTTAACGGTTTCAACACCGCTGAAATGCTTATCGAACTCAAGGATATTTCGAATATCCGCACCACGCCAGCCGTAGATAGACTGGTCGTCATCCCCTACCACACAGATCTTTCCGTTCTCTCCGGAAAGAAGCTGCAGGAACAGGAACTGTATTCCGTTCGTATCCTGATACTCATCCACAAGGATATACTTGAATATACTCCGGTAGTGGTCCCTTGTCTGCGGGTTAGCCTGCAGCATGCGTATGGTCAGGGCGAGCATATCGTCGAAATCTATGAGATATTGCTGGTCCAGCCTGTGCTGATACTCATTAAAAACCTCGTCCAGCCTGTGGAAGGTAGCCGCATCGGGTGGCATGGAATCAACATAGGGCTTGGTGTTCTTAAACCAGCTTATTCGGTGCATATACTGTTTTGGCGGATATTTCTTGTGGTCGATCTTGAGATCTTTCACCACTGAACGCATGAGCGAGAGCCTGTCGTCCTGATCGATGACACCAAAGCCCCCCTGCAAACCAACCAGATGGCCATCTCGCCGGAGAAGGCGGAGGCATATGGAGTGGAACGTGCCCATCCAGACGCTATACGCCGAAGGGCCCACAAGGCCGAAAAGCCTTGTTTTCATCTCCTCCGCCGCCTTGTTTGTGAATGTTACGGCGAGGATGTTGTCCGGTTGTATCCCACAGACCTTTATAAGGTATGCGATCCTGTATGTGATAACCCTTGTTTTCCCCGTTCCGGCTCCTGCCAGAACGAGCAGAGGGCATTCTGTGCTGGTTACTGCGGCGTATTGTCCGTCGTTAAGTTCGTTCTTAAAATCTATCATTCTCTCATCGCTGCTATTCTTTTATTGTAGGCAAGTATCAGGTCGCTTCTACGCAGAAGGCCTGTGACCCTGTAGCCCTCGCCATCCTCTTCCACAACGGGGAGTGCACCCAGATCCTTGCGTCCCATCTTTTCCATGGCAACCGTAAGTGTATCATCCGGATAAAGATAAATCACCCCCTGTTTCGTACATATCTCTCCTGCAACAACAATATCCTCAAGCCCCTCCTCAAAGATCACTCCCCTGATGTCGTCCAGAGAAAGCATGCCGACAAGGTGTTCGCTGTTGTCAAGAACGGGGAAGTAGCTCTGGGGTGCCGTCTGTATACCCTCCATCACTTCTCGAAAGGGGGTGTTTTCATGGAAGGAGGTAACATCGGTGAACTGAACATCACGAACATATATGGAATCGAGTACCTGTTCCTCAAGCCCCCGCTTGATGCGTATCCCCTGCTTCGTTAGTATCCATGAGAATATGGACTCCTTCTCGATCCAGTTTGCAGCGATGTTGGCTATTATCGCTGTGAGCATGAGGGGGAGAATGATGGTATAGCTCTGGGTTATCTCGAATATGATAAGTATCGCTGTGAGAGGCGCCCGCATGGTTGCGGCAAGCATGGCACTCATTGCAACGAGGGCGTAGGCTCCGCTGTCCGCTGTCATCCCTGGCATGAGTGAGTGCATAAGCCAGCCGAAAAAACCTCCGGTCACCGCACCGATGAAAAGTGAGGGAACGAAAAGACCGCCGGAGCCTCCAGAGCCCAGCGTGAAGGAGGTGGCCAGTATCTTGAGAAAGACTATGACGAGGAGGATCATACCCACCTCGCCATGGAGGACCTTTATAATCGTGTCGTAGCCGACACCCATGATATCTCGGGAAAAAACGGCCAGTGTACCCATAAGCAGACCACCGAGAGCCGGCTTGCTCCATGAGGGTATGTCGAGGCTCTCGAAGCGTTCCTCAAAGAAATAGAAGGTTCTTATGAAGAATACCCCCACCACTGCGCATAGAAGACCTAGAAGCGCATAAAGAGGGAGCTCAAAGGCGCTTTCGAGGTGATAAACTGGGGCTTCGAAGGTTACCTCATGACCCAGATACGCCCTGGAAACGGCGGTTGCTATAACCGATGCGATGATGATTGGACTGAATGTTTTGAGTCCGAACTCCCCGAGAAGAACCTCGGCAGCAAACATCGCACCCCCTATGGGGGCATTGAATGTCGCCGCTAGTCCGCCTGCGGCACCGCATGCAACGGAGGCCTTCATCCGGCTGGTGGAGAACCGGAAGAAACGCCCTACCCCGGAACCGATGGCCGCACCGATCTGCACGATGGGCCCCTCTCTACCCGCAGAACCTCCTGAACCGAGGGTTATGGCTGATGAGAGCGACTTAATGATGGCGATGGCGGGGGATATGCTCCGGTTCATTGCTATCGCCTTCATAACGTCCGGAACACCATGCCCCTTGGCAAACTTGAACATGATGGAGATAAGCCCCACCATAAGCCCGCCGATGGCCGGTATCAGGATAATCTTATAAAAGGGTGTGTTGTTGAGTGTTTCGAGGATAAACTCCGAGCGGCTTCCGTAGAAAAGCCCCTGAAAGAAGCCTATCATCCAACGGAAGATGATATTGCCGTATCCGGCCAGCAGGCCGATTATTACAGCGATGATCACCATATATAGGTCCTCGTGACCATCAAGAAATCTGCCGAACCGCCGCCTCTTTGAGTGCGGTCCGCCTAATAGCTCTCTTCTTATGTCCATAACTGCACCATGGAACGCCTTACTTTAATGCTCAGGCTCTGAACACTACTCCCTTGTGATGGAGATTTCAAGGGGTATATGACCACAATCTGACTTTTATGTACCAAACAGCTTTTAGCGTTCTATTTTCGAACCAAAGATCTAACATTTCGATAACACTAATAATATTGCATTAATCATTATTTCTATTATTATAGAAATATAAAAAAGGAGGTCACCATGACTAAGATACTTTTTGTGTGCGTACACAACTCGGCCAGAAGCCAGATGGCAGAAGCATATGCTAATGAATTAGGCTCGGATGTTATTGATGCTGAGAGTGCCGGATTGACACCGGGTAACCTTAACCCCTTCGCCGTTGAGGCGATGAAGCTCGATGGCATAGATATCAGCGGCAACCCGACAAAGTCCGTTTTCGACTTTTTCAAGGAGGGTCGTCAATACAGCTATGTTATAACAGTTTGCGATGAGCTGACCGCACAGAGATGCCCCATATTCCCCACTATCAAGGACAAGCTTGTATGGAGCATTGAGGACCCATCCGCAGCTGAAGGAACGGATGAACAGAAGCTGGAAAAAACTATCGCTGTACGGGACACAATTAAGATGCGTGTTCTTGATCTTATCGAGAGGATAAAGGGTGAGTAGATGGGACTTTTCGGCAAATATTTGACACTATGGGTGGCTCTATCCATGGGGGCAGGCGTCTTCATTGGCGAGATGTTCCCAGGGTTTACAGATACGATGCGTTCTCTAGAGATAGGCGGAGGCATAAACCTCGCCATCGCCGTTTTGATGTGGTTCATGATCTTCCCGATGATGCTCAAGGTGGACTTTGCCTCTGTTAAGGATGCGGGAAAGAACCCTGCGGGTCTGCTGATTACTCTGGCGGTGAACTGGCTGGTTAAGCCCTTCAGCATGGCATTATTCGGCTATCTCTTCGTTAAGGTCCTTTTTGTTCCATTTATTGGAGAGGAGCTGGCCAATCAATATATGGCAGGTCTCATAATCCTTGCTGCGGCACCCTGCACCGCCATGGTTTTCGTGTGGAGCAGTCTAACAAAGGGTGATCCCGGCTATACCCTTGTTCAGGTGTCGGTGAACGATCTTATCATGCTTTTTGCATTTGCCCCCATAGTTAAGTTTCTAGTTTCCGGAACCTCTGATCTCAGTGTTCCCTATAACGTGCTGTTTCTCTCTGTGACTGTATTCGTAGCGGTTCCGCTTATCAGTGCTGTGGCGGCAAAGGGTGCAGTAATAAAGACAAAGGGTAAGGAATGGTTCGAGAACAGCTTCGTCCCTTTCTTTCAGCCCCTCTCAATCTCCGCACTGCTGGCAACGCTTGTATTCATCTTTGCCTTTCAATCGGAAAATATCACAAGCCGCTTATTCCATGTTCTTCTGCTTAGTATACCTATACTGCTGCAGGTTTACTTCAATTCCGGGCTTATATATTGGCTGATGCGCAGGTTTAGAATACGACACAACGTGGCTTCACCGGGTGCCCTCATCGGTGCGAGTAACTTTTTCGAGCTCGCTGTGGCTACAGCTATATCTCTGTACGGACCGGAATCCGGCGCCGCACTGGCAACGGTGGTAGGCGTTCTTGTGGAGGTTCCTGTAATGCTTTCCGTATGCTCGATATGCGTCAGAAGTGCTGGATGGTACAAAGCCGCTGGTACGGGATAGGTCTTATAAGTTAGCTCCGTGAAGAGGCTCAGGCTATGGAGCTTTGCACACCCTTAACGATGGTAATCTCCTTCTGGCCCATGCTGGCGATAGCGATCTTGTCATCGCTGGCCTTAGCCTGCTTTTTAAGGTCGGCGAGGATATTGGAGATCTGGTCGGGTGTGTGGGCACGGTCGCCCGGGGGGAGCTCGATTATCGCTGCAGAAACACTCAGAAGGTTAAAGCTCTGGATGTTTCCAGACCTGTCTTTTGCGGTATAGTGGCCAGTGTCCACCTCATCCTCGGTGTAAAAAGATACCACGGAATCGGTGAATTTACGGATAGTTTTCTTTATCTTAGCAACGATGTTGCTGCACTCCATGCCGGAACAGGACATCCCACCGAAAAAATCATCACCGCCGACGTGTCCTATGAACTCATTCTTACCGCTGAAATCTTTCTTAAGTATATCAGAGAAAAGGATAATGGCCCTGTCACCCTGACGAAAACCGAAGCGGTCATTGAAAGGCTTGAAGTTGTCGAAATCGAAGTATATGAGAAAATACTGCGTATTCCCGTCTTTGAAAGCATCGTTAAGGTAAGCATTGATAAGGTTGTTTCCGGGGAGCTTGGTAAGCGGGTTCATATCCCTCGCAAAGGCGAGGTTCTTCTCGTTAAGGGTATTAAGGAGTGACTGAGCGGTGAGAAAGCCAAAGTATTTAAGGCCTTTCGTGATAATCACGCCATCCGCATCCTTGTTGGAAACAAAAAGCTCAAGGATCTTCTCAATGGGTACATTGATCTCCACGATGGGGCATCTGCTAACAAACTTTCGGATATTTACCGTGAGAGAACGGTTATTCAGAAGCTCCTTTCCGTAGGGCATGTAAAGGTATTCCTTCAGATCCTTCTCGCTGATTATCCCCACGGGAACATCGGCATCATCCGTTACAGGAACAACCGGCACATCCATATGCTCACGCATAGCCGAAAGCACCTTGTCCGCCTTATCTTTAATATTGACTGGCGAAAGCTTCACGATCTCGTTCGAGATAAGGTAGGCATCCTCGCTGAGGTCCCTTTTATCGTAGCTGTCAAGCTCCTGAATAGAGGAATACGTTGTCTTGATATCGAAACTGTTGAGGGTTGGTCTCTGGATAAAAAAGCCCTGAACAATGTCGAAGCCAACCTCTTTGCAGGAGAAGAACTCACCCCTTGTTTCAACACCCTCAGCGATAACGGATATACCGAAGAAATGCGCCATGCTAACTATGTGACTACAGTATTTCTTCTTTTTTATATCTGTATCAATATCCTGTATAAGGAAACGGTCTATCTTTATAAAGTTCGGTTCGGCGTAATAGAAGAGCTCGAAGTTTGCAAATCCTGCACCGAAATCGTCCAGTGCTATCCGGCACCCGGAGGTTCTGGCGTTTTCAAAAACGCTCTGGGCGCTTGCCGCCATACCGTTTCTCCCCCGCTCGCTTATCTCAAAGCAGAATGAGTCCGGCTCAAGCCCGTTTTCCTGAAGGAGCTGAAATGTTCTCCCCTTAACAAAATCGGGCATTGTAATGGTACGCTCATCATAGTTGTACATGAGCTTCATCTTGGAGAAGCCGCCCACGGTCTTGAACTTTACCATCGCCTTTGAACGAAGAACCAGGTCCAGCTCAAAGAGTACATTATCCCTGTAGGCACGGTCAAATAACTCGCCAACGCTCTCAAAACCGCACTGCTCATAGTTTCTAAGCAACGCTTCCACTGCGAAGGTAACTCCGCTGAAGGGGTTTACGAGGGGCTGAAAGGCATGATCAAGCTTATCAAGAGATTCCTGCCAAAACCGGGGTAGCATATATCACCTGTTAGAGGGCTTTTTTTGAGTTATTCGCTTCCCACATTCGGCCTTTTTCTGTGGGCATGCATCACCAGTACCCGATCTAGCACTATTATGTCATATAATTGTTATGAAGAACGAAATATAACAATTTTTTCATATTATTTCTCTATACCATCCCTTGCGGAGACACCTGAGCTGAAATAATGCTTAATTTCCCGCATCTCTGTGACCAGATCCGCACGGTCTGTCATCTCCTTTGGGGCAAACCTTCCAGTGATCACCAGCTCGACCTTCGGGGGTCTTTTCTCCATGAGCTCAAGGACCGACTCAACGGACAAAAGACCAATATGAACAGCCACATTCAACTCATCGAGAATAACTATATCATAGTCTCCAGAGGTCATGGCACGCTCCGCCCTGTTAAGCCCTATCTCGGCAAGACGCTTGTCTTCTTCACTCGGGTGCCCCTCTATAAAGCTTCCGCTGCCGTAAGTTTCCACATCGATGAGCCCCGTATGCTGAACAAGGTACTCATGCTCTGAATACTCCGCACTTTTGAGAAACTGCCCCATATATGCTTTAAGGCCAGCCCCTGCTCCCCTGAGAGCAAGGCCAAGGGCGGCGGTGGTTTTCCCTTTGCCGCTTCCTGTATATATCTGTATGTATCCGTTCTTCAGTGTCATTTTATAAACACTCCCTTTGCCGCAGTATATATGTCCGAGGGTCTCCGCCCGGTTTCCTTCGAAGCTCTGAGACAGTCCTCCCATTCGGGCGAGAACTTTATTATACCCTGATATTCCAGAACCTTCACACAAACCGCAGAACCGAAAACCTCCACCCTCTCGATCCTTCTCTGCATTATACTACGCAGAACGGGATAGTATCTAACGCCGGCGGTGGAAGTTCTTTCGAGGATGAAAGCGGTTAAAGGCTCTATACCCTTCTTCTCAACAACCGCCTCAATGCGCCAGCCGGGTCGGTTCTTTTTGCCGAACCTCGGGGTGTATGAGATATCCAGCACCCCCTCTATGGAGAGGGCATCCATAACACCGGCGAGATCTTCACCCGATGCATCATCGATATCCGTATTGAGCACGTATACCGACTCAAGTTCGACTTCCTCTAATATAATCATCCGCAGGAGATTCGGAAAGGTTTCAAGCACCTTTGTCCCTGTGGAGAAGGTTGAGCGTAGAATGTTTCCCGTGAAACGTACGCTCACCTCATCCGCCAGAGCTGATATTATCGCCGCACCTGTGGGTGTTGTGATCTCGTTCGGCTCGTCCGTTCTGATAACCTCTATCCCCTCAAGGAGTTTAAGGGTTGCAGGTGCCGGAACGGGCATTATCCCGTGGGCGCACTTTATACTCCCATGGCCGAGCATCGGTTTAGAGACTGCGATCCTTTCGATACCCAGCCTGCCCAGACCCCAGCAGAAGCCCGCAATATCTGCAATGGAGTCAAGGGCGCCCACCTCATGGAAATGGATCTTCTCCGGCGTTGTGCCGTGTATCTCCGCCTCCGCCTCAGCAAGTTTCCTGAACACTTTCAAAGCCCTCAATGCATCATCTTGAGATAGTACACCGTTGCCGAGCATCTCCTCTATATCGCTCAGATGCCTGTGGGCATGTTCATGGGGGAGATTCAGGCTAAGCCTGCATGCGGAGATACCGCTCACCAGAACATTCTCTACGCTAACCTGGATATCCCTTCCTGTGAGCCTTGAGAGCATATCCCCAAGCTCTCCCGTCTCAAGGCCAAGGCCGATGAGCCCCGCCAAAGACATATCACCTGAGAGCCCTGCATGCATATCAATGTATAAGGTTTTCATAATTCACCATTAAGGTATGGGCATATTTCGGCAATGGGGCATTCGGAGCATTTCGGCTTCCTGGCAGTACAAGTTTCCCTGCCGAAAAGGATAACCTGATGGGACCATTCCGCACCCTTCTCTCCGGGGATAATATCGTACAGCTCTTTCTCAATTTTATCGGGGTCATTGCTCTGCACCAGCCCCAGCCTGTTTGATATTCTTTTCACATGGGTATCCACAACTATGGCGGGCTTGGCAAAGCAGTTGCCGAGGATAACGTTTGCCGTCTTTCTGCCCACACCGGGGAGTGCCGTGAGCTCCTCCATCGTATCGGGTACCTCGCCGCCGTGCTTCTCTATCAATGCTCCAGCCATACCCTTAAGGCTCTTCGCCTTGTTTTTATAGAATCCGGTGGAGCGGATATCTTCCATGAGCTCCCCAATATCGGCATCCGCCAGATCTGCCGGTGTCGGGTATTTCTTGAATAGTGTCTCGGTTACTATGTTCACTCGGGCATCGGTGCATTGGGCACTGAGGATGGTTGCCGTCAGGAGGGTAAAGGGTGAATCGTGGCGGAGGCTGCAGTCAGCCCCCGCATAGTTTTCATCGAGGAAGCGGATGAACTCCTCCGCTCTCTGCTCTCTGTCTAAAGGTCTATACCGTAATCCTTCCATTTCTCGTCCACACGTTTTACGATATCCTCGTCCATGGAGATGTCATCGGGCCATTCCCTGTCATGACCCTCACCCTTCCACTTCTTAGTGGCATCGATACCTATCTTGTTTCCCCAATAGGCATAGGGGGAGGAGTGGTCAAGGGCATCGAGCGGGCCCTCCATAACAACGATGTCCCGCTTCCAGTCCACGTTGTTACCCATTCTCCAGAGGATCTCTGAGTTGTTATGTACATCCACGTCCGAATCGACAATGACGATCATCTTGGTGAACATCATCTGTCCCGTACCCCATACAAAGTTCATTATCTTCTTGGCGTGCATAGGGTATTTCTTATCTATGGAGATGAACATTATATTATGGAAAACACCCTCCAGAGGGAGAGCCATATCTACTATTTCAGGAACCTGCTTCTTCAGCACAGGGAGAAAGACACGGCCTGTGGCGATACCCATGTAGCAATCCTCCATGGGGGGCTTACCCACGATGGTGGAGGGGTATATCGCATCCTTCCGGTGGGTTATGCAGGTTATGTGGAAAACGGGATACATGTCTGCGAGGGAATAGTAGCCGGTGTGGTCGCCGAAGGGGCCTTCGAGCCTGAGCTCGTCCACATTAACATAACCCTCTATCACGATCTCGCTGTTTGCAGGGACCTCCAGATCCACGGTTTCACATGGGACCATCTCCACGGGGCTTTTGCGGATGAAGCCAGCAAGAAGCATCTCATCGATACCCTCAGGAGCAGGCGCCGTGGCGGAATATGTTATGGCGGGATCAGCCCCGAGGGAGACTGCCACCTCGATCTTATCAAGCCCCGCTTTCTTCGCCTTACGGAAGTGGTCCGCACCGTGGTGGTGCTTATGCCAGTGCATACCCGTGGTGTTGCGGTCGTAAACGTGCATACGGTACATGCCGCAGTTGCGCTCACCCGTAACAGGATCCTTCGTGAAGACGCAGGGCAATGTTATGAATCTGCCCCCATCCTCCGGCCAGCACTGGAGTACGGGGAATTTTGTAATATCCACATCGTCGCCCTTCAGGATAACATCCTTGCATGGCCCCTTCTTCACCTTCTTAGGGAAAAGTTTATTGAGCTCCATGAGCGTGGGCAGAGCCTTCACCTTGTCCATGAGGTTCTCAGGGGTATCACGATCTATGAGGTTAATGATCCGCTCCCCCATTTCATCAAGGGTATCCACCTCAAGGGACATGCACATCCTCTCGTTTGAGCCGAACATGTTCATGAGTACAGGGTGGTCGCTCCCCTTAACGTTCTCGAAAAGAATGGCGGGGCCGTGCTTTTTGGAGACACGGTCGGTTATCTCCGTTATCTCAAGGATCGGATCCACCTCTTCGGTGACCCTCACAAGCTCACCCTTTTTCTCAAGCAGTTTTATGAATTCTCTTAGATCTTTATAAGCCAATTTAAACCTCCTGAAAGGCAGCTGTTATTTTATACAGATAGTGGCATCGCAGATGCCCATGCTGAGCGGATTAAAATCCACCTTAGAAAAGCCCGCCTGCATTATCATCCTGCGGTACTCGGGCTTTTTTGGGAATTTATAAACGGAATCGGGGAGATACTCATAGGCCTTCCTGTTCCCCGATATAAGCCCCCCGATGAAGGGGAGAATCTTTGTGAAATAGAAACGGTAAACTGCGGCAAAAACAGGGTTTTCCGGTGTGCTGAACTCGAGTATGCAGAGCCTTCCCCCCGGTTTAAGAACCCTGTTCATCTCGCTCAGCCCCCTCGGCTTATCCGTAACGTTGCGGAAGCCAAAGGCTATGAGGATCCGATCGAAGGATTCATCCTTGAAGGGGAGACAATGGGCATCGCTTACGGAAAAAGCACCCTCGGGAAACTTCTCCGCACCCTTTCTGAGCATGTTGTAGCTAAAATCACCGCCAATGAGCTCGATATCCTTTTCGGACTTGCTCATCTGGATCATCATATCCGCCGTTCCACAGGCCAGATCAAGGATCCTCTGCCCGTCCTCCAGCTCCGAAAGCTTTATGGCCTTCTTACGCCAAGCCACATCGGTGCGGAAGCTAAGGGCACGGTTGAGAAAATCGTATTTAGGGGCGATGTCGTCAAACATCTTCTGTATTTCACGAGATTTCTTTTCCAAGTAATACTCCGGGTTAAGATGGTTTGCTTCAGGGGAAATGGACGTATGCTCTAGAAGTTCAGCAGCATACAGGTGAAGTCGTCCCTCTGTGTGTCCCTGTCTGTGACAAGTTCTTTATATAACTCATGGACGACGTTTTCGCAATCACCTTTAACAAGGGCACCCACCTTATCCTCCAGATCATCCTGGCTGATATACTCCGTTATGCCGTCCGTATAAACGAACAGGGTGGAGTTTTCCGGAATGGGTACCGATTCGCTCTCATAGTTGTCATCCGCTATGCCGAGGGGGAGATAGTGGGAACCGAGAACGTTCATACCTTTCTCATCATAGAGAACACCCGGTTCATGGCCGCAGGATATATACTTGAGCTCCTTGTTTGTCCTGTTATATGTTCCAAAGAAGGCGGTGATAAATCTGTCCTCAAAGTTTTTGTCTATAAGGAAGAGGTTCATTGTTCTGGTAAGGTTTTCAAGGCCGTTCTCACCCTCAAAACAGTTGCTCATAGCTACGAACACGCTGAGAACAACGGTGAAGACAGCAGCGGAGTACCCTTTTCCGCAAACATCGGCGACGCAGAAGAAAACCGTATCCCCCTGCTCTCTCACAAAGAAAAAATCACCACCTGCGGTTCTGGCGGGGTAGCTTATGCCGTATATCTCGGGATAACTATCGTAATAGACATCCCGCTGGACAAACTTGTTCAGGATGCTTCCCGTTGCCTTCATCTCGTTCTCTTCCAGCTTGAAACGGGTCATCGCCTCATGGTTTGCGGCGTTTTCCACAGCAATGGTTACAAGGGATGATACGAGCTCGCTGAACTCCTTATCGGGCACTATATCGAAATGTATATTGAAGAGGAGAAATCGGATCTGCATAGTCTCTTCATACACGATGAATACGTTGTTTATATTGAAGTCGTTGGAATGGCACGACTCCTCTATGAATTCAGTTCTATCGGTCTTTGAGGCAAACTCCCATGCTGAAACACCCTCAATGCTTATCTTTTCACGTAAATCATTCTCCTCAAGGCCGTATCCGCTGAATTCGCTCTTATAGAGCGCACAGACCGCTTCGGCTGTGAAAACCTCCATGAAGAATGAAAGGGAAACCGCGATAACCTTATCCAGCTCGATGGCCTTGAATATCTGGCTCCCCTTCTTTATGAATTCGATCTTTTTCTGGTAGTCCACATAAACGTTTATGTTGGCATCCCTTGCGAGGAGCTCATCCATTCGGGAGCCTATGAAGGGTGCGCATTCGCTTATCTCGGAAACGATCTCAGCCGGTGGTTCTTCGTGGAAGGTCACCACACCGAGGACACGGTTTGAGCTTTTGAAAAACAAGGCGGTGTGGACACTGAAGGCCTCATCAAAGTACTGGATCTCCATCATGGGGACGGTTACAGCATCCCCGCTGTATCCAAGATCGAAGATATCCATACTGATACCACTGCCCCCTTTTTCGCCTAGAGCGGGTTCGCAGATGTTCCCTTCGCATGTCCAAAAGGTGAAGGAGAGACAGCCGTTCTCCATGATATAGTCGCACAATGTATATTGAAAGTCTGCAGCGGTACTGGTAAAGAATGCGTTGAAAAGCTTCTTATCCAGATTCACCATCTTCCGATTCTTCAGAACTAACCTCCAGAATCTGCATTACGGGTATAGCGACATCCTCATAGGACACGCCGAAGAATTCAGCTGCATCAGCAAGATATCCTTCAGCATTTTCTCTATCCTGCGCAAGGAGATTCGCAAAATAAACAATCATAGCCTGCCTGTTGTCCGTCTTCAAGTGATGTTTATTCACAGCTTCGGAGATAATATCCGCAACGGACCATTTGCTAAGTATCATAGAGCCTACACTCGCATGATCGATCCCGATCTGTGCAAGCTCGTCCTTGGTGGTGTCCACCTCTTTGACGAGGAAATCCACAAGAACAGTTTTGCCTATATCGTGCATAAGCCCTGCAAGATAAAGGGCATCGGAATCCTCACCCACACGTGACGCCAAGCACTCAGACAGTAAGGCAACCATAACCGCATGCTCCCAAAGGGCGTGACCGTCTGTTTTATATATGTTGAACTGCTTGTTGTAGTAACCTTCGGTGGATACAGCGAGGGCAAGATTCTTAACCGTATTAAGCCCAAGAAGAACCGTAGCACGGTCTATACTCGTTATCTCCTTTCGGAGGCCATAGAAGGGGGAGTTGACAAGCTTTATTATGCGGGAGGAGACACCCTGATCCTTCTTGATCTTATCCACGAAGTCCTTCATCTGGGAGTTGTCCTGCTGGGTAAGCCTTAACAGCTCCCTCGCAAGGGCAGGCAGAGCTGGTATGCTCTCCGCCTTGGCGATAACCTTCGCCTTGAGAGTATCGAAATCACCGGAGGTTTTCCCCTGGCTGGTATGCTCGGCAGAGACCTTAAGCTTCTTGAGGATATCCTCTTTCTTCAGCGGAGGGAAGAAGAGTCCGGAGATCTTGAAGTTTTTGATCCCCTCCCGTATCCGCTTATCCTTCGTATTGATATAGAAGAAGGTGGGGATCCTGAACTCCTTGTTCAGCTTATAGAGTATCTCAACATCGCTGATCTCGATGATGCAGACATCCGCCGAATCCTCCTGCACAAATTCAATCTCACCGGCGAGCATGGAGATAAGCTGTTTAAGCGTATCCTTGCTCCCTCTGTACGAAAGTTTCATATCCTTTCTCACTCTGTTTTAAGTTTGCTGTTTATAACCTCAATAAGCTCCTTCGGGCTAAAGGGCTTTGTGAGGTAATAATCCGCCCCTGCGGTGTTACCTTTTTCAATATCGCCGCTCTCCGCCATAGCTGTGAGCAAAATAACGGGGATAGAGGAGGTTTCATCATCCTCTTTTATGGCAGCGCAAGCCTCAAGACCTGTCATTTCAGGCATCATAACATCAAGAACGCAAACATCGGGCTCCTTCTCTCCAAGAAGCTCAAGCGCCTGCTTTCCGTTGCCCGCCTCCACCACCTCAAAACCTGCTTTCTTAAGGTGCATGGCAACTACTTTTCTGAGCCTGAGCTCATCATCTGCAATCAAAATTCTCATTATCAAACCTCATGGATATTTCATCGCTGGTGTATGAAAACCTTGTTCCGCCCCTTTCAAACATATTGGTAAAGATGCTGAAAACCACAGGAAGTTCGTTAAATCCCTGGCCGCATGAGAGGCTGAGCACAGGGGGCTCCCCTTTGATTATCAGCTTCCCCTTTGCGTTTGCCACGGCCTCGCTGAGCACCATCATAAAAAGTGTTTTGAAGACATAGCCGCATGTACGTATGTGGAAATCATCCTCCACATCGATCTCGATATCCGCCTGATCGGGGTGTGTGGAGAATTTAGTTTTATCGAGGTAGTGGTCCACCAGTCTTTTCACATCAATGTCATCATCGGCGGCATCAACCTTGTCTTCCAAAAGAAAACGGAAACAGGAGCTCATCCCCCTGTCGAAGGTGTCCAGCAGAAAGCCTGATTCAGCAACTATCTCTAGCATCTCCTCTGCATCGTCTCCCAGGTCGTCATTGACCGCCTCAAGCATAGCAACGATGGTAGCCGTTGATGTACGCAGGTTATGTGAGAAATATTTATATGCTGCGATAAGGTCTGCTCTGGAGATGCAGTCTTTTTCATTATTCACAGATCTGCCCCTTTTGGCACTAGGACGGCTTCAGATGCGCCGCTGCCAGGATTTCCGGCAGTTGTAGGATAAACCAATGAAACATAACGCCGCCGGAGTATCATTATATTGAATTATAAAGGATGAGTGCTGTTTTTCAATATATTTAGGTATTTTTGATTTGTCTGCCACCTTTACATGGATAATGTTTCAGTATAAGAATATATTACTCGTAAACGGGAGGACAGAGATTATGGAAACGATTTTCAGCAAGATAATCAAAGGGGAGATACCTTCATCCAAGGTTTATGAGGATGAGGATTTTATAGCGATTCTGGATATTATGCCCACCAACCTTGGGCACGTTCTCCTTATACCAAAAGAGTATTTTGAGAATATCTTCGATGCGCCCGAGTCTGTGGGCTCAAAGGTTTATCCACTTCTGTCGAAACTGGCAAAAGCCATGAAGGAAGCGCTCAACTGCGACGGGATCAATATTGTGCAGAATAACGGCAAGGCCGCCGGACAGGAGGTCTTCCACGCCCATATACACCTCATACCACGCTATGAGAATGACGGCATCCGCTTTACGCCCCAACATAAGGAGTACGACTCAACGGAGCATATGCAGCAAACCGCAGAAAAGATAAAAAGCAGCATTTAATAGTTCCATTAATGGAGGTGTTTGGGATGCTGGTGCTCCCCGCAGTCTTCAAAACTGATCGGGAGGCTCTTTGAGTCTTCGGCAGGTTCGATTCCTGTCCACCTCCGTATCATTTGCCCGCCAGATTGTTGGTTTACTACTGCCCTTCATATAGTACCGGATTGCAAGCTGATTATTCAGAAACATGTGCTTAATCAGTTAATTACTAAATAAGATGTCGGTCCACAAGAAGCAAATCAGAGTTGTATACGAAATCATTGATGATAAGTTAATCGTTTTAATCCTCGGCATCGGAAAGCGGGATAATCTTGAAGTATATTCAGATGTTATCAGAAGACTCAGATAACGCCATGATTCAGGCACAGCATCATGACTCCCCGCTGAATGTTCCCCTTGAGTATCCGCTCCAGCTGTCTTCGTAGTCCTCCCATTCCTTTCTTTTCTTTACACTGATGTAGCTTAGAAAACTCGTAGCAGGAATTAGCCCGTATTACATAAATATTGACATACGTATTATCCTGCGTATTATTATACGTAAGATTGGAGGGGGTTATGGGTTCTGTAAAGTACGAACTAAGTGAGATGATGAGCGCTAGCTCTTTCTCTAGAAACATGAGCAAGGTCAGCGAATTACTAGACACGATGCGGCGTGTTGTTGTCCTGCGTAACAACACTCCAGAGATGGTGGTTCTGCCTGTTGAGGATTATGAGCTCATGAAATCCATCATGGATTTAGCCGAACATCTTGAGATAGCAAAACTCATTGAAGAGAGAAGATCAGAGCAGAGCTTTTCTCTTGATGAGGTACTAGACGATGAAGGGATTGCTGTCGATGAACAATAGCTTCAAGGTTGAACTCAGCGAATCAGCCATGGAAGAGTTCAAAAAGCTGGACGGCAGCATCAAAAAGATTGTCGGAAAACAGCTAAAGGCTCTTGAGACAAACCCATACAAAGGCGAAATGCTTTCGTAACAAAGCCGGCATTGATCTCAGCGGATATTACAAGTTGTACGTCCACAAGAAGCAAATCAGAGTAGTATACAAAATCAATGATGATAAGTTAATCGTTTTAGTTCTCGGCATCGGAAAGCGGGATAACCTTGAAGTATATTCAGATGTTATCAGAAGACTCAGATAACGCCATGATTCAGGCACAACATCATGACTCCCCGCTGAATGTCCCCCTTGAGTATCCGCTCCAGCTGTCTTCGTAGTCCTCCCATTCCTTTCGTTTCTTTGCACTGATGTAGCCGTAAAGTGCAAACCCTATGGAGATAACCTGCTCTGTGAGCATTATATAACGCCCAGCCAGATACATGAGTGCAGCTACGCAGGCGCTCATCATCATAAACAGGAGCCAGCCGTTATGATTAAACTTCGCAAGCATATAACTGCCGAGGAGAAAACCGGTTATCGTTCCAAGCTCGAAGATCTGCGACAGTGAGGTTATCCCGCCATAGTCGTATAGGCTGTATAGTATACCCGCCGAAAGAACTGCATACATGGAGACTGCACCAAAGGACTGAACTGCCTTTCCCGGTTTGTCTGTATTACGATATGCAGTCATGAAACCGAGCATCATAGTTGGTATTCCACCCGCTTCGATAGAGGCGGCCATCCAGTTATGTTCAGAAACATAAACAACAACCCATGGCGGAACGCCGATGATGAACACAGCCCACCCCAGAATCTTAAGGTTTCTCCTTATATCTGGAGCCTTACCCTCCGCAACAGCAAAAAAGATCTTGTTGAGAAGGTAAAATAGAGCTCCCCAAATCTGCAGGAACAGATCCATTACCGCCTCCGTAAATCATGGACACACTTTAAAAGGTGTGCCCTGAATTCAGAGTTGCAAGGGTTGTGTGAAAAATCGCTCAGTGGTGTATCTATTTATCAGCTAGAAATGTCCTTATTAGATTAAGAAGACTTGCCCTTTTTGTTTTATTCTCATAATAGTACCCATGAATAAACGTTCTTGAGTTGCACAGATAAGAGACATTGCCTTTGGATACCATCTTCATATTTGTGTTCCACGAATCCACATATGGTACAGTATTATCTTTGTCTCCATGGATAAATAGTGTCTCAGGGAGCCCATCCCCTATATAGTTGTATGGCTCAATAAACTTCTTATTCACACGGTACTCATCCCTGTAATACCCCTCCTTGCGTAACCTTGTTATCGGGTTAAGAAGTATGAGCTTATCAGGTTTAATATCAATATTATACGAAAAGAGGGGTATAGTGAGCATCGAAAGAGCAAGGTGCCCCCCAGCGGATTCCCCACCAATGATAAAGTATTCACCCGCTCTACCACCACTGTGTTTACTCTCCGCCCAGATAACTGCACTCTTCGCATCATCCACAGAGATAAACGGCATATGATAGTCCCAGACCTTCCTATAGGATGGAAGATGGACAACAAAGCCTAAACCGGAGAGGAATTCACCCATAAATTCGAGCTGTTCAGGCTCTCCACCTGTCCAGCCACCCCCATGGAAGAATACAACAACCCCCATGGCGTTCCCCTCTGGGTAGTACGAGATAACGTCCAGCTCCCTGCCGTTTGACTCATATTTATCCTCTATCCGCTTAGATTTACGCATATCAAGCTTGTGTTCCGGTACGGCATTATAGTGATACTTATCGATGAAACCTCCTGTGCATTGGTATCGGATCACATAAGGTGAGAGATCAGAAAAAGCCATTGCTATGGAGGTGAGGCAAAGGGTTAAGACTGCCGTATGAATGAATGTACGAGCCAGAATCTTCATTAGTGTTGCTCCGGGGGATACATTTGAGTTTTATGTTTTTATGAATATAACAGGCGGTCATGGATTACTCAAATTAATTCTTAGAGCAGTATACCTCGGACACGGTCCTCATTCTTTGAGATAAGGTCCACAAGCTCCGGCTCAAACTGCTTCCCCCGCTCAATGACAATAATATCCATGGTTTTCTCAAAGGAGAAGGCGTCCTTGTAGCTTCTCTTGGATAATAGTGCATCCATAACATCCGCAATGGCAACAATTCGACCAGAAAGTGGAATATCTTCACCAGCTATACCGTTCGGATAGCCTTTTCCGTCCCATCGCTCATGGTGGTTCAGGGCAACAATTCTCGCCCATTCCATAAGCTCTGAACTCGGGTTTTCCAGGATCTTTGCACCGATCTCTGAATGTTTCTTGATCACATCATACTCTTTAGCTGTGAGCTTGCCCGGCTTCATAAGGATGTTATCTGGCACACCTATCTTTCCAACATCATGCATTGCGCTGGAATGTTTAATTAACTCGACATCTTTTCTGCCCATACCAAGGGCATCCGCAATAAAGACAGACAGGGCACTAACCCTGTTAAGATGCTCAGCTGTATAGTAATCCTTATATTCTGCCGCAAGAGCGAGGCGGTAGAATGTATCAAGGTGTGCCTCACGTAGGTTTTCGTTAAGGTATTCGTTTGCGACTTTATAGTTGTTAAGGTTCTCAAGCATCTCGTTGAAGTTATCAACAAGCACATTCGCCTCGGAATATTTCGTATTAATACTTATCGTCCGGCCAAATTCCAGGTTTGCAACGGAGCCAGTGGCACGGCTCAATATAACGAAGGGTTTTGCCAGTGCGGAGGAAATGACCATACTGAAAAGTACGGCCATTATTATAACGATAATGCTAAGAATCAGTATCTGTTTTTCTCCCTGCCGCAACGGTTCAAGGTAATCACCATAGGGAGTGTAAAGCCCGATAAGGAACTGAAGCCCTGCGCTTCTGTGCTCACCAAAGATAGTTTTGTAGCTTTTGTTTTTAATACGGATATCCCGAAGGTCCATGTTCCTTAGGTTTTCCCTGTGGGAGGTGAATATGGACTCAACTATGGTATCGCCAAAATCATCAACCCTTGGTATTCTCCCCTTCTCGCCCGCAAGCTTATAGAACTTATCCAGCTCCGAATGTGCTATTATCCTCCCCTCACCATCAGCCACAAAGAACTGTGTGTTCGGCGTGTAGGAGCTAAGGTTTGCAAGCGAGATAGTTTTGACCTCGAGATCCGCACCCACAACCCCCTTAAACTCACCAAACTGCTCAAAGGGAATCGCATACGTAAGCCCTGGCTGACCTGTTATGTAAAAAATATAGGGATCGGACCATACCGATGTACCGGAACGTTTTGCTTTTTCATACCATGGCCTTACCCTTGGGTCGTAGGTATCAGTCTCTGTTAGATCAGTAACCGCAACCACCTCACCACGTGTATTCATCCATTTTTCGGTCACCCTGCGAACACCATCATCAATAACAGACTCCTTCGCAAAATACCCTGTTACCCCATCTTCTCGTTCCCTCTTGCCGACAAGGAAGAATTCACCCTTTTCGTTACCGTAGTAAACCGTATATACGTTCTGGTGGTTGAGTAGAGAGCGCAGCATAAGCTTTCTAAGATATGCACGCTCCCTGGGAAGACCGCCGTTCTCTTCTATGGCGACCTGCAGAATTGAGGATATCCGAACTGCGGACCCTATGGACTCGCCGATGTTTACCTTGGCATTCTCTAGTGTGCGAACCATGATTCCATCCGCCAGAGAGTGCAGCGCTTTCTCGGACTGCTGGCCGGAGATCAGCATGATACTGAGACCCACCGTGACAACCAGCGCAACGGCAAAGATAGTGAGTGACTGAAAGATGGTGTATGATTTCCAGAATCTTTTCATATACTGCCCCATACTGATTTATATGGGGCAGTTGTGATCTAATTGTTAAATATTTATTATATTTATTAGAATCAGGCTATCTTTAGTACACATTTCCCCTTGGAGTGTCCAGACTCTATAAGACGATGCGCCTCTGCGGCTTCGTCCAGACCGAATACCCTGGATACATGCACCTTAACCTTGCCGTTCTCAATGAGCTCCCGAATCGTATCAAGGTTGTCTCTGGACGGTTTCACCTTGATGCCCCTTACATCGAGACTCCTGTCCAGACCCTTACGGCATATCTCCTCCGCAGTAATCGTAGGGACCGTTACCATAACGCCGCACTTGCGAAGGATATCCATTGAGCGGATGCCTATCTCACCACCCATCGTGTCGAGTATAAAATCTGCACCGTCCATAACCCTTGTAAAGTCCTCACTCTTGTAATCGATAACCCTGTCTGCACCAAGGCTAAGAAGGAAATCCCTGTTATGCTCAGACGCTGTGCAAGTGACCTCTGCGCCGTAAAGCTTTGCAAACTGGACAGCGAAATGCCCCACGCCACCTGCACCGGCATGGATAAGCACACTGCTCCCCTTTTCGAGGTGAGCCGCATCGTGGAATGCCTGCCAAGCGGTGAGAGCCGCTACAGGTATACCTGCCGCCTCGTAAAGTTCAATGTTTGATGGTGCGAAGCTGAGCTCATCTTCATTAACCGCTGCATACTCTGCGTAAGTTCCCGATGTTGCGGAAAAACCGATTCTGCCGTAAACCTTATCACCCACCTTGAGCTCACGAACACCGGTTCCAATCTCCTCCACCGTGCCTGATATGTCAAAACCCGGTATCCAGGGAAGGCTGTCCTTTATCATCTCTGCAACAAAACCGGAGCCTCTTCTGGTTTTCGCATCCACTGGGTTCACCCCTGCGCCAGCTATCTTCACAAGAACCTCATACTCACCAGGCGCAGGTTTATCCATCTCCGCCGTCTCAAGAACCTCAGCTCCGCCGAATTCCCTGATAATTACTGCTTTCATCTTAGTAATCTCCTGCCTCAAAAATTATTAAAAAATCCGCACCCTCTCAGGCGGGAATACTTGTTCTGTATCGATCTCTGCGCCTTCGCAAAGCTCATTACAGATCACGTATCCCTTCGCGATCTCTCAGGCAGCTTTCACGGCTCCAAAATTCCCCCTCAGAGCGCTCGATGCACATTATCGCAAACAGTCATACTTCACAGCCCCCGCAGGCTCAGAGGCCCAATTTATTCTGTGGGCAGAACAAGTGCTGACATACCGCATTTCATCGCCACAAGGTAGGTCACGTTTGGCCTGAAGAAACCTATGGGCTTCTTTCTGTCGTGGCCGAGAACCAGGATCGAACGCTCCTTCTCTCTTATGTAGTTAAGCGACTCGATAACAGGATTCCCCTCGGGAATATCGTAATCAATATCCAATTTATATATGCTCTTAAAATCCTCAATGATCATATCACGTTTCTCTAGAGCATCGTTCCCCTCTTTACCCCTCAGCTCCCTGGGGAAAGCAACGTAAAATACGCTTAGGGGCACATCAAGCTCCCTGGCCAGCTCCATCCCTGTCTCCATTACGTACCCGGGGTCGTCACAATTCAGTGATACAACCACTTCTTCGTATGGAAATGTTCCACGTGAAACAAGAAACGGTTTCTGCGCAGTATCAAAAAGATCACGCATAATGAAATGCCGGAGAATGGTCTCTGATCTGTCCGGAAGAACATAAAGCCCATCCACAGGGTCCTTGCCAAGTATCTGGTTCATACTGTGTACAGGATCGGCAACGCTGAAGTTTTCCAGCTCCTCCTTCACCTTCCCCACGAGATCCTTATTGAGCCCTTTTTTGACAGGATAAAGGTTTAGACCGCTCGTTTTAACATTCTTTGAAAGGTAAACTGCCTCATCAACAAGGTCCGGCCATTTGCTCGACAGCGCTACACCTAGCCTTGAGCCAAACTGGGAGGGGAACTGCGGAGTACCCTGCAACAGCATGTTGGCAAGGTTCTCAAGAACCTTCGGCTCACCTGTAAAAACGACTCTGTCCCCTACTCTCAACTGTTCCTCTGGGGTTGGGAGTACAAGCTCGTCCTCACGGTATATGGCGGCAATGCGCCACTTATTCGGCCTTATGGTGCGCATCTTTCTATCTGTAAGGTGACTTTTTGACAGTATGGAAAGCTCAATTATATCGCCACGCTTTAGACCCAGGTCAATCGCCTTAGAGTAGTTGCGGTTTAGCTTATTCAGTACGATATTAATGGAGGTTTCCAGTGGCTTTATAAGGGTTGCGCCATATTCAATAAACTTATCATCTGGCCTGTCATCGTATTTAAGAACGATGGCGGGGAGCTTGGACTCCATGCTCTCCCTCAGAATCCGCACGATTTCCAGGCTTATATCCGAATCCCTGAACGTTGAAACAACATGCCCTACTTCGTCGAGATCTATCTTCTTCCACGTAAGAATACTGCTCGCATCCGCATTGAGGAATCGAACACTTTCGAATTCATCTTTAAGATCCTCGATGCGCTTAGTATCCATCTCCACAACAATAACAGGCCACTGCTCCACTATTTCATAGAGAAGCATCCTTTCGAAGTAGCCGACACCGCAAAGAACCACAGTCGGTTTGTGCATATTCATATATTACCCGCTCTCAAAACAGCTCAACCCCCTCCATACCTTCAAACTCCGCCGCCTTCTCCTCCAGCCAGTCACCCGTATCCATCTTTTCCACATTAAGCGCGGTTACGAAGAACGCCATACCTTTTCGGATAATGCGTTCCGGCCTTCTTGCCTGATTCTGGCAGATACACTCGATACGTATGCTTGTGGGGTAATCCATTCGGTTGTCCTGCAGTCTGCGCTCAAGGAGAACAGCCATATATTCCGCAAACTCCTCAACACCTGTAAGGTCATTAGAAAATAGGCTGGCACAGCCGCAGGAACCTTTTTTGTATAGCATTCCATGCTTCTTGAAGATTTCTTGGGTTTCTTGGCAAAGGAACTCTTCGGGCAGGCATGGTCGTACAACGGCACGGCATTTTAGCTTAACCATAATCATCTCCTGTTAGGAGAAGGTTAACACATTTTTGATACATTTGAAGGGTTATATAAAGGATTGCTTCTCAACTCTGTTACGACCACGGCTCTTTGCCATATAAAGGGCATCGTCTGCGGTCTTTATGAGCAGATCGGCGGATTCCAATAAGACATACTCAGTAACACCGAAACTGCATGTAACCCTGCCGGCATATTCAAAATCATGCTGTTCGATACGGAACCGGATCTTCTCCGCAAGGATACAGGCCCCTTCCATATCCGTTTCAGGAGCCAATACAGCGAATTCTTCACCACCATATCTTGCAAATACATCTACAACTCGGATATTCTTGCCTACAACAGCGGCTATCTCTTTAATGACGTAATCACCAACCTGCTTACCGTAACGCTCGTTGATATCATTGAAGCCGTCGATATCAAAAAGGATAAGTGACAGCGGCCTTGAATACCTCTGGACACGCTGAAGCTCCCGGTCCATCTCCTCATGGAAACGCTTCCGGTTCATAACCCCGGTTAGGGGGTCAATTAGGGAAAGCTCCTCTTTGTTCCTAAGCTTCTTCTCAAGCACCGTAATATCAACCAGCGAAACCAGATAGCAATTCTGTTCGGGTATGGGAATTATCTTTGCAAGGAAGCTCTTGGCCTCGCTTTTAAGGGATCTGGCTCCCTCGATGGATATAACGCTCTCCCTGTTTCCTGAGATAACGGCCTCTCTAACCCAGGTACAGAAATCGTTTCCTTTATAATCGTTCTGATCCTTAAGGATCCTTATCTGGTTCATATCCAGCCCGGAGCGAACAAAATCTTCATAGCTTTCGTATCCGAGGTATTGCAGGAATGTATCGTTAATAAAGTCGATATTGTCTAGATCAGTCACGATATAGAGTTCGTTAGAGTTCTGCATAACAAGGCGCAGGAGCTTTCTCTTACGCTCTGCCTCCTTCCGCTGCAGCACTGTTAGTCCTATCTCACTCAAAAGTCCACGCAGGTGCTTTATGTCTACCGGCTTTTTGATATATTTCTGTGCGCCAATATCTATTGATCCGACTAGGTATTTCTCGTCATCAAAGCCTGTGGTTATTATGATAGGAACATCGGGATCAACCTTACGTATCTCCTCTGCCATCTCCAGGCCATTCATCATTGGCATCTGAATATCGGTTATTACGATATCCGGACGCTTCTCCTCATAGATCTCAAGCCCTTCGGTTCCATCGGATGCGTTTAGTATCTCGCCAAAATTTTTGCCAAGAAAGCCAGCCAGTCTCTCCCTAGTTTCAACTTCATCCTCAACACAAAGGATAGAAACAGACTTTAAGGCTTCGGGCATGTCGCCCTGCGCAACTGTTTTCTCCATATACCCGCTTCATTACCAGATTTAAACTAATTTATCATAACCATGATTAAAGAGAAGATATTTTTACCACTAATTACTAATACCCTGCGATATCTCAGCAGAAATCCTGCTTAGAAGCTCCTGGGTGAATACAGGTTTCCTGACAATATTAAGCCCTCCAACCTCCAGCCCTTTCTCCATAAGATCATCCTCACCATAGCCGCTGATGTAGATTACCGGTATTGCACTATCCCGCTCATGGAGGAGCTTCCCTGCTATTAAACCGCTGTGATCTTTCAGCACTATATCCACAACGGCAAGGCCGATGTCAAATTCGCTATCCAAGAGAAATTCCTTGAGTTCGTTGCACCCTGGCATGGAGATCGTTTCATAGCCGAACTCCTGGAGCATTGTCT
The DNA here is from genome assembly GCF_000421105.1 of Limisalsivibrio acetivorans. NCBI lineage: Bacteria > Pseudomonadati > Deferribacterota > Deferribacteres > Deferribacterales > Geovibrionaceae > Limisalsivibrio > Limisalsivibrio acetivorans. Next base: position 1,954,937 of record NZ_ATWF01000001.1, read on the forward strand.
CGATACTCTCCCTCACTCCGGCATCGTCATCGATAACCAGAGTTTTCCCCTTTATATAGGGGATGGTGTCGTATACCGCATCCTTCTCTGCGAGGAATGTGCTCTTTGCCTCCGGTATATAAACACTGAAGGTTGTTCCCTCGCCTATTACCGATGAGCACTCTATGAAACCACCGTGCTTTTCAACAATCTCACGCACTATGGCAAGCCCCAAACCGGTGCCCTTCCCTTTTGTTTTCGTAGTAAAGAAGGGCTTGAAGATATTGCTTCTTGTATCCTCGGACATCCCGCTGCCAGTGTCTGCGACCTTAATATAGACATAATAACCAGGAATCTTACAGGTTTTACCGCTTTCATCAACAGGCTCTATATACTTCGCACCTGTCTCCAGGCTTAGTGTACCCCCCTCCGGCATGGCGTCCCTTGCGTTTACAGCAAGATTCATTAGAACCTGCCCGATCTGAGTCTCATCAGCGAAAATACTTCGCTCGTCACAGTTAAGCTCGGTATCGATAACAATATCCTCGGCGATTATCACTGCCAGCATCTGCGAAGTTTTCTTTACAATATCATCGATGGATACTGTCTCTCTGCGGAACTCTTTTTTCCTTCCGTAATCAAGCAGTCCCCTTGTTATATCTCTTCCGGTTACTGCAAGCTCCAGTATCTTGTCAGCGAACTTTGATGCAGCGTTATCATCGCCAAGCCTTCTTCTTATAATGGTAGCAAATCCGCCCATAGCTGTAAGCAGATTGTTGAAATCATGGGCTATACCACTGCTTAACTCTCCGAGGGTTTCCATCTTCTGGGCGTGGCGTAACTGTTCCCGTATCGTTTCCTTCTCCGTTATGTCCTCATCAACAAAAACAAGGTTTACTATCTCATTGTTCATATTGCGTATGGGGGAAACGTAGCTGTAGGTCCTTATCTCGTTCCCTTCCTTAGTTAGAAGCCTCGTTTCACCAATCCAAGTTCGCCCCCCGGTAACATTTTTCCAAATAAGCGAATAGGCTTCACCTTTGGTTACACCACCCTTGAGCCTCTCAATAGACTCGCCAATAACAGCCTCTGGGTCCTGCCCTGTCACCTCCGTAACCCTCTGGTTTATATAGGTCACGATCCCGTACCTGTTTGTTACCGTTATGGGCGTGTGGCTTCGTTCAATAATCTGAGCCAATGATGAGGTGTGCTCCTGGGCTTTTATTTTTGGTGTTATGTTCTCTGCGGAGATAAGTATCAATGTTTCATGTGTTTTAAATACTGGATAAAGGCTTATTTCAGCTTGAAAGCTGCTTCCGTCTGATTTGATTATATCATTATAAAAGCTGACTTTTTTGCGCGTTCTGAATATAAGAGGGGCAAGCATGTTCCGCATTCTTCCAGAGCTGAACCCGCTGAATAACCCAACGGGAGACATCCCTATAAGCTCTTCAGGGCTATATCCTGTCTCATTAATACATGCACTGTTCGCATACCGTATTCTCAGCGTCTTTTCATCAACGGCCATATAGATTGTTGATGTGTATTCAACAATATCTCCCAAAAGCTCGATATCCTCTTTGTATGGATTATGGCTGTTTTTTACAAGATTGGATGCAATATTACGTATGGAATCGACTAATCCCTCAAGGTTGTCCTTTGTTTTATAGTCAGCCGCTCCTCTTTTAATGCACTCAACGACGGTATTCACATCCGAACTTGAGGAGAATATTATGAAGGGGATCGAGCTGTTTGACGTGTTCAGATAATCAAGCGCTCTCAGTGCAGAGTACCCATCAGCTTTAAGCTCAGATATTATTATCTGACATCGGCATTCCTTAAATTTTGAACAGAACTCAGACATGGATACAGCGGTGAAGAACTCTGCATCACCAAATACAGCAGACAAGGCATCACTAACCCGCCTGCGTTCAACGGCAGATGTATCCGCAATAAGAAATCTAAGCCCTTCACCCATACCTTCAACCCTCAGTGGCAAGCAATATAATTAAATCAAATACTGTTGGCTTCCAATTATAAAAATATGTTCGATTATGCGATTTTGCCACCTTTAATAAGCTATTACTCGCACATTTACATGCACATGACAGGTATCGGTCATTTACATACATATTTCTTACTATTTTTCACACAAAAAAACCCGGGCCATCGACCCGGGTTCTGTGTATTCCAAGTTTTCTTATCCACTATTCCGTAACAATCACATCACTGCTTCTATGTCCAAACTTGACAGAAAGGCTTCTTGCCGCCTCCAAAATAACAGGGGCAATCTCAGTTTCGATCCGCTCCATGCTCATACGCTCCTTAGGTGCGCTAACACTGATACCGGAGATGACATTACCCATGAAATCACGAACAGGTGCACCAACGCATCTTACGCCTGGCTCATACTCCTCATCGTCAATGGCGTAGCCAACCTGCTTCACTTTTATAAGCTCCTGCTTGAGCGCATCCATATCTTTTATCGTGTGCTCTGTTATATAGGTCATCTCACCACTGTAGAGCTTATCGATCTCACGTTCATCGTAGTGCGCCAGTTGAGCTTTACCTGTGGCAGTGGCGTATGCGGGACCAACATTGCCTATGCGGGGGAGGACCCGAACGGCCTGGTCCGTCTCTATTACATTGAGATAAACCACATTACCGTCACGCATAACACTGATGTATGCACTTTCGTTAGTTTGCTCCTTGAGGCTCTGAAGAACCTGAACCGAGATATCAATGATACTCAGCTTATTAATGTATGCCTGTGATATCTGGAACGTTTTAACACCAAGCCTGAAGTTGCCAGTGTAACGGTTGTACTCAACGTAGCCGAACATCTCAAGTGTTGCCAGAAGCTTATTTACATTGCTTCTGGTAAGGTTTAGCTTAGTAACTATATCGCTGATGCTGAGCTCGTGATCACCGTCGCCAAGAAGCTCAAGGATGTCGATGGCGTTATTAACCGCCTGGACAGCGTATTCTGATTTATCTCTTTTCATTCTAATCCCCGTACAAATTTCGAAACAAAACAATGTTCGATAAAAAACAATCTAGGCATTTGTCTAATAATCTATTATATACTCGCATTTCATGTCAATACATTATTGATATTGTACGAAATATAACCTGACAATCCAGTATTTATAAAACAGGCTCGAAATCAATATACTCAGCTACTATACTATATGTATGAAGGTATACGTAAAGGATGCCGCCTTGTCAAGATTCGGCAAACATAAACAAAGCCTGATAGATATTATACGGGACTCCATAAACGGGCTAGATAACTCTATCGAGCCAGTAGAAGCTGTCTTCATTGGGCTCATGAATCCAGAGGAGTTCGTTGGTGTCGGCAATATCGCATCTTATTATATGTGATCGTATTAAGATACCCGGCAGACCTGCCATTCGTGTTGAAACTGCCTCATCAACCGGCGCAGCAGCATTCTTCCAGGCATATGCATCCATAGCGTCTGGCATATACAAGAATGTACTTGTTATTGCCGCTGAAAAAATGACCCACCTCGGAACTGACAGGGTGACCGAGATTCTTGCATCGGTAATCGACCCGGCAGAGCGTATAACCGGAGCATCGATGCCCTCATTAGCTGCCCTTTGCACAAACAGATTCAGGCATGAAACCCGAATATCAGAAGACAAGCTGTCTCACATTCTCGGCAGTATCGCTGTGAAATCACACCATTACGGTGCGATGAACCCTATGGCACAATTCAGAAAGGAAATAGATTACGATAAGTATTTCAGCTCTAAACTAGTTGCCGACCCACTACGCTTATACGACTGCTCACCTATCAGTGACGGCTCAGCCGCTGTACTATTAACCGCTGATGAAACAGATATCGAAGTTGCCGGCGTTGGCCAGGGAACCGATAGACAGGCCCTCTGTAAACGCCCCAGTATCACTTCATTTTACAGCACAAGGAAAGCGGCATATGATGCATATCGCATGGCTGGCTGCTCACCTTCTGATATCGACTTCGCTGAAATACATGATGCATTCACCACATTCGAGATGCTGGGTATCGTTGATACAGGGTTGGTTGATAAAAGCAATATTATGGAATTCTACCTAGATGGTGCAGCGTACCACGATGGCTCATTACCAGTTAATATTTCCGGTGGGCTTAAATCTCGTGGCCACCCCGTTGGAGCTTCAGGGCTTGCACAGATTGCAGAAGCATTCAATATCATGAGCGATAGATACCCATTAGATATTACACCAAATAATACTGATACATGCCTTACCCAAAGCATCGGCGGGCTGGCTACAAACAATTTTGTAATTATACTTAAGAAAAGAACTAAAACTTTCAGCAAAGGTACAGACTTTCCCAAACCAGAATACAGCAACGTCATTAACAGAACATCTAAACGCCTGAAACTCTTCTCTAAAACTACACTTCATATCACTCCAAAAGGGGTGCCTTCGCCACTCAACTTGGTAATCTGCAACCACGAAGATAAACGATTTCTCGCAAGATACGAAGGAGAGTTGCCCAGAATCGGCACTGCACTCAAAATTAAAGGCAAAGAGCACCGCATAGTAACCGTTACAAAACCAAAGAACAAACTCAGACTCTGGTGATGTTTCACGTGAAACAATGAAATTTTCCACATTTCAACATCTACTTCATTCACCCTAGAACAATAATCAACGACGGATGAATGCGTTTTTTGTGTTAAGAGTGAGGGAGTATTTACCATTTACTAATTAAGCTATCTTATACTCATCTATTAAACACAAGCTACAGCAACATTAATAATACTATTAGAATGAGTTTTTGAGTATTCCGAGCACTTTGATCCTTAATAAGTACCTAGTGTCATCGTCGATGTTAAATAACGCCAAAGGTCTGTGAATTGTTACTCCACTTTATAACAATGCTATTCTCCTTTTTATGAGGAAACATGCTGAATAAAGAGTTGTATTTTATGATTCACATACTACAAGCATAGTTATTCCCAGCGATAGATTGAGTTGATGAGACGCGTAAGCAGAGAGACGATATCAAAATATCAACCGTTTAAGAACGCACTCTGAATTCTCTTTATTCGAGTTCGTACCATACACGGTTAAACCAATGCTATCGCAAAATTATATTGTGACATGGTATTTTATACTAACTCATTTCTAGCTTAATATGGGTTTTTAAGGGGTCTGGGGATTTTGTTCTCTTAAAAGCTCACCGGTTTCATATCACTTCATATGTATTTCAGTGTACTCTTAATACCAACACCTAGAACACACTCGTAATAATCTTCATTAAAGTTGATGCTGTACATGGTTAAACTAACACTAACCTAAAATGATATTGAGACAACAATTATGTACTGACTCACTTCTAGCATAATATGGGTTTTTGAGGGGTCTGGGGAACTTTGTTCCCTAAAAAGTTCCCCAGGTTCATATCACTTCATATTTATTTAAGTGTACTCTTAATACCAACACCTAGAACACACTCGTAATAATCTTCATTAAAGTTGATGCTGTACATGGTTAAACTAACACTAACGTAAAATGATATTGAGAGAACAATTATGTACTGACTCATTTCTAGCTTAATATGGGTTTTTGAGGGGTCTGGGGAACTTTGTTTCCTAAAATGTTCCCCAGCTTCATATCGACTTATTATAATCCGAGGAGCACTGTATTGGAGCAGGGTTCCCCAGTTTTATTACCTAATAACTTCTTCTATATTACAGTGTAGATATCTTTTACACCTTTGCGTTTTTTGGGTGATTTAGCTTCTGCGTCATAGACGCCGATAGGAGTCATAATCATTGGTATCTCGTTTTCCGGCAGTTCCATTGCGTCAGACAATATTCTTTCATCGAAGGCTGCGATCCAGCATGTGCCGATATTCTTTTCGGCTGCAGCGTTGATAAAATGGTCTGCGGCTATGGTAACATCGCATAGTAGGTAGTCTGCTCCGTCCTTTCTAATCCAGTTTTCACCTTTAAGGCCAACGAATATAGCTATGGCGGGAGCAGTCCTGAGCCAGTCACGAGGATAGGCTTCGCAGACCTTTTCAAGTAATTGCTTATCTTTGATGATGTAAACTTTGTAAGGCTGCATATTCTTTGCTGTGGGGGCAAGAGCAGTACATTCGAGGACGTACTGCAGGTCTTCCTCCGGGATATCTACATCGGTGTAAGCTCTTTGGCTGTAGCGTTTATTGAGTATATCTTTAAGTTTCATGCTTAACCTCCGTGATGAATGATCTTTACGTCTGAGATAATCTCATATACGCCGACATTACGCACTGCGTTGCCGTTCTCCATAGCAGTAATTCCGGTGAGGTAGTTCTGTTCGATACGACCTTCCTTATAAGCCAGGAAACTGAGGATATCATATCCTAGATATGAATCAACCGGCGGTTCCTCACCGTAGTTTGCCATATAGTTTTTGCGAAACTCTGATGCTTCTGGTTTGCCAACGAGCATAGTGGAGGTTATCACAACAGTGTAACGGAAATAATCGAGGAAGTCCTTCTCAAGGTACTTCTTTGTGAAAGCATCTGTACCGATAATGATCTTAACTAGCTTTGGTTCATCTACAAGATACCTTATAAGTGGAACAACATCCACAAGCTTGCGCTCCTCACTGAGAACGAGTATATCGAGCCTTTCCTCTTCATGCTTTTTCTGGATGGCCTTCATTTCATGCTCAAGACTACCTTTCTCAAAGTTTACGGTGTAAACAGTCGTATTAAGGCTTTTAAACTCTTCTGCATGACGCTGTGCGGGCTCTTCATATGCATTTGAATATGCAAGGATAACCGCTTTCTGTTCACGCATCATCACATATCCTGCAGCCTCCATGGCTATCTTTTCTCTGGAATAACCGAAACGGTATATATCTCCACTCAGCTGGAGTGCGTATGCAACGGTATCGACCTTCACCGCATCCGGCTCATTGACAGTTTCCATTGTTACCTTATAGGGGAGCTGTCTTGTATCGAGAGCCTGGATCATACCCTGCATAAGTTTGGTGTTTTCAGGGTTTACAACATGAACGAACTCATGGAGCATAGTTTCATTATCCATATCCATTACGGTCTCATTATCTTCAATGGGTTCGATTGGTTCGATTTCAACAAACGGCTTAGGCTCGTCCATTTCGAACTGTTCTTTGGGAGTTCTGAACCTACCGCTAAAGCACGAGGTGAAGGGATTGTTGTCTTTGACAGTTATTTTTTCCGATGCGCAGTAGCTCCCTGCCAGTCTTCTGTTGAGGGGGTCCTGTGATTTTGCAAAGATTCGCTCGGCATATTCCTCAGCACGCTCCATGTTACCGGCGGTCTTTTCGGCATCGTATAGCCATATAAGCCCTTGATGTTTCATGTATGAGCTCAGGATATTTTCATCATAGTTCTGAGAAAGCATGATACGACCTTTTTCGACTTCTCCATTCTGGACGTAGTAGTGGCCGAGGATAAGCGCTGCGGCTCTGGATTGCTGTGGTGGAGCGTCTCTGTTTATGCTTTCAAGCTTATCTATATCGCGTGTATTGAGATCCTTAACGGAATAGAACCTTTCGGAGAACGGGGCAACCGGCTTTTCAGTTTTTGACTGGCCTGCGCAGGAGATTATGAAAAGCATCATCGATGCTGTGAATAATAGAGTAAGTCCTTTTGATAGGCGTTTCATATCGAACATTTTCCACCTTCAGCCTTTTTTTTGTGAGAAGCTTTTGGGCGTGCTTCAGCTCCTGTTCTAACTTCTCCCCTTTATACAACACCATGACAGTATTTTCCATAGTAAGAGCGAATGTCCATTTCAACATGTCCTTAACGGGCGCAACACCACGTGCGGTAATCATATCAAACTTTACTTTGATATTCTCCGCCCTGTCATTGATTACAGTGACGTTGCTGAGTCCGAGTTGTTCCACAGCATCCTGAAGGAATCGACATTTCTTCCCTATGCTGTCTATAAGGGTTACTTCCGTTTCAGGGTACACAATAGCGATGACGATGCCGGGAAAGCCGCCTCCGGAGCCGATGTCTGCAATATTGCCGGCAGGGTAGAAGGAATCGGAGAATAGGAGGATGCTGTCTAACAGATGCTTTTTGTAGAAGTCCTCACGTGTGGTTATGGCGGTAAGGTTGAGTCCAGCATTCATATGTATCTGATAGAAACGCTCAAGAAGAGCCAGCTTGTCATCGCTCAAGGGGAAGTATTCATCGAATAGATTTTTTGGTGAGAACTCTCCGCTATCAGCCATCCTTCCCCTCTTTCTCACGAATGAGCTTGAGTATCTGAACATGTAGCAGCGATACAGCCGCAGGGGTCATACCCTTTATTCTGGAGGCCTGGCCTAATGTTGCTGGCTTAACATTTCTTAGTTTCTCGATATACTCTCGCCTGAGACCGTGTATCTCATCATAGTTCAACCGCTCCGGAATCTTAACATCCTCGAATTTTTTGAACCGTTCTATGTCGGACTTCTGCCTTGTCAGATAGCCTTCGTATTTGATGGTTATCTCCGCCTGTTCAGCAACTTTCTGATTTTCGTGTCCGCCTGCGAGCTTAGCTACAAGGGCATAATCCGCTTCGGGCCTTTTGATCAGATCGTAGGCGGTCATCCCTTGTTTATAATTTATCGATTCGGCTTTCAGCATACTGATAGCCTCGTCCGTGTTCTCTATCCTAGTCTTTTTGAGACGATCGATCTCGTTGTTGAGCATATCCTTCTCTGCGTTGAAACGCTCAAGCCTTGCCTGTGAGATTAGCCCGAGCTCATGACCCTTTTCGAGTAGGCGGTATTCTGCGTTGTCCTCTCTCAGTGTCAGCCGGTATTCCGCCCTTGAGGTAAACATCCGGTACGGTTCATCAACTCCTTTGGTAACGAGATCATCGATCATGACCCCAATGTAGCTTTGATCACGCCCTACAATAAATGGTTCCTTATCATCCAAGCTTAGTACAGCGTTAATTGCGGCAACAAGCCCCTGTGCACCAGCTTCTTCGTATCCGCTGGTTCCGTTGATCTGACCGGCGAAGTAAAGTCCTCTCACAGGTTTTGTCTCAAGTGTTGGTAGCAGAACAGTGGGCTGAACAAAATCATACTCAATGGCATATGCTGGTCGCACAAACTCGACCTTTTCAAGCCCGGGCACTGTGCGATACATAGCTATCTGAACATCGATGGGGAGTGAGGATGAGAAGCCGTTGGCGTAGTATTCATTGGTACTGAGACCTTCCGGCTCCAGAAATATCTGGTGCCTGTCCTTATCGGGAAATTTCTTCACCTTATCCTCGATGGAGGGGCAGTAGCGTGGACCAACACCTTTGATAACACCACTGTAAAGTGGCGAGCGGTGCATATTCTCGCTGATTACCCTGTGGGTCTCTTCGTTGGTGTAGGTTATCCAGCATGAAACCTGAGGCTGTTTTATCACTGTGGTCTCGAAGGAGAATGGACGTGGAATCTCATCTCCTGCCTGTTCCTCGAGCTGTGAGAAGTCGATGCTGTTCACATCAAGCCTTGCCGGCGTTCCTGTTTTTAGACGGTCAAGTATAAAACCTGCCTTAGCGAGGGAGTCTGACATACCTATGGAGGCGAATTCATTCATGCGTCCGGCGCTGTAATTACAGTCGCCGATGTGGATAATTCCCTTAAGAAATGTTCCGGTGCAGAGAATAACCTTTGGTGCGAGATAGAACATGCCGGTATCAACGACAATCCCTTGAACCTCTCCCTTCTCGACTGCAATCTCTTCTACTACAGCCTGTTTAAGGTCGAGATTAGGCTGATCCATAGTGACCTGTGTCATCCGTTCTCTATAAAGATGCCTGTCCGCCTGTGCACGACTGCTCCTTACGGCGGGACCCTTGCTCATATTTAGCACACGGAACTGGATCCCCGTTTCATCGATATTCTTTGCCATCTCACCACCAAGGGCGTCAATATCCTTAACGATATTCCCCTTGGCAAGACCACCGATGGCAGGGTTGCAGCTCATCTGAGCGATGGCTTCTGCTGATATTGTAAAAAGGGCGGTTTTAGCACCCATCCTTGCGGCGGCGAGAGCCGCTTCGCATCCGGCATGCCCTGCACCCACAACTATTACATCGTAGCTTTTATCGTATACAAGCATAGGAATTACTCCGCTGTTTCACGTGAAACATCCACTTTTCCACATTATTTGCCGATGCAGAAATTGCTGAAGATATTATTAAGGATATCCTCTGTGTAGCCTTCACCAGTTATCTCTTCGATTTTACCGAGGCAGTCCCTTAGCTCAAATGCGAGGATATCCAGATCATGGTACTGGCTAATGTCCAGCTCGCTAATCTTATCGAGAATATACTGGAACGAGTTGCGTTGACGCTCGTTCACAGCGATATCAGCCTCATACTTTGCAGAATCCTTACCAGAGAGCTCAGCTTCGAGGATATCGAAAAGTTTCTCCATATTGTCATCGGTTTTAATAGATATATTAATGATTGAGTCGTGCTCATACTCTGCATTATCTGATTTGCTCCCGACGATAACCCTGTTCATGTCATTTGTAAGCTCGAGTAAATTATTATCCTCATCATCAAGGGGTCTTGAGAGATCCAGTAGTACAAGGACGATCTCCGCCTCCTCCATCCGTTGACGACTTCGTTCAATACCCTGCTTTTCAAGCAAGTCATCGGTGAAACGTATTCCGGCGGTGTCCACAAGGCGAACAGGAACACCGCCTATATATAGCTCTGCATCTATAAAGTCTCTGGTGGTTCCTGGAATATCGGAAACCAGTGCCCTATTCTCACGCACCATATAGTTAAGTAGGGAGGACTTACCGACATTAGGCTTACCCACAATGGCTATTGCATGGGTGTCGTTCAGAGTTTTAGTTATCTCATAGGAACGGATAAGCTTTCGAAGCGTTTCGTTAATCTCAGCATACTTTCCTTCAATGTAGCTTAGCTCCTTATCGGAGAGATCCTCTTCGGGAAAGTCAACGTATGCCTCAACAACGGTGAGGACATCGATAAAAAGATCACGCAGGTTTTCAATCCTTTCCCGCAGACCACCCTTTAGCTGGTTGTAGGAATAGAAGAGACCATCCTCGGATTTTGTACAGATAAGCTCCTGCACAGCCTCCGCCTGGGATAGATCGAGTTTTCCGTTTATGAATGCCTGTTTGGTGAACTCACCGGGCTCGGCGTAGCGGATGCCGATGGACTGCATTGAAGACAAAGCATGTTTTGCAATTAGAGGGTTGCCGTGGAATGAGATCTCAAGGACATCCTCGCCCGTGTAGCTGTAGGGAGCCTTGAAGTATGTGAAAAGGATATCGTCCCTCAGCTTGCCGTCTTCGAATATTGCATAGACAGCCTGCCTCGGCTTCGGCGATTCAATCCGTTCCCCGTTTCGGGTATAAAGAAAACGGAGAACAGACAGAGCCTCCGGACCGGATACTCTGATTACGATTACTGCAGAACGGACAACAGGTGTTATTGGTGCGGCGATAGTGTCCATTCTAATATTTATTAAAGGCTCTGCTCGAAAGCCCTGTATGTATTTGCAAGTAGCATCGCGATAGTCATGGGACCGACACCGCCGGGCACGGGGGTTATATAAGAAGCCTTTTCCGCTGCCGCTTCATAATCCACATCACCCATAAGTTTTTCATCAACACGGTTCATACCGACATCGATGACAACTGCGCCCTCTTTTACCATATCTGCGGTTACAAACTTTGCTTTTCCGATTGCAGCCACGATAATATCGGCGTCCCGACAGATTGACGCAATGTCTTTTGTTCTTGAGTGACATATAGTTACAGTCGCATTAGCCCTTGTAAGGAGAGCTGCCATCGGCTTGCCTACAATATTACTACGGCCAATGACTACAGCGTTTTTACCTTCCACATCAATATTATATTCCTTGAACATCTCCATAACACCGGCGGGTGTACATGGCGCAAAACCTTTAGTCTCGCCTATGTTCAGAAGACCTACACTTACGGGGTGGAAGCCGTCGACGTCCTTCTCAGGCTTGATTGCGTAAAGGACCTTCTTCTCATCTATCTGATCGGGCAGAGGGAGCTGAACGAGGATTCCGTTAATGGTCTCATCGTTATTATAGGCCTCAACCTTAGCAAGGAGCTCTTCGGTGGTTGTGGATTCGGGCATGCGGTCTATGACAGATTTGAACCCTGCCTCATCACAGGCTTTACCCTTCATCCGGACATAAACCTGACTTGCGGGATCCTCGCCAACAAGCACAACGGCAAGACCGGGTACACGGCCGTTCTTTGCCTTCATTTCAGCTACTTTCTCGGCTAATTCGCCTCTTACCTTCTGTGCGAGGGCTTTTCCGTCAATCTTCGCTGCTGTCATCCTCATTTTCCTCCTTAACTACTGCAAAAGCTATTATCTCGTATTCATCGGTGGACATGAGCTTAACGCCCTGGGTGTCTCTTCCCATAACAGGTATCTCACCCACTGCCAGCCTAATAATCTTGCCGCTTCTGGTAATGAGCATTACCTCATCCTCAAGGTTAACCTGCTTTGCTCCACAAACGAGACCGGTCTTAGGACTTACACGGCAGAGCTTAACGCCCTTGCCCCCTCTGGTCTGGAGTCTGTAGTCTGAAACGAGGGAGCATTTACCGTATCCTCCAGCTGTAACGCTGAGGATGTAAGGATGCCCAGTGAGCACCTCCATGGAAACAACCTCGTCCTTCTCCTCAAGGGTGATACCCCGAACTCCGGTGGCTGTCCTGCCCATCTTGCGCACTTCCTGTGAGCTGAACTGTATGGTTTTGCCGTTCCTCGTTGCGAGGAATATATTATCATCATCGGTGGTAACATCTGAAGTTACTATCTCATCACCTTCACGGAGCTTAAGGGCTATCATGCCGCTTCGCCCGCTCTTAAAGTCACCAACGAGTGTTTTCTTAACAACGCCGAACTTGGTGGCCATGAAGAGGTACTTCTCATCCTCGGTATCCGCCAGAGCGATAACGGAGGCGAGATACTCCTCCTTCTCAAGGGTGAGGACGTTTGATATATGCCTACCCTTGGCATCCCTAGCCATCTCGGGGAGTTCGTAAACACGGAGGAAGTGGATCTTCCCTGTGTTTGTGAAGAAGAAGAGACGTGCATGGTTTGAGGTAACGATGAGTCTTTCGGCGAAATCATCACCCTTGCTCTTCGCACCGCTTTTACCCTTGCCCCCCCTTTTCTGGGCTGTGAAGCTGCTGAGGAGAGTCCTCTTTATGTAGCCGTTGTGGGTTATTGTAACAACGGTTTCATCATCGGGAATAAGGTCCTCGATGTTAAATTCGCCTGTTTGGGGAACTATATCCGTGCGGCGTTCATCGCCGTATTTATCCTTAACCTCTTGAAGCTCATCTTTGATAACGCCCATGAGAACGCCTCTGTTGCCGAGGATGCTTCTGTAGTATTCGATATCCTTCAGAGTTCTTTCATGCTCGTCCCTGAGTTTTTCTATCTCAAGGCCTGTGAGCCTGTGCAGACGCATATCAAGGATAGACTGTGCCTGAAGATCAGAAAAACCGTAGTTTTCCTTAAGCTTGATCTTTGCCTCTGCGGAATCTCTTGATGATTTGATAAGGGCGATAACCTCATCGATATTCTCAACGGCCTTGATAAGACCCTCGAGTATATGAAGCCTCGCCTCCGCCTTATCGAGAAGATACTGCGTTCTCCTGGTTACTACCGTTACCCTGTGGCCTATGAACTCATCGAGTATGCGTATCAAGTTGAGTGTTTGCGGCCTTCCATCCACCAGGGCGACCATGTTTATACCGAAGGTATTCTGCAGCTGGGTAAACTTATAGAGCTGATTAAGCATGACATCGGGCATTACATCCTTTTTAAGCTCTATAACAACCCTGATTCCGTCTCTGTCCGATTCGTCACGAAGGTCTGATATGCCGACAATCTTCTTATCACGCACAAGCTCTGCGATCTTCTCGATGAGCATCGCCTTATTCACCTGATAGGGGAGCTCATCAACGATGATCTTCTCCTTGCCGGACTTCGTTTCTTCGATATGGGTCTTAGCCCTTATGGTTATGGAGCCTCTTCCTGTACGGTATGCCTTATAGATATCCTCCTGGCCGAGGATCATACCCGCCGTGGGGAAATCGGGCCCTTTTATAATCTCGAATATCTCGCTTTCGGTGTATTCAGGGTTATCTATCATATGCACGATGGCATCGATGGTTTCCGTGAGGTTGTGGGGAGGTATGTTTGTTGCCATACCAACGGCGATACCGCTTGTTCCGTTAACGAGGAGGTTCGGTATCCTTGTGGGGAAAACAGTGGGCTCTGAGAGTGAGCCGTCGTAGTTCTCTGCGAAGTCTACGGTGTTCTTGTCCAGATCGCTCAGGAGTTCATCGGAGATCTTCGCAAGGCGAACCTCGGTATAACGCATCGCCGCAGGTGAATCACCGTCGATGGAGCCGAAGTTACCTTGACCATCCACAAGGGGATAGCGGAGCGAGAAGTCCTGCGCCATACGAACAAGAGTGTCGTATACAGCTGAATCACCGTGGGGGTGATACTTACCGATAACATCACCGACGATCCTCGCAGACTTCTTATACGCCTTGTTATAGTAAACACCCATCTCATCCATAGCGTACAGGGTACGTCTGTGAACCGGCTTGAGTCCATCCCGTACATCGGGAAGTGCCCGGCCCACGATAACGCTCATCGCATAATCGAGATAGCTGTCCTTAATCGAATCTTCTATGTTTAGTTCTTTGATCCCTTTAATATCCATCATTCACCTAAATGTCCAGATTTCTTACGTTCAGGGCGTTTGTTTCGATGAACTCCCTTCTGGGGAGAACGATATCACCCATAAGGAGTGAGAAGAGCTCATCCGCCGCTTCTGCGTCCTCAATGGTTACCCTGTAGAGCAGTCTGCGATCCGGATCCACGGTAGTCTCCCAGAGCTGTTCGGGGTTCATCTCACCAAGACCCTTATATCGCTGGATACCAAGACCCTTCTTACCCCTCTCCTCAATAAACTTGAGGAGGCTTGTAAGATCGTCAAACACCTCTGTATCGCCGTTGATGCGAACTGTGTAAGGTGCTGAACCGATCTCTTTGAGGTATATCCCGAGCCTGCGCAGCTCCTTGAATTCGGGGGAGCCGAGGAGGTCTGTGTTTATGGTGAAGGTCTGCGTACCTGTCATAAGCTTTATGTTGTAACGGTTGAATTCCGGATTGAATTCCAGTTCGTGCTCCATATAGCCGTCATAGAGGTTATTGTCGCTGAGGTACTTATCAAATGTCTCAACAAATTCCTTGTCTGCAAGGTTTTTATAATCAAGCTCAGGATAAGTGGCCATACACTTTACGAGCTGGCGGGTAAACCCTTTACGGACGTATTTATGGATCATGCTGTTAAGCTTGCCCAAGTTGAAGAGTAGCTCCTTATACCTGTGCTTCTCAACGCCGTCTATGGTCACCTCTTCCAGACCGAGATCAAGTAGATAATCCGCCATAGCCTCTTCGTTCTGTATATATCGCTCACCCTTACCCTTCTTGATTTTGTAAAGAGGGGGACTAGCGATATAAAGATATCCCCTCTCCACTATCTCCTTCATGTGACGAAAGAAGAATGTGAGCAGAAGGGTGCTGATGTGTGCACCGTCGACATCGGCATCACACATGATAATTATTTTATGGTAACGAAGTTTTTCAATATTGAAATCATCCTTGCCGATACCCGTTCCAAGTGCTGTCACAATGGTACGGATCTCGTTGTTTGAAAGGAGCTTATCGTATCTGGCCTTTTCAACGTTCAGGATCTTACCCTTTAGGGGGAGGATTGCCTGGAACTGTCTGTGACGGCACTGCTTGGCTGAACCACCCGCAGAATCACCCTCGACAATGAAGAGCTCCGACTTTTCAGGATCCTTCTCCTGACAATCGGCAAGTTTACCGGGGAGGGTTGAGATCTCAAGGGCGTTCTTACGCCTTGTGAGCTCCTTAGCCTTTCTTGCGGCCTCCCTTGCACGAAAAGCCTGAACGGCCTTCTCATAAACCTTCTTGACCACAGCGGGGTTCTCCTCGAAGAAATCCGCCAGTGTTTTGTTAAGCACAGCCTCAACGGCAGTTTTAGCCGATGTAGAACCGAGCTTTCCTTTGGTCTGCCCTTCGAAAACCGGATCGCTCATACGGATTGAGACTATAGCACTCATACCTTCGCGAACATCATCACCGGAGAGGCTTATTTTCTCCTTGGCAACACCCTGTTTATTAACGAAGCTGTTGAATATCTTGGTGTAGGCAGCCTTGAAGCCGAACTCGTGGGTTCCGCCCCCTTCGGTGTGGATTGCGTTAACGAAGGAGTAAAGAGATTCGTTGTAGGTGTCGTTATAGATAACTGCGACCTCAACCTCTATCCCCTCGTGTTTCCCTTCAAAGAAAAGGGGCTCATCTATGATAAGGTTTTTGTTCTTATTGAGATAAAGGAGGTAGCTCTTTATACCCCCTTCTGCATAGTACTCCTGCTCCTCATCGTAGCGTTCATCAAGGATCTTTATCCTTACTCCGCTGTTGAGGTATGCAAGCTCTCTGAGCCTTCTGCAAAGTGTATCGTAGGAATACTCAGAGGTCTCGAATATCTTTATATCCGGCTTGAAGGTTATCTTGGTTCCGTTCTTATCCGTATTACCGATACGCTCGAGCTCGGTAACCTTATTGCCGTATTCGAACCTCTGAAAGTATACGCCGCCATCACGCTTTACCGTAACCTCGCAAAACTCGCTGAGTGCGTTTACAACGGAGACACCAACACCGTGGAGACCACCGGATGTTTTGTATGAATCGCTGTCGAACTTACCTCCGGCATGGAGCGTTCCCATAACGACTTCAAGGGTCGGTTTGTTTGCGCTGGGATGCATCCCAACCGGTATACCTCGGCCGTTATCCTCTACGGTAACGGAGCCGTCAACATGAAGGGTAACCTTGATAGTGTCGCAGTATCCCCCCATAGCCTCGTCGATGGAGTTGTCCACCACTTCATAAACAAGATGATGCAATCCGCGTACATCGGTGGAGCCGATATACATTCCCGGTCTCTGGCGTACCGCCTCAAGACCCTCCAGCACCTTAATGCTGTTTTCACTATAGTTGTTCTGCATTTCTCACCTTATAGGCTTACAGTATATGTATCCGCAAATATCCGGTTCTTCACGCCGGTGATTATTATCTGCCTTTCGCCTGAAAATATTTCTTTGAATAGAGCGGAGCGGTGCTCGTCAAGCCCCGCCTCGAAGTCATCTAAAAGAGTGATTATACCAGTTTTCAGGATTTCTTCAACATCAATTAAGATGGAGAATAAAACGAGAAGTTCGAAAGTCTTTCTCTGACCGAAGGAGTTGAATTTATCGTATTTTCGCTCACGGTTTCCGCTGTAAAACCTGTCCCTCTGGATGCCGTAAACGGGCCTTTTCCCTTCACGCTCACGTTCAAGAGTATCAAGCTTATCAGTGTTTGTTTCATAAATGAGGGAAAAGAACTCCATTTCCCAGCCTAGATCGGTATAAAGCCTTTCCAGGCGGGAGTTGATCATATCCGCTACAGCACGTCTGCGACCTGATATAACACCCGCCAAAGGGACAAGTGCATCATCCACAGTCTCTATGTAATCAAAATCAATACGCTGCTTCTGATATGCGGCACTTTTTTGGGCAAGCAGACGGTTGTAGCGGCGAAGATCATAAATATGAGCCCTGTCAGAATAGAATGCAGCCCTGTCTATATAGGCACGCCTAAGACGCTGATCCTTTGAGAGTATCGTTGAGCTGTCAGGAGAAAAGCATACAACAGGATGCTCAGTAAGATAGGTTGGTATATCCAGAACGCATGTTCCACCCTGCTTTATGGTTCGATTGTCATCATGGAAGTAGATAAGACGTTCAGAGGAATCACCTGAAACACAGCTTCCCTCTACACGTAAAAACTCCGTATCAAACCTTCGGATATTCTTTACAGACTGTTCTTTGAAGCTCTTGAGGGTGAGCAATAAAAAAACGGCTTCAGCAACACTAGTTTTGCCGGAGCCGTTACTACCTTCGATATATGTTGTTTTGTCTAATCCGCACTCAAACGTTGAGTGACACCTGAAATTATCTAGCCGTATTCCTTCTAAATACATTAAAACTTGTCGATCGAGATCGGTACCACCAGGTATTTATAGTCCTCATCCTCGGGGACTATTATTGCGGGATTACGCCTTCCCTGCATTTGTAGGGTGAAGTAATCTGTATCTATATTGGAAACGATCTCAAGTATATGCCTCGCATTAAAGATTATATCCATGGGCTCACCCTCGTAAACGACATCTTCAATAAGTTCATGACCTTGCCCATACTCTGTCTCAAGGGAGTTTACCGAAAGATTGCCGTCCTCAAAGGAGAGAACAACACCATGGGTTATCTCGCTGGTTATGGTGGATACCCTTCTGACTACCTCTGCAAAAAGCTTACGGTTCAGCTTGGCCTTTATGGGGTATTCAGAATCGAAAAGCTTGGTGATACTCTTTATGTACTTCTCTATGAGCTTTGAGTATATAACGATGCTTCCCGTCTTGAACATAACCTGCTTTTTGTCCGTCTCGATCTCTATCTCTTCTTCATCATCAAGGATCTTCATGAGCTCCATAACGGTCTTTTTAGGTATGTTGATGGTAAATTCATCACTGAACTCTTCATCGAAAACTGCCTTCGCTGTTGCTATTCGCTGGAAATCAGCCGCAGAGATCTCAAGGCGGTTTCCGTAAACGGAGAAATGAGCACCGGTGTACTCAATCTTCGAAGCATCGTTAGAAACAGAGAATGCGGTCTTTTTGAGAAGCTGATGAAGGGCCTCGCTCTTGATCTTGAAGAAGTATTCCGGAGTTATCTCGCTCATCGTGGGGAAGAGTTCCGGACTGATCGTGCTGAGTTTGAAAGAGGATTTGCCCGATTTGATGTTAAGCTTGGAACCGTCATGATTAAAATCAATGACCGAACCATCTGGGAGCTCTTTTACGATATCAAGGAGCTTCTTGCCGGAAACCGTTACAGTTCCGATCTCCTCTATGCTTGCTTCCATCGTACAGGAGAAACCTATCTGCATATTTGTACTGCGCAGGGTGAGTTTCTCCCCCTCAGCTTCGATAAGGATATTCTGCAGTACCGTATTGAGGTTTTTCGGACTGGTGTAGCTGTTCGCATACTGAACTATCGGATAGATATCATCCTTAACAACTTTGAATCTCATCGATTCCTCTTTTAATAATACAATTATATTTAAAAATAGTAGTAAGTAATAATAGGGGATCTTGATCCTGTTTACAAGTGATATTTCGCCTTTTAAATCAACATCTTGAAGCTTGGAAAAACTTGTTTATTTTCTGGATCTTTTCTCAAGAAAGTTAAGATCGATTTTGTGGAAAACGCAAATCTTTCAATATCACGTGGAAAACCCCCGGATCTTTCAAGGTTTTTCCAATATCATTGCACAGATCATTCAAGATCACATTTTGTAGTATTATTGCAGTAATTTTTGACAATTAAGATGCACGTTGCTATATTTATGATCTGATAAGAGCCCTCTGCATTGAGGGTGTATATTACTTTAGTTGAGTTTTTCACCGGGGGAAGTATGTCCATCTACGCTCAGATTGAGTTTGTCTTCATGCATAATGCGAGAACGAAGAACGTTCCGCTTATGTTTATTATGAGAAATAAGGAAAGATTTCGTGGAAAGGTTGTGGACTTTGATCAGTACCACTTTGTTATCGATGATGCAGATATTAAGATTCTCCTTTCAAAGAAGGATATTGCAACCGTTGCCTCCGCAAGAACAGTTGTGGATATCGATTTCATAAGCAAGATTTACTACCACGCACACCAGGGAAAACACCCCAGACATACACGCCCACCCATGCAGGACATATTCCTCAACGAAGTGCGTAAATCGAAATCACCCATCATAAGCTTCCTTGTAAACGGGGTTAAGATCCGTGGCTCACTCATCGGATTCGATAACTATACCATACTAACCTCCTTCGAAGGAAGGCAACAGCTCGTCTATAAAAGCGCAATTTCCACTGTGTTCCCCCTCTACCAGTATGGTGAGATCATAAAATACGACAACGAGAGATAAACAAGAATGAAAGACAAAATCAAAATTTTAATTGTGGACGACGAAGAACACACCAGAATGGGATACAAAGAGGTTCTCGAAATGTCCGATTACGAAGCGGATGCAGCAGGAGATGCAAGAACAGGACTGGAACTTGCCGGCAAAAAGCAGTACGACGTTATAATAAC
Organism: Limisalsivibrio acetivorans; assembly: GCF_000421105.1. NCBI lineage: Bacteria > Pseudomonadati > Deferribacterota > Deferribacteres > Deferribacterales > Geovibrionaceae > Limisalsivibrio > Limisalsivibrio acetivorans. The sequence continues at coordinate 1,975,249 of NZ_ATWF01000001.1, forward strand.
AGACCTGCGAATGCCCGAGGTGGACGGCCTCGCCTTCCTCGAAAGATTGCGCAAATTCGATGAAATATCTAAGGCCATCGTGATAACAGCCTTCGGCTCCTTTAAAACCTATAAGAAATCCCAAGATCTCGGTGCTGTGACATACCTCAATAAACCAGTTAAAGCTGCAGACCTCAAAGGCGCTGTGGATGAGGTTCTTGGAGACATAGGCTCCTGATAAAATAACGGGCAGACCATTCCGGACTGCCCGTTAGTAATTTTAGGACCCTATATTAGCCTTCGAATTCCTGTTCCATCCTGTCATAGATGCGCCTGAACTCATCCGTATCAAAGAGATTAAAGCTCTCTTCCATACGAAGCTTATTGTCCAGATACGCCTTAACAGTCGGCGCCTGAAAGAAGTTCACCGCAAACATGGTGGGATCGCCGCTGAAGGTCTTAATAAGATCCCCGTACTTCTCAGGAACCATCTCTAGCTTAACTATATTCTCAGCCAGACCCTCGCACTGCGACATTGTGTAGAATACGATGCTGTCTGGCCTGCCGTAAAGCTTCTCTGTATAAAGAACCGCCGCCATGATGAATTTGCGCAGCCTGTGTAGATTCCTCAAGCTGCTACCTGTTATGAACAGATCACTGCTCGATTTAGAGAAGATCCTGAAGGAATCCTCACCGGGCGTCTTGGTGAATTTTGTGGTTATCGTCATAGAGTTGGGATCCCCAGCCAGCTGCTCCTCAACTTCAGCACGGTTAATCAGATTAAGCTTACTGTCCGTAAGACCCTTCTCATAGAGAAGCGCCGCAATACGGAAGTATGAAGCAAGGCTTAGTGAATCGGGCTCACGCTCTGGATGCCTGTAAGTGTAGTCCACAAGATTGCTATCAACCTTAACCACAGGGTTCTTCCCCCGAAGAGGGGCCTTGTCGAAGGTTATATCCTCATAGGAGCCCTCGGTACTCAGCTCGGATATCTTACCGTCGTGGTAGTGGTAAACCCGCTCAAGCATATCAAGGGGGATTATCAGCTTTCTCCCCGATGCCTGATTCAGGAAGCGGAAGAAGGCCAGGATATCCATGGGGGAATTCAAGGGCTGGATAACCTCGTATAGCGTCCCCAGCTGTTCCGCTGTGTGGTATGTTATGAGGTTGAAAAGCTCTATACCATCAAAGCGCTCCTCGCTGAGGATGACAATCACACGCTCAGGCCTGCTAGTTTCCGTCTTCTTATCGATGAAGTCACCGATCGTTCCATCTGAAAGCATATCAGCAAGTGGAAGATCACTCTCCGCCATGCCGTCCATGCTTATGGTTCCTATACCTGCAGAATAATGGTAATACTTCACGCCGCCTGGCGCCTGTATCATTATTAAACCGTCCGTTGCATACGTCTCCGGCTCCTCTTCGGGCTCACGCCTTATGAGAGGCTCTTCCGTGTCACCCCCCCCCTTGCCGTCCGATGCATGGGGCGGTGCGGATGTAATCCCCTTCTCCGGCTCTGTCTCAATATCCTTTATCGGCTCGATATCGGACTCGGCATCATCACTCCTGCCGTCCGAAGCATGGGGTGGCGCGGATGTAATCCCCTTCTCAGGCTCAGTCTCAATATCCTTTATAGGCTCGATATCGGACTCGGCCTCCTTCTCCCCCTTTCCATCCGAAGCGTGGGGTGGTGCGGATGTTATCCCCTTCTCCGGCTCTGTTTCTATATCTTTCAACGGTTCAATATCTTGCAGCGGCTCTGTGCTGTTTTTACCGGAAGGGGTGTAGTTTGAGATAAAGTCTTCTTCGTCTTCCTTCTCCTCAGCCTTATTCATAAACATCTCTGTGGAGAGTACGGATTTAAACTCGTTCTCATCCTGCTCATCAGCTTCAACGGGAGCCTGTCTCTTGCGAACCTCAACGCCGAGGATATTAGGATCGGTGTCCTCCCTCTTCCTCGGTTCTTCGGTATCGATAATAAGATCCGATTTAACGTGATACTCGCAGGCAAGGCGAACACCAGCGGAGAGTGTCATCTCCGAGAGGATCTTCCGCTCGGTCTTGCTCGGTTTTGCGAGGTTCTTCCCCTCCACCTTAACCTTGCATTTCCCGCACTGCCCGTTGCCTTCGCAAAGGTTATAGATGTCTATACCGTTGTCCTTAAGCAGCTTAAAAAGATCCGTACCCGCTTTTGCCTCAAGGTTTCTGTCCAGATTCTTAACGTACACATTGAACTTTTTAGATAGAAACATGTATCTCCGCCTCGGTTAGTTTTGTAATATGATACTTAATACTGAAAATAATCCCAAATATAATTTCGGTCAGATAACGTTATTGTTTAGCAATTGCGAAATGTGTTGATCACTTCATCCGTTTACCGTATTTTTAGCGAATGCGTATTGTAAGGGATATCGAAACATATACATCAGCAGAACCCTATGCCGTAAGCCTCGGAAACTTCGATGGTCTCCATCTTGGTCATATGAAGATAATAGACACCCTTAAGAGCTATTCAGCGAAGAGGGGTTTAAAGAACGGCGTCATTACCTTCTCCCCCCATCCTATGAAGTATTTCGGAATGGATCTAAGGCTTATAATGCAGGAGAAAAGCAAGGCCCGAATCCTGGAAGATGCCGGCATTGATATCCTGTTCAATCTCTCCTTCAGTAAGAAGCTTGCGGATATCGACCCCGAGCTGTTTGTTCGAGAGTTTCTGGTCAAGAAGCTCCGGGCCGTATCTGTTATTGTGGGCCACGATTACCGCTTCGGGCAGAAGAGAAAAGGGGACTATGACCTCCTTAAAAGGCTGGGGGAGAAATACGGCTTCACCGCTGTTCGTGTCCCGAAGGTTACCGCCGGGGAATATACCGTCTCCAGCACAAACATACGCCGCTTCCTGAAAGAGGGTAACGTTGTCATGGCCGAGAAGCTCCTGGGCAGGCCCTTCTTCCTTGAAGGGAAGATAGAGACCGGGGACAGCCTTGGCAGAAAGCTCGGCTTTCCCACAGCAAACCTGAATACCGATAATGAGCTTATCCCTAAAACAGGCGTATATGCTGCTAGAATGTATGTTGACGGGCAAAGGTTTGATGGAGTTACAAACATCGGCAGCCGCCCCACCTTCAACTTCCCCGACAATGTACGCATCGAAACACACCTATTCGACTTCGACGGCGATCTCTATGAAAAAGAGGTATGTCTCGAACTCATAAAATATATCAGGGAGGAGGAGCGCTTCTCCTCACCCGAAGAGCTCGCAGAAGTGATTAGCAAAGACTGCGGCAAAGCAAGAACAATTCTGGGATACAGGGAATGAAGGTAGCATACATAAGCCTTGGGTGCTCAAAGAACAGGGTGGATCTCGAATACCTCATAGGTGAACTGAACGAACAGGGGCATGAGATAACCGTTGAGATACCCGATGCGGACCTGCTGGTGGTGAACACATGCGGCTTTATCGAACCCGCAGTAACCGAGGCCGTTGAAACTATTGTGGAATCAGCTCAGGCACTTAAGCCAGGAGCAAAGCTTGCCGTAACAGGGTGTATGACCGAGCGGTATATGGACGAGATAGCCGATGAACTCCCAGAGATAGATTTCCACACCGGAGCAGGGAGGATGGACGATCTCCTCGCATGGCTCGACGGACGAAGGATAAAATCCACCCAGAACTACCGCTACGACAAGCCCCGTGTTCTCACCACACCCTCCTATTACGCATACCTCAAGATAGCGGACGGATGTAGTAACCGATGCTCTTACTGCACCATACCATCCATCAGAGGAAAACTTACCAGCAGGCGCATGGAGGATATAGTGGATGAGGCGGTAAGGCTCACGCAATCAGGCGTTAAGGAGCTTGTAATCGTCTCTCAGGACAGCACAAAATATGGTTCAGATATATACGGAAAACCAAAGTTGATAGAGCTTATCAATAAGCTTGATAATGTCGACGGCGATTTCTACATACGGCTGATGTATCTCAACCCCGATGGTGTAACCGAAGAGCTTGTGGAAAAGGTTAATGAATCCGGACGGATCATAAGCTACTACGACATGCCGGTTCAGCATTTCAGTGATGAGATGCTGAAAAAGATGAATCGTAGATCGAGCTCCGCAGATATTGCGAAGGTTTTTCATATGATAAGGGAAAAGAACCCCGATGCCTTCATACGTACAACCGCCATTGTGGGCTTCCCTGGCGAGAGCGAAGAGGATTTTGATAAACTTCTGTCATTCATAAAGGAATACAAGCCTGACTTCGCCGGATTCTTCCCCTATTACAGAGAGGAAGGAACACCAGCGGCGGAGATCGATATAAAGATGGACGGGCGCAATGTCAGGGGAAGGATAGGTAAGCTCCGCCGTGCCCAGGAGCGCAACACTGTGGAACGCTTGAAAAAGCTCAAAAAAAATGACATCTTATGCTTTGCTGAAAAAACAAATGAGGATTTCGACTTTCTTATAGAAGGGAGGGCAATGTTTCAGGCTCCCGAGGTAGACGGCAAGGTTATCTTCACAGCCGGAACAGCAGATTCCGGAGCCGGACCCTATACATGCACCATCGATAAGATTGTCTATCCCGACCTCTACTGCATGATGGTCGGTGAAGAGGAGATATGATGAGGATATTGATTTTAGTTCTTACAGCGGCGATGCTTTTTGTCTCATGTGGGAAGAAACCGGACGATTTAACACCATCGGAGATAAGCCTTCAGAAAGGGCTTAAGCTCTTTGAAAGAAAGAAATACGGCATGGCGGCCGATGAATTTGAGAATGCCATAAAAAGGGCGGAGGATCCGGAGCTTGCTGGAACGGCTCAGATATTCCTCGCAGACAGCTATTTCCTCGATAAAGAGTACGAGATGGCCATACCCGCCTATGAAACATATATCAGGATCTATCCCGAATCGGAGAATGCCCCCAGAGCCATGCTGCGCCTCGGTCTCTGCTATTACAGGCAGATAGATTCCATCGACAGGGATAAGAAGAATATCGAAGAGGCGATGGTAGCCTTTCAGGAACTGCGTGAGGCATACCCCGGTTACGGTCTCGAATATGAGCTTGGCGACAAGATACGTGAGCTCAGGGATATGCTGGCCGAGCGGGAGCTATACGTGGCAGAGTTCTACTTCCGCATCGATGAGGAAAGAGCCGCCATACGCAGGTTGCATTTCCTTGTAAAGAACTATCCGGACACCACAAGCTATCCCGAAGCGCTCTACCTGCTGGGGGATTTCTATGCAGGAAAGAAGGGGTACGAGGCTGAAGCAATAAAATATTTCAGAGAGCTTGTAACCGAAGCACCCGAAAGCAAGCGGTTCAGTGATGTGCCGAAACGTCTTTCTGTTCTGCTTTCCAGAATTACCGAAGATATCGAAGAGAGGGGAGATAAATAACATGCTTGATATGAAGTATATCCTTGAAAACATGGATGACGTTAAAAAGAAGACGGCAGCAAGAAACGCCGCTTTTGATTTCGATAAACTCCTTGAGCTTGATAAAAGAAGAAGAGAGCTCATCAGCGAGGGAGAGGAGCTTAAGAAGAAGCGTAACGATGCCTCGAAGAATATCGGCAAGATCAAGCGTGAGGGTGGAGACATAGGCGAGATACAGGCGGAGATGAAAAAGGTATCCGACCGTATCAGCGAGTTGGACGGCGAGCTTGCGGAGGCTGAACAGGCAAGGGATTCCCTCCTGCTAACCCTCCCCAACCTCGTACACGACTCCATACCCGAAGGCAAGGACGAGGATGATAATGCCCTCTACCGTGAATGGGGTGAGAAGCCCTCTTTCAATTTCGAAGCAAAGCCCCATTGGGAGATTGCGGAAAACCTTGGTCTTGTGGACTTTGAGCGTGGAACGAAGATAGCTAAATCCCGCTTTTCCGCCTATACCGGTGACGGTGCAAGGCTTGAGCGTGCGCTGATAAACTTTATGCTCGATACCCAGAGGGAGAACGGATACACAGAGGTTATGACACCCTTCATGGTGAACTCTCAGGCGATGATCGGAACAGGCCAGCTCCCAAAGTTCGAAGAGGATCTGTTCAAATGCGAAGGTGAAGACCTCTACCTTATCCCCACCGCAGAGGTTCCCGTAACGAACCTTTATTCTCAGGAGATCCTGGACGAATCCCAGCTCCCCGTAGCACATGCGGCATACTCACCCTGCTTCCGCCGTGAGGCAGGCTCCCACGGCAAGGATGTTCGAGGGCTTATCCGTCAGCACCAGTTCAACAAGGTGGAGCTAGTTAAGCTCACAAGGCCAGAAGATTCATGGAATGAGCTTGAAAAGCTTCTATCCGATGCTGAAAGTATACTCAAGAAACTCGGCCTGCACTACAGGGTAATGACCCTTTCCAGCGGTGATATCGGCTTCTCCGCATCTAAGACCTACGATATAGAGGTGTGGCTCCCCGGACAGGATACTTACAGAGAGATATCCTCATGCAGCTGTTTCACAGACTTTCAGGCAAGACGTGCAAATATACGCTTCCGCAGAGAGGGGAAAAAGGTTGAGTTTGTCCACACTCTCAACGGTTCCGGACTAGCTGTGGGAAGAACATTCCTCGCCCTTCTGGAGAACTGCCAGCAGGAGGACGGAAGAATCCTTGTACCCGAAGCACTCAGACCATACCTAGGCGGGCAGGAATATCTCGGATAATAAAGCCCGCCTCTGGGTTATCTCAACACCCATCAACGGCGACTATAAACGTATGCCCCCCTTCATCGGGGATATAGTCGCCGAAACGGACTTTCTCATAGGCGAGGAAAAGAAGACATGCCACCGTTTCCTCGCCGCAATTAAACTGCGTGAACATCCCTTCGAGCTGATTAACGAACACTCCGAAAAAGAGGATAAGAAACGCATACTCGATATGCTTAAAAGCGGTAAAACCGCTGCCCTATTCTCCGATGCAGGAACTCCATGCGTGGCAGACCCCGGTTATGACTTCATTGATGCATGCCATAAAGCAAACGTTGAAATACTCTCCGTACCAGGGCCCTCTTCCATAACAGCTGCGCTCTCCGTCTCCGGCTTCTACGCCGAAGAGTTCGCATTTCTCGGGTTTCCACCAAGAGACAAGAGAAAACGGAAAACTTTCTTCGATGCTCTCAAAGATAGAAAGGAAACCTTAGTCATACTAGAAAGGCCATATGCCCTTAACCGCTTCCTTGAAGAGCTTAAGATAACCAATAGAGATATCTCACTCTCAATCTCGCTTGGAATGCCCGATGAAAGAACATACCGGGGTAAATCCGGAGAAATACTGGCTAAACTGCCAGGTAAAATCAAAGCACCCTTCGTTGTGGTTGTGGATAAAGTATAGTTGCCTTGGCTAATATAATTTATGGAATTTCCATCCATGGAAATTCCATCGTTGTTCGGGCAGGGAAACCCTGCCCTCTCGCACTTCCGGCTACATAAATTGAATACAATTCAATTTAGTTTCGCCTACAGGGCTTCCATCCATGGAAGCCAGGCTAATCCTATCTGGGAAATTCATCATCCTGACTCTATCTATGGAATTTACCATCCATGGAAATTCCATCGTTGTTCGGGCAGGGAAACCCTGCCCTCTCGCACTTCCGGCTACGTGAATTGAGCAGAGCCCAATTCAGCTTCGCCTTCAGAGCCAACATCCATGTTGGCTGATTATGTATCAGCCATAATAAAAATCCCAAAATGGGTTTTTGAGGGGTTGTTAAGGGGTGGTTTGTTCCCAAAAAGCACCCCTTAAATTCTTTTCCATACATGATAAAAATCGAAATTTATCACTAATAATTAGGTTTCGTGCTAAAGCACGCCATACTTTTGGCGCAAAAGTATGCAAAACTATTCCCTCAGGGTTTTTAATCCGTCATTGTTATCAGCATTTTAATAAAATACTGATAACTGATGACGGTTCCCTCGCTTCGCACTTCCTTTTCCTGAATATTTCCTGATTCTGAGGAGGTTATTAACTTATCACAGTTAACCGAAGCCATTATTCATACATTCAGCACTAGTTATCGTGCGGGAAATATTCCGGGCGGAAAAGTGAGCACTTGCTCGGCTTAAAAACATTCGGGGAAGAAAAGAAAGGGACATGGTCACAATATCTTAGTGTCGTGAGTTAAGATTGCTGGCAAAACAGGTTCACACGGGGCACGTTGTTTTGCTCGCACCGGGCACATGACAGCATACCTCTGGCGAATTAACCTGGGAAATTCATCATCCTATTTAATCTATGGAATTTCCCATCCATGGAAATTCCATTGCCGCTCTGCTCGGCAAAGCCTTCGCTCCGCTTACTTCCGGCTACGTGAATTGAGCAGAGCCCAATTCAGCTTCGCCTCCAGAGCCAACATCCATGTTGGCTTTATCCGCTTCAAGCTCAAACGTATGATTAGCATAAGCTTTCATGGATGAAAGCTCGCTTGCGTAAGTGAGAAGGAAGCCTCTTTCTTCGAACGGCAGAATAATTTCCATGGACGGGAAATTATTCAGACAGATAAAGGAGTTTTTGAGGGGTGCGGGGAACTTTGTTCCCTAAAAAGTTCCCTGCAGACTTATTATTAAATAATCACATTCGAAATTTGTCATTGATAACTATTTAGTGAATAGAGATATAAAAAGTCACCCGAGAATAATTGACTATAGATAATGCGAAAGCAATATTTTCAAGCCTATAAGGATAAGTATGAGACCGCCGGCGATTTCGGCGGTGGTTTGGTATTTAGATGCGACCTTGTTCCCGGCGAGGGTTGCGAAGGCGCTTAGTCCTGCGGTGATGGCGAAAGTCACGACTGCGAAGAGTATGATCCCGCCCCCCATGGCGGCAACGCTGACCCCTGCGGCGAGTGCATCGATGCTGGTGGCCACGGAGAGGAATACGAGCGAGAGTCCCCTGGAAGGGTCTGGAACGTTGTATGGGCATGAGTTGGGGCTGAAGGCTTCTTTGAGTGCTTTTGCACCTATGGCGGCAAGTATGAGGAATGCGACCCAGTGGCTCCATGATTCGATGTAGGATGCGAAGCCTTTTCCGGCGGCCCAGCCTATTACGGGCATGAATCCTTGGAAGAGCCCGAAGTGAAAGCTTAGTCGAAAGACGTGTCTTTTGGTGACATTCTCAATAAAAGCACCGCAGCCGACTGAGACGGCGAATGCGTCCATGCTCAGACCTATGGCAACGAGTATAATTTCGGTGATTCCCATTAGCAGAATATAAAGGGTAAGTTGTTTTCAGTCCAGCAGAGAAAGGATTGATTTGAAGGAACGAGGTTTAGATGGGCCCGGAAGCGGTGTAGGCGGCCGCTTCCGGGCGCAATCTACGATATCCCCTGTGGTTTTAGCTCCAGAATCGTATTAGGAGCGGCCGGATGATCCGGCAGTTCAATTATAGAGTAGCAATTCGTAGACTCCAGAAGAGTCTTTGCGAAGATATTATTAAGCAGATGACCGGATTTGAAGGCTCTAATGTGTCCATAGATCCTGTAGCCGAGGAGGGATATATCTCCCACGAGGTCGAGGATCTTGTGCCTTACAAATTCGTTTTCGTACCTGAGTCCGCCGGGGTTCATGACTTCGTCGTTATCAATAACAACGGCGTTGTCGAGGCTGCCTCCCCTTGCGAGTCCCATGTTCCAGAGAGCATCCACATCCTTCTTGAAGCCGAAGGTTCTGGCGCTTGCTATTTGATCTACGAAGACGTTGTCCGAAAGGTTGAAGAACGCCTTCTGTTCCTGGACAAAGTTATCGTCGAAGGATATCCCGAAGGTTACCTTAAAGAACCTTGAGGGTATGAGCTCGATCCACTTGTCACCCTTTTCGAGGCGTATCCTTTTCTTAAACTTGAGGTATTTACGCTTCTTATTCAGCTGGCGCACTCCTGCCTGGTCTATGAGTTTAACCAGGGGCAGGGCACTGCCGTCGAGTATGGGTATTTCTGGTCCGGTAACGTCAACAAGGGCGTTGTCTATACCGAGCCCGTATAATGCGGCCATAAGGTGTTCGATTGTGCCGATGTGCTCATGTCCACAGTTTATGGTTGTGGCGAGCTGGGTAGAGGATACGGTGTGCGGAGATGCTTTAGTATACTCCGATCCGGTAACATCCGACCTGCGAAACATTATACCAGTTTCGGGAAAGGCCGGGCTGATTGTTACAGATATATCATCACCGCTGTGAAGTCCGACTCCCTTAAAGGAGACTTTATTATTAACCGTTGTTTGGAACATTTATCCTCCAATGCACAGCTTTCTATATGCAATTCCTGTGCCATTGCGAGACCCCCTTGTGTGGCGGGGTGTTCAGTATTCTGTGTACACTTCCCGCAACACTGGCGGAAAAGTGTATGTATTATTATACACCGTGTTTGTACAAGTCTTTAAAGAGCATGTATTCCTTTATGAACGTGAGCTTTACGGTTCCGGTGGAGCCGTTTCTGTGCTTGGCGACTATAACCTCGGTAACACCTGGTTCAGCTGTATCCTTGTGGTACATTTCATCTCTATATAGAAATACGATCAGGTCGGCATCCTGCTCAATGGCACCTGATTCACGAAGATCTGAGATGTTGGGTCTTTTATCCGGTCTGTTTTCCACGCCCCTGTTCAGCTGAGAGAGGGCGATGATTGGTATATCCAGTTCCTTTGCGAGTGCCTTGAGCGAGCGGGAGATCTCTGCGATCTGCTGTTCCCTGCTTTCGGTGCCTTTGGCGGAGCCCATGAGCTGAAGGTAATCCACAACGACCATATCCAGCCCGTGCTCCCGCTTAAGTCTGCGGCATTTTGCCCTTAGTTCTAGTGAGTTAATGGCGGGTGTATCATCTAGATACAGTTTAAGCTCGGACAGTTCGCCTGCGGCGGCAGTGAGGTTCTGCCACTCCTCCATGGAGAATTTACCCGTTCTCAGCTTATTCGAGTCCACACCGGCCTGAGCCGAGAGTAGACGCTGAACCAGCTGCTGGGAGGACATCTCAAGGGAGAAAAACGCTACGGTGAAGCTCTCCTGCTCCTTGGGTCTGTATGTGGCGTTCATGGCAAGGTTCAGAGTGAACGCTGTCTTACCCATTCCGGGCCGCCCTGCAACAATGATAAGATCCGAACGCTGGAATCCGTTTGTCAGCTCATCGAGATCACGGAAGCCGGAGGGAACACCTGTTGTTTCTTCCTTTCTGTGATAAAGCTTCTCGAGGACTTCAAAGGTGCGGTGCATATGCTCGCCGATGGCAAGCACATCCGCCTTAAGCTTATCCTCTGCAAGCTCGAAGATCCTTTTCTCTGCGGTTTCGACAACATCACGGATATCATCAACCTGCTCGTAGCACATCTCTGTCATATCCGCAGAGAGGTGTATAAGCTGGCGGAGGGTTGATTTCTCTTTGATGATCCCTGCGTAATACCCCACATTGGCGGAGTTCGGAATTATCTCCACAAGTGATGAGATATACTCAACCCCACCCGCCCTTGCCAGGGTATTGTTATCCGAGAGATAGCTTGCAAGGGTAACGATATCCTTCGGCTTCATCTCATCATGCAGTTTTATCAGTACACTGAAAATGTACTGATGCTGGGGATGATAGAAGTCCGAAGGTGTGAGCGTGTGCATAACCTTATCCGCAGCACGCTCATCGATAAGAAGGGAGGCGAGAACGGCTTGTTCCGCCTCCTTACTATGCGGAGGAACCCGCTTTATTTCATTCGGCATCAACCTCGACCTTAACTTCGGCCTTGATGTCCATGTAGATATTTACCTTAACCTTGTGCTCGCCTATGTCTTTGAGGGGCTCATCAAGGGCGATATCCTTCTTGTCTACCTCAACACCCTGATTGGCGAGTTCGTCTGCGATCTCCTGGCTTGTGATAGCGCCGTAGAGCTTGCCGGTTTCTCCAGCCTTTCTGGTGAACTTAATGCCAACGCTGTTGAGTCTTTCAGCGAGCTTCTTAGCCTCTTCGATACGAATCTCTTCGTTCTTCTGCTCTTCTTCCTGAAGCTTCTCGGCTCTTTCCATGTTGGCCTTGGTTGCGGGAACAGCGAGTCCTTTCTTGTAAAGGAAGTTCTTTGCGTATCCTGCTTTTACGTCCTTTATCTCATTTTTCTTTGCTACGTTTTTAACATCCTGAGTGAAAATTACTTTCATCAAACAACTCCTCGATTAGTTTATCAATCATTCGGCCCTCAAACCCTCGCCTCATAAGAAAAGCCCAGGTTTTTTGCCGAACCTTTATTCTATCTTCTCCCGATTTTTTTTCAAGATACTTTTTTCCCGTATCCCTCATTATTCCTTCAATATCGATATCTTTTGCATGGGCTGTGTTTTCGATGAAGCCTTCATCAACGAAAACACCCTTCTGTTTAAGGCGTGGAAGTATGTAATAGGGGCCGTATCCTGAGTTCAGGCGGGAGGCTGTAAAGTTCTCTGCGAACTTCAAATCATCGATGTATCCATAGCCGTGGAGCTTCTCCATACACTCATCCGCTTCTTCACGGCTGAAGCGGGAGAGGAGTTTCTCCCGCATCTCTTTTTCGGTGTAGTCTTTATGAGCCAGAACACGAAAGGCGTAATCAAGCGGGGATTTGGATTTAGTCCTCTTCCGAATCGGTCATACCCCCAAGCTTCCAATCGCTGTCGTCATCGCTGGAAGAGGAAACGCCCTTAACCTTGAGTGCGAAATCATCCGGTTTCTTAGCCCACTTCATAGCTTCCTCAAAGGTTACCATGCCGGACTTTACGTGATCCTGCAGGTGTTGATCGAAGCTCTGGGAGCCGTATACGGAACGTCCCTGCTCGATGAAGTCGGTTATCTGCTTTGTTTTTGAGCTGTCTGAGATGCATTCCCGTATAGTTCCGTTGCTCACCATTATCTCAACAGCAGCCACACGACCTTTGCCGTCCACTGTGGGGACAAGTCGTTGGGAAATAACCGCCTTGATGATGCCGGCAAGCTGGAGCCTCACCTGACCCTGCTGATGTGGCGGGAACACGGATATGATACGGTTTATCGTCTCCGGTGCATCGAGGGTGTGGAGTGTGGACATAACGAGGTGCCCTGTCTCTGCGGCGTGCATTGCCGTTTCGATGGTCTCCAGGTCCCTCATCTCTCCCACGAGTATAACATCGGGGTCCTGACGCAGGGCACGCTTAAGAGCCTCGGAGAATCCGTTGGTATCCTGCCCCACCTCCCTTTGGGCTACGATGCAGTTCTTATCGTTGTGCATGAATTCTATGGGGTCTTCAACGGTGATTACGTTGCATTTTCTGTTTTCGTTGATGTGGTCTATCATAGCAGCGAGGGTGGTTGACTTACCGGAGCCAGTGATTCCTGTTACGAGAACTAGTCCCCGCTGTTCCATGGATATCTTCTTGATAACATCGGGGAGATTCAGCTTGTCCACGCTGGGGATACCCACGGGAATGGTACGGAAAACCATGCTTATGACGCCCCTCTGGAGGAAGGTGTTCACCCTGAAACGACCCACCTTGGGGATGGAGTAGGCGAAGTCCGCCTCTTTATTCTCCTTGAAGCTTCCACGGAGTGCCTGGGGCATAACGGCCTGGGCGATCTTTATGGTGTCCTCTGATGTAACCTTGGGGAAGCCCTCCAGGTTTTCCAGAGAACCGTGGAGGCGGAGTGTTGGAGGTCTGCCGACCTTGAGATGAAGGTCGCTTGCGCCTTTGGCAACGGATTTCTGCAGTATCACATTTATATCAAGCATTGGGCTTCCTCCGTTAAAGAGATTACGGGAACCGCACAGACTTTAATGCCGGTATAGCTGTGCAGGCCCCCTTCTTCATGAGATTATCCTCGGGGAGTATTGTTTTTCGAATACTCCCCATATAGGATTTTACTCCTCGGGAATCTCTTCTTCAACGGGAATACCGGATTTCTGTCTTACGAGCCTGTCCAGTTCGTCTGCAACCTCGGGGTTTTCCTTGAGATAGGTTCTTGTATTCTCTTTACCCTGCCCCAGCCTTGTATCGCCGTAGCTGAACCAAGCCCCAGCCTTGGTGATTATGCCGTGTTTAACGCCCATGTCGATTATGATGCCTTCACGTGATACACCTTCGCCGTACATGATGTCGAACTCGGCTGTCTTGAAGGGGGGAGCGACCTTGTTTTTTACAACCTTGGCCATGCCGTGGTTACCCACCTGCTCGTCCTTCTCCTTGAGAGCGGAACTTTTCTTTATGTCGATACGTACAGAGGCGTAGAATTTAAGGGCGTTTCCGCCTGTGGTTGTCTCGGGGTTTCCGTATACAACGCCTATCTTCGAACGCGTCTGGTTGATGAAAATAAGTGTGGTTTTGGACTTGTTCACGATGCCGGCAAGCTTACGGAGTGCCTGGCTCATCAGCCTGGCCTGAAGACCCATGTGGGAATCCCCCATCTCGCCGTCGATCTCTGCTCTGGGAGTTAGTGCGGCAACGGAGTCCACAACGATTATGTCTACTGCACCTGAGCGAACGAGGGTTTCTGCGATCTCAAGGGCAGCTTCTCCGCTGTCCGGCTGGCTGACGATGAGTGAATCGGTATCAACGCCGATAGCCTTTGCGTAAACGGGATCAAGGGCGTGTTCCGCATCGATGAAGGCGGCTATTCCGCCGGCCTTCTGTGCCTCTGCAATGGCGTGGAGGCTGATGGTTGTCTTACCGGAGCTTTCGCTTCCGTATATCTCAACGATCCTTCCTCTGGGTATGCCGCCTATGCCGAGGGCGATATCAAGGGAGAGTATCCCTGTGGGGATAACGGGCATCTTTTCCACAGCTCTCTCGCCGAGGCGCATAACTGCGCCCTTGCCAAAATCCTTTTCTATCTTGCCCATGGCAAGGTCAAGAGCTTTTAGCTTCTCTGAATTATCCATATTGTATTCCTCCGTAAGAGCCCCCTGTTCAGGACTCCCGTATCATTTTGGTCATTTCGCGAAATACTGTTTTCGCCGTTCTTATTCTAACGCTCTCCCGGTCGCCGGGAAAGAGATTGTGCGTAGTTATTATCCTGTCCTTCACCTTGATGGAGATGTATACGGTTCCCACAGGTTTTTCATCGGTTCCGCCGCCGGGTCCGGCTATGCCTGTGACACCAGCGGAGCATTCGGTGTTAAGAGCCTTTGCCGCCCCCTCCGCCATCTCTGCGGCTGTTTCTGCGCTGACGGCTCCGTGCTCTATGAGCGTATCCTCTCGTACACCCAGCATGCTCATCTTTGCATTGTTGGAATATGTTACGAGGGAGCCTTCGAATACCTCACTGCTTCCGGCGATATTCGTAAGATCCTGACCGAGCATACCCCCCGTACAACTCTCTGCAAAGGAGACCTTCATCCCCTTTTCCTTGAGTATTCGCACCAGCATGGTGGGGAGATCCTCATCGCCGTAGCCCACGAACTTATCAGGTAGTCTTCGGCGTATCTCATTGGCGAAGCTTTTGAGAACATCCTCATCGTAACCCCTGAGCTTAATGAGAAGCTCACCTCTGGATACGTTCAGGATACACTCAACACCTTCGGGGATGCCGAGATCACGTATAATGTCATCCGCATCGGATTCAGGCAGACCAGCGAGACGCATGTCCAGCATCGCAATCTCCTGCAGATCGAAGCGGGTCTTGAGCCAGGGGATCACATGATCCAGAAACATCGGCTTCATCTCGTAGGGTATCCCCGGCATGGAGACGATTACAGCGCCGTTCAGTTCAACTGCGAACCCGAGAGCTGTTCCATTGTCGTTGGGGAAGAGCGTGCACCCAGCAGGGAGCATAGCCTGGCGGAAGTGCCCCTCCTTCGGTTTAACTCCCCTTTCAGCGAGCCTGTCTATCATATGCTTCTTCTGGGTTTCGTTCGTTACGTAATCACGCCCCGCCACCTTGGCAACGATCTCTGCTGTGAGATCATCGAAGGTAGGTCCGAGTCCGCCTGTAGTAAGGATTATCTGATACTTGGAGGACGCCTCCAGCAGAGCATCATGGAGGATCTCGGGATTATCGGGGATAAGGCGTACATCCGCAGAAGGCGCACCGAAGCGCACCATGTTGGAACCGAGCCATGCGGAGTTTGTATCAACTATGCTCCCCTCAAGGAGCTCACTCCCCACGGCGAAAATGGCAGTTTTAACCATTTATCAAAGACCTCAGTATTATGAATACAGCGATGGAATAGAGGGCTGCGATGATGTCGTCGAGCATGACGGCAACGCCTCCGCCCACGCTCTCCATCTTTTTGATCGGCCAGGGTTTTGTAATGTCGAAAACCCTGAAGATAATGAAAGCCAGAATAATATTTGTCCATGTAAAGGGGAAGAAGAGCATAACAAGATAGATTGCGGCTATCTCATCGATGACAACCTCACCCGGATCGTCGATACCTGTGTAGTGCTCATGGTATTCGGAGGCGATGATGCCGCCGATGAGCAGGAGAATGAAGACGAGTGTTTTGATAATAAGCGGCCAATCGGAGGTCAGGTAGACCAGTGCTGCACCTGCAACTGTTCCTGCTGTTCCCGGTGCTACAGGGCTCTTGCCCGAATACGCCCCTGTGGCGAGGAATGTTAGAATATGATGAAAATACATTAAAGCTCCATAGCTTCTTTAAGGTCAATCTTCCCTTCGTAAAAGGCCTTTCCTGCGATGCACCCCTTTATGTTGGGGTGGTTCAGCTTCTTAAGCGCCTTTATATCTGTTATATCCTTCAGCCCGCCGGAGGCTATTACGGGGTTCGGGCTTTTATCCGCAAGGGCGGAGGTTGCCTCTATATTGATACCGGTGAGCATCCCGTCACGGCTTATGTCGGTGTAGATAACGCTTTCATAATCGAGCCCGCTGTATTCCTCAAGAACCTCTGCCGCTGTAATATCGCTCTTTTCGTACCACCCTTCGGTGGCCACAAAGCCGTCCTTTGCATCAACACCTAGGATGATTCGGCCGGGGAAGGCCTTTGCCGCCTCCTTCACGAAGCCCGGGTCCTTTATTACAACGGTTCCGAGGATCGCATACCTGACGCCGATGTCGAAGTAGGCGTGCATCCTGTCCATATTGCGGATACCTCCGCCGACCTCGACCTCCATATCCGCCTCTTTAACGATCCTTTCGATGACGGGAAAGTTCACAGTGTCACCCTTCTTGGCTCCGTCCAGATCTACTATGTGGAGGCGCTTTACACCGAGATCACGAAACTGCTTAGCCGCCTCTGCGGGGTCTTCGAAGTATACCTTGTAGTCGTCCATATCCCCCTGGCGAAGGCGCACAGCCCTGCCGCCGAGGAGGTCTATTGCGGGTATTATCAGCATTTCCACTCACCAAAATTTTTAAGCATTTGAAGGCCGAGTTTCTGGCTCTTCTCCGGATGAAACTGGGTTGCGGCAATGTTATCCTTTGCCGCCATAGCTGTGAAGCGCACGCCATACTCGCACTCCGCCGCAATGGAGGAGCTGTTGTCCGCCTCGGCATAGTACGAATGTACGAAATAGAAGCGGCTTCGGTCCTCAATATCTTTGAGGAGAGGGTGTTCCTTACGGATGATTATCTCGCTCCATCCCATGTGCGGTATCTTCATACCTTTTTCAAGGAGTATGTCGGGAAACTTTTTAACAGAGCCCTTGAAAAGACCTATACCTTCGTGTTCGCCGAACTCATAGCTCTTCTCAAAAAGCATCTGCATCCCTACGCATATACCGAGAAAAGGCTTACCCGTATCGATGAATCTTAGGGTGGCATCGTAAAGCTCCATCTCCCTGAGGCCTGCCAGACAGTCGCCGAAGGCACCTACACCGGGGAGTATAGCCCTGTCGGCTTCGATGATCTCCTTCGGGCATGAGGTGACAACAGCATTATATCCAAGACTCTCCAGAGCCTTCTGGACGCTCCGGAGGTTTCCCATTCCGTAATCTATAACAGCAATCATTCGTTTATCCGTTCAATGTTCCCTTTGTGGACATTATTTCATCCGATTCTATGCGGCAGGCCATCTTGGCTGCCCTTGCCGACGCCTTGAAGATACCTTCTATTATATGATGGGAGTTTCTGCCGTATCGTTTAACTATGTGGAGGTTCGCTCCCGCTCTATCGGCGAAGGCTTTGAAGAACTCCTCTGCCAGTTCCGTCTCAAACTCGCCAACCCTGACAGCGGAGATTGGTGCATCGTAGTTGAGATACGTTCTACCGCAGAAGTCTATGGCGCACTCGATTAGCGTTTCATCCATGGGGAGGAGAAAAAAGCCGTATCTGCTTATCCCCTTCTTATCCCCCAGTGCTTCACGGAAGGCGTCGCCAAGGCAGATTCCTATATCCTCAACGGTATGGTGGTTGTCAATATATGTGTCGCCGGAAGCCTTGACTGTGAGGTCAAAACCGCCGTGTTTGGCGAAAAGTTCCAGCATGTGGTTTAGAAAACCCACGCCTGTATCGATATTTGCCTCACCTCTGCCGTCTATGTTAAGGGAGAGGGAGATATCCGTTTCCGATGTTGTCCGTTTGATGAGGGATGTTCTGGAGTTCTCTTCCAATGGGGCTCTCCGTTTTATTTTCCTTTATTTTTAACGGATTTTATCATACATTAGCGAAAAATAAATAACTAATTTTCCGGGCTGAAACCCTCGGTTTTCAAGCATTTCAACAAGGAGCATCTTTGTGAAGTATTACAGAAATCTTAAGAATTCCTACGATGTAACGGAGAAGGATCTTTCGAATATTTCAAGCATTGCCGAATTTATGGAGCAGTACCGGGAAGATTTCATAAGGGACACCTATGAAAACTTTATCAGCAGGTTCACCCTGCCCGACAAGATATTTGAGGACTTCAAGGAACACCATCAGGCCTTTCTCGGGGCATGGTACGATCGTTTCTTTGAGGGGAAGCTCAATAACAACTATCTGGACTTTCTGGCAAGGTTCGGCAAGCTCCACACCAAGTTTGAGATAGAGACGGAGTGGATAACCTCCATGCTAAGCTATATCCGCCTTTGGATACACGAGAAGATCTTCGTGAATATGGAGGATGATATAGCGAGGAAAGCGGTTCTGCTCAGCATGCATAAGCTCATAGATATAAACAACGATGTGATAGGGCATTCCTACTACGAAAGTAAGATGAAGCGCTACACCTCCCTTTTCAGCATGCGCAACTTTGTTGTGGGCATTTCAGAGCAGTTCTCCCTCTTCATGCACATGGTGCTCGTCACGGTGCTTATGGTTCTCACCGTAGCCGCAACGATATATTTCGGCCATGATATCCTTGAGCTTGTCCACAGCCATTCGGACAAGGTTCTGCTCACTGCCCTCGGCTCCCTCCTTATTATATGGGTTCTTGTGGAGCTTCTGCACACCGAGGTGCAGATCATCAAAGGGGGCAAATTCAAGATAAGTGTATTTGTGGGTGTCGCCCTTATTGCATTTATAAGGGATCTCCTTATAATTACGCTGAAACATGAAGCGCAAACAAAAATGACCTATATGTTCGTTTTAGCGTCTATATTAATACTGGGCTTCATCTACTGGCTTATTGGAAGAACTGAAAAATAGATTTATAAGGGTGATACATGATCAAGGTTTTAGCAAAGAAACTGCTTGGAGACTTCAACCAGCGGTATCTTAAGAAGATATCCGGCACTGTGGAAAAGGTGAACAGCCTCGAGCCGGAGTTTGAGAAAAAATCGATCCAGGAGCTTCAGGAGCTCACAGCGGAGCTCAAGCAAAAGGTTGCGGACGGAGCATCCCTTGACGATCTTATGCCCGAGGCCTTCGCCGCAGTTCGTGAGGCGAGTAAGAAAACCCTCGGCATGAGGCATTACGATGTCCAGCTGCTGGGAGGATACGTTCTGCACAAGGGTAAGATTGCGGAGATGAAGACGGGTGAGGGTAAAACCCTCGTGGCAACTCTGGCACTCTACCTTCAGGCTCTTGCCGATAAAGGAACTCACCTTGTTACGGTGAACGACTACCTCGCAAGGCGTGATGCCCAGTGGATGGGAACCATATACCTCGCCCTCGGGCTTACTGTTGGCATTATCCAGCATGAGGTATCCTATCTCGTTGTGTGGGACAACGAAGAGGAGTTCACCACAAAGCTTGTCCCGGCCACAAGGAAGGAAGCGTACGCCGCCGATATTACCTACGGAACAAACAACGAATTCGGCTTCGACTATCTCAGGGATAATATGAAGCTCTCCGTTAAGGATATGGTTCAGCGCCCCCTAAACTTCGCCATCGTTGATGAGGTGGACTCGATCCTCATTGATGAGGCCAGAACGCCACTTATTATCAGCGGACCTACAGAGGATTCCACCGAGGTCTACTACAGTGTGGACGAGGTTATTCGTGAGCTCAAGACCGGGGAGGACTTCACCGTTGATGAGAAACGCCGTGAGGTACAGCTCACAGATTCAGGAATAAATAAGGTCGAGAAACTCATGGCTATAGACAACCTCTTCGACCTGGGCCATGTGGACGACCTGCACTATGTAAACAACTCACTCAAGGCACACCACGTCTTCAAACGTGATCAGGACTATGTTGTTCAGGACGGCAAGGTTACCATCGTCGACGAGTTCACCGGAAGGATGATGCCCGGTAGGCGCTATTCCGACGGTCTCCACCAGGCCCTTGAGGCGAAGGAGAAGGTGGTTATCGAGAAGGAGAACCAGACGCTCGCCTCCATCACATTCCAGAACTACTTCCGTATGTATAATACTTTGAGCGGTATGACGGGTACGGCATCCACCGAGGCGGAGGAATTCTCCCAGATTTACGGCCTCGGCGTTGTGAGTATACCCACCCATATGCCCATGGTGAGAGACGACCGGGCGGATGTTATCTATAAAACGATGCAGGAGAAGTATGAGGCTCTTGTTAACGATATTGCTGAGTTCAACGAGCAGGGGCGCCCCGTTCTTGTGGGTACGGCCTCCATCGAGAAATCCGAGATTGTAAGCGCACTTCTCAAGCGCAAGAAGATAAAGCATGAGATCCTCAACGCAAAGAACCACGAGCGTGAGGCACAGATCATCGCCCTCGCAGGGCAGCAGAAGGCCGTAACCATCGCCACAAACATGGCGGGACGTGGTACGGATATCAAGCTTGGCGAAGGTGTTAAGGATCTGGGCGGGCTTCATATTATCGGTACCGAACGTAACGAGTCCCGAAGGGTGGACAACCAGCTGAGGGGGCGTTCGGGAAGACAGGGTGACCCCGGTTCATCAAGGTTCTACCTCAGTCTTGAGGATGACCTTATGCGTATCTTCGGTTCGGAGAAGATCTCCACCATTATGAATAAGCTCGGTATGCAGGAGGGGGAGCCCATTGAGCACGGCATAATCACACGTGCCATCGAGAACGCCCAGAAGAAGGTTGAGGCGATGAACTTCGAGATTCGTAAGTATCTGCTCGATTACGATAACGTCATGAACCAGCAGAGGAAGATCGTCTATACCCTTCGAAACAATATCCTTGACCACGAGGAGGTTGAGAATGTTGCCCTTGAAACACTGGACAACGTGCTTGATTCTCTCTACGAAGCGCATATCGGCTTGCCGGAGCAGATAGATGCGGAGTCCCTTGAATCTGACCTCAAGGAGATCTTCGGCATAGAGCCCGATCTTAAGGATCTGGATACGAAGAACGCCGATGAGAAGTTCAAGGGTGTTAAACAGCAGCTTATTGAAGCTCTGGAGGCGAAGAAGCAGGAGTTTGGTCAGCACTATAAGGGGATTTTCAGCTACCTGCTTATAAATGTACTTGATGATAAATGGAAGGAGCACCTCCTCTCCATGGACCACCTTCGTGACAGTGTGCGTCTGAGAGGGTACGGTCAGAAGGATCCCCTTAACGAGTACAAGAAGGAGGCCTACGACCTCTTTACAGATATGGTCCAGAGAACCTACACCGACACATGCCGGTTCCTCTTCCGCATCCGCCTTGTTCAGGAGGATGTGGACCTTGAGCAGAAGCGCAGGGAAGAGGAGGCGAAGCGCCGTACCATCGAGGAACGCAGGAATATCTTCGGTAACGACCAGCAGCAGAGCGGAAAGCCCGAGCCCGTTAGAAGGGACCAGCCGAAGGTTGGCAGGAACGACCCATGCCCATGCGGAAGCGGCAAGAAGTATAAGAAATGCTGCGGAGCCAAGGAACCCGGCGAAGAACCGAACGATGACGGCGCCGTGGTTTAACCTGGCCTAGATTTAATAGAATAGTAAGGATACATAGAGGGGCTCCTGCATTTACACGGCGGAGCCCCTTTTTTTATCAGTATACGTTGGGTGAGAAGAAGATGCGTTTAAAGCCCTTCTTAACCTTGACCGAGGCCTTGTCGTAAAGATCGAAGCTCTCCTTCTCCGCCGACTCGTCCATCTCGCTGAAGCCTGTTTGCACAAGTTCGGAGAAGTTAACGCAGTCTCTGATATCCAGCTCCTTAACCATGCTGTCAATATAGGTCCAGTGGATCTTCATCCATGCACCCTTTCTGTGCCATATCTCGGCCATCTCCGCTCCATCGTCGGCGATGTCCATCTCTTCGAAGCTGAGTTCCATTATCTCATGGAAATCGTTGAGCAGATCCGTAAGGGGGCGGATGCCAGCCCTTGCGTTCATATCCCATATTATGTAACGAACCTCCTCAATGACCCCATGGGCCTTGAGGACGCTACCCTCCTTAACAGTGCTTATTGCCCGATCGGCAACCGAAATGGGTTTATTCATCGTTTCGCTATAGTCGGATAGTGAGGCGTATGCGCCGGGTGCTTCTTTATATTTGGATGCAAGGCTGCTCCATTCTCCTTTAAAGGTCTCCAAACTGCTGAGCGCCTCTGCCTTCCGGTTTCTGCTGGTTGAGATCAATGATTCCTTGAAAGCTTCATAGGCGGGTTTGAAGTCTTTGCCAAAGGGGGAATGCACTTCGGCGAAGGCCGCCCCTGTAATGAGTGTGAACGCTAATAAAAGGGTGAATATTTTCATATTTCTGCCTCCATGAATGTTAAATATGTTTAAAAGCCGACAAAGTCAATAGGATACACGAGCATATAACACGTTTTGATGGTCACCAAAGTATATATCCAGCAGAAGAATACAACATTAGTGCAGATTAAATAATGTAAAGGATGAGGCTAACAGCTTTTACATTGAGGATACAAGATTAAGACCTCCTTCACATTATTGCACTTATTATATGAGAGACGAAAATACAGGAGGTATCTAATGTCTAAGGTCGCCACATTTGCAGTAGTTTTATTGACCACACTCCTGATGGCTTTTGCCGTATATGCGGATAAACACCCTGAAGGAATAGACAACAGCATGGACTGTGCTGAGTGTCATCAGGATGTAACACCCGATGTAGTGCAGGAGTGGAATCAGAGTGCCCACGGATACACCGGAGTTAAATGCGGTGTCTGTCACGGAGATGTAGCAAACTTCCGGAAATCACCCGGAAACGAAGTATGTCAGGGCTGCCACGCTAAGCAGGTGGAGAATAACGCCATGGCGGAGAAGAAATGCTCCTCATGCCACCCTGTCCACAACTACACAGTACATAAACAGAACGATTATAAATAAAGGGAGGGCAAGAATGGCTATTTCAAGAAGAAATTTTATAAAGCTAAGTGTGGCCGCAAGTGCCGCCGCAGCAGCAGGAATATCCTTCCCTGAAAGAGCTGAGGCCGCAGCAGGGGCCGAGGTTGATAAATGGGTAAAAGGCGCATGCCGGTTCTGCGGAACAGGATGCGGAGTATATGTAGGGGTTAAGGACGGCAAGGCCGTAGCTATTAAGGGTAACCCCGATGCGAAGACGAACTTCGGTTTCCTCTGCGTTAAGGGATTCCTCGCCTATAAGTGTATGTATCACCCCGACAGGCTCAAGTACCCCATGATTCGTCAGAGTGACGGAAACTTCAAACGTGCAAGCTGGGATGATGCCCTTGATCATGTTGCAGCCAAGTTCAAAGAGCTCAGGTACAAGTATGGCAAGGACGCGGTTGCATACTACGGTTCCGGTCAGTGTACCACAGAGGAGAGCTACACCTTCAACAAGCTTTGGAAGGGTGGCTTCCAGTCAAACATGGTGGAAGGAAACCCCAGACTCTGTATGGCGAGTGCGGTGGGTGGATACATCTCCACCTTCGGCTCCGACGAGCCTATAGGAAGCTATTCGGATATCGAGAAGTCCAAGTGCCTCTTCATCGTCGGCTCAAACATGAGCGAGTGCCACCCCATCATATTCCGCAGGGTTATGAGGCACAAGATGAAGAATCCCGATGTTAAGGTTATCGTCTGCGAGCCCAGAAGAACCAACACAGCGAAGATCGCTGACCTATGGCTACCCGTGGACCCGGGAACGGATCTTGCCGTATTCCACAGCATGGCCCATGTGATCATAAAGAAGGGTATCCACGATCCCGAATTCATAAAGAACTATGCAAGGATAACTGCGGGTAAGGAAAACTTCGATTTCGACAAGTATAAAGAGCTTGTAGACCAGTTTGATCCTAAAACTGCAGAGAAGCTTAGCAGATGCCCCGCAGAGGATATTGAGAAGGCCGCAGAATGGTTCGCCACAAGCGGAGCCTCCATGTCCCTCTGGACGATGGGTCTGAACCAGCGGATGAGGGGTGTATGGGCGAACAACCTTGTGCACAACCTTCATATCATAACAGGAAACCTCTGCCGCTCAGGCGCAGATTCCTTCTCCCTCACAGGCCAGCCCAACGCATGCGGCGGTGTTCGTGAGACAGGCTCCCTCGCACACCTGCTCCCCGGAACCAGACCGGTTGCCTCCGAAGCGGTTAGGACAGAGGTTGAGGAAGCATGGGGTATCCCCAAGGGAACCATCAATCCGAAGCCCGGTTTCCATACCATGAAGATGTTCGACAATCTCGGCGGTGAGGATGATTCCAGCAAGCCTATCAAAGCTATGCTGACATCAACCACAAACCCCGCCCAGTCTCTGCCGAACCTTGATAAGTACATACCCGGCATGAGAGATTCCTTCCTCGTTGTGCTTGATATGTTCCCCACGAGGACAACCCAGCTTGCGGATGTTATCCTTCCGGCGGCCTTCCTCTATGAGAAGGGTGGTGTATACGGATGCTCCGAGAGAAGAAGCCAGCTTACAGAGAAGGCAGTTGAGCCCGTTGGCGAGGCGAAGCCCGATGTTTGGATCGCTGCACAGATCGCCAAAAGAATGGGACTCTCCGAGCTTATCCCCTGGAATATGGATGACTCCATGGCTGCTAACAAGATGGCGTGGACAGACTATATCACAGTAACCAAGGACACAGAGCACACCCTCTGGGGAGCTCAGTTCGATATACTTAAGAAGTCCAAGGAAGGTCTCCAGTGGCCCTGCCCCTATCCCGGACACCCCGGTACGGAGCGCCGCTACGTCAGGGGGCTTGACCCGGTATTCGAAATGCCCGGACATAAGGAGCACATTCCTTCGGATGCCTCGATATACTTCTATGCGGATAAGAAGGGTGACGGTAAATCCAATATATGGCTCCGTCCTTACAAAGGACCCGGCGAGGTGCCGGATCAGCAGTACCCCTTCTACCTCACCACGGGAAGGGTTATCGAACAGTGGCATACAGGTACGATGACCATGCGTATCCCCGAGATCGCAAGGGCCCACCCCAATGCCTATATCGAGCTTCACCCCGAGGATGCCTCCAAACTTGGTATCTCCTCCGGTGATATGGTTGAGGTGGAGAGCAGGCGTGGAAAGAACACCCTCCCCGCCAGAATCACCAAGGGAACCCTCCCCGGCGTACTCTTCGTGCCATGGCACGATCAGGTGATGGAGAGGATGATCAACTTCGTGTGCAACGATGTGGTTGACCCCGGTTCTAAGGAGCCGGAGTTCAAGATAGCCGCAGTAAAGATAAAGCGTGTGAGCGGACCAAAGGATGTTGCTGACAAGTTCTACATCAGCGATGTGAACTCTACATACGCTTAAAAAACCTCCAGACCGTTATTTGCTCTGCTCCCTTGCCGCGAAAGAGGGGGCAGAGCTTTTTTTCTTTCAGAAGGAGCAGAAAATATGATTTTTGCAGGCAGTATTATAACAGTAAACAAAGACATGCTCGAAGAGGCTGATGAGCTCCTTAAGTCCTATGATGAAATAGAGGTCTACACAGTATCCGATGATTATCAGGCCGTTGTGGCCATCGAAACAAAGGGGAATAAGGAGCTTGAAGCTCTAACAAATGAGCTTAACACCCATGACTCCATTATCGAGATATCCCACCACTACGTCTATTTCGGCGATGAGGTGCAGAGGATGATAGATAAGGGTGAGAGCCCCAAGGAGCTGGAGGAGCTTTTCAGGAGCTACCGGGGGGATCCGGCTGAATCATGAGCCTCCGGGAGCGTTTGAGGAATACGCTTAACAATAACCCATTCAAAGGTTTCTTTAAGAAGAACAGGCTTCGCCCGCCCGGTGCCGTTGAAGAGAAACGATTTATGGAGCTCTGCATACGCTGTGCCCGATGCATTGAGGTCTGCCCCTACGACTCCGTTAAAAGAGCGGATCTATTCGAAAAACTCCAGATTGGAACCCCATACATTTTTGCTGAGGAAAGGGCTTGCTATCTCTGCATGAAGTGCCCCCCTGTCTGCCCCACCGGAGCACTCGATCCGGAGCTCGCTGAGCCGGAGAATGTTAGGATAGGCATAGCTGTTATTGATCAGGAAACGTGCCTCAACTATCTATACCTCAAGGCTGAGAAGGCAGAGGAGGTCACAGGAGCGGCTATGATATGCTCCACTTGCTACAATGTCTGCCCATTCACCGATGAGGCCATAATCATGAAGGAGTATATACTCCCCGTTATCACAGATAAATGTACAGGATGCGGCATATGCGTTGAGAAATGCCCCACAGAGCCCCGCTCCGTGGAGATTATCCCCACCGGAATGGGTGATGCGGACAGGGCTGGGATATACTACCAGAAAAGTCGAAAGCATTTTGTAGACCCCGAAGGCGCTGAGGGGGCTGTCAAAAAGAAAAGAAGTATAGACTCAACAGGGGACAAGCCGGAGTTCGAATACGACTTTGATGTTCAGGAAGGAATCGAGGGGTGGGAATAGCTATGGCAAAAAGACCTATACGCAGATGGCGAAGAGCCGTTCAGCTGACGGTTTTTATCGGCATGTTCATAATCCCGCTGCTGAACATCATGGAGATCTATTTCATCAAGGGTACCTTCTATTCCATAGATATTGGCGATGTTGCCATGGCGGATCCCATAGCCATTTTTCAGGCCGCACTTTCGAGCAGGGTTTTAAACGGGTACATGCTAGCCTCCCTCGTTATTCCGATTCTTCTGATGTTCCTCCTGGGAAGGGTCTGGTGCAGCTGGCTCTGCCCCTATCATCTCCTTGTGGAGGGGATAGCTGGGCTTAAAAGAAGGCTTGGAATGAAACGCGACTTCCCTGTAAACAGTGACCGGCTTGTGCGTAGAACGGGTATAACCCGTTTCGGGCTTCTGATTTTCTTTGTGGGCATTTCGGCTATTGCCGGGATACCTCTGCTCAACCTCATCTCCGCCCCCGGTGTTATCTCCAGTCAGGCGCTTGTGATGGTGAAGTTCCATTATGTTACCTTTGAAATAGTCTTTATTCTCGTCATTCTGCTCATAGAGTTCCTTTGGGTTCCCTTCTTCTGGTGCAGGTTTGTCTGCCCCACCGGCACTACCCTTTCCCTGTTCAAATCAAAGAGGGGTATGCATATCGAACGAATCCGCTCAACATGCTCCGAATGCGGCTCATGTGCAAGATCCTGCCCCATGGGGCTCAATCCCATAAAGGATGGGTCTAACCTGTTGTGCCATAACTGCGGTGAGTGTATCGAGGTCTGCCCAGATAATAAAAAAGAACAAACACTTAAATTTATTCTGTAATAGTATAACTACCAGTCAATGCCGAATAAAACAGACTCCTTTCCATAATAAATTCTCACTTCTAAACATTTCACCCTTGAATTATTGCTACAAGATATTTTATATATAAAGCTTACATTTGCGCAGTATTGAATCCAACAAAAAGGATGGAGTGGTGATTTAATGTCTAAGATTAAAGTTGAAGAAGTCTATAAGCTCTTCGGCTCCCGTACGGACGAGGCTTTAAAGGCCGTAAAGGGAGGAATGGGCAAAGACGAAGTGATGAAGAAGCACAAGGTTGCTGTCGGAGTCGCTGATGTATCCTTCGAGGTTGAGGAGGGGGAGATCCTCGTGGTTATGGGCCTTTCCGGTAGTGGAAAGTCTACCCTGATCCGTTGCCTCAACAGGCTCATTGAGCCTACCCATGGAAAGGTTATTATCGATGGCGACGACATAATGCAGCACGATGAAGAGGAGTTGCGCAGGATCCGGATGAAGAAATTCGGCATGGTTTTCCAGCGTTTTGCCCTCTTCCCCCACAGAACTGTTCTGCAGAACGCATCTTACGGTCTGGAAGTGCAGGAAACTGACCCCGAAGAGCAGAGGGAAAAGGCTATGAACGCCCTTGAGCTTGTGGGGCTGAAAGGATGGGAAGAGTACTATCCCTCCAACCTCAGCGGCGGTATGCAGCAGAGGGTCGGCCTTGCAAGGGCCTTGGCTGTCGAGCCGGATATTCTCCTTATGGATGAGGCGTTCAGTGCGCTGGACCCCCTTATCAAAAGAGAGATGCAGGATGAACTCCTCGCTCTGCAAAGCAGGGTGAACAAAACCATCGTTTTCATTACCCACGACCTCGACGAGGCACTTAAGCTGGGTGATAGAATCGTTCTTATGAAGGACGGC
This sequence comes from Limisalsivibrio acetivorans, assembly GCF_000421105.1. Taxonomy (NCBI): domain Bacteria; kingdom Pseudomonadati; phylum Deferribacterota; class Deferribacteres; order Deferribacterales; family Geovibrionaceae; genus Limisalsivibrio; species Limisalsivibrio acetivorans. The sequence goes on from NZ_ATWF01000001.1 coordinate 2,003,969, forward strand.
AAGGTGGTTCAGGTGGGAACACCCGAGGATATCCTTACAAATCCCGCCAACAGATACGTTGAGAAGTTCGTTGAGAATGTGAACTTTTCCAAGGTGCTTACGGCAAGCTCCGTTATGCGCAAGCCGTACACCGTAACCTATCCGAAGGACGGTCCTAAAACGGCCCTGCACAAGATGAGGGACACCGGTATTTCATCGATAATGGTTGTGAATAAGGAGCGGAAGTTCCTGGGCAGCGTAGATATCGATGATGCCTCAAAGGCTTCCAAGGAAGGGGCAAAGAACCTTGACGGTTTAATCAATGAAAACGTTAAGAAGGTCGCACCCGATGTTAACGTGAACGACCTTTTCCCCGTTGAACAGTATCCCATTGTAGTGGTGGACGAGAACGACAAGCTGTTAGGCATTGTGGTTCGAGGTTCGCTCCTTGCCGGACTCGCCGAAGGAGGTGTGGAAAATGGAGCTTAATATTCCAAAACTGCCCGTTGGTGACGGTATTGAAGCATTTATCAATTTCACCACAGATCATTTCAGTTTCATAACAAGGGCAATATCAGATATTACCGAAACAGGGCTCGATGCGCTCATAGAAGGTATGCTCTTCTTTAACCCCATTGTGCTTATCCTTATTTTTACAGCGCTCATATATAAGTTCTCCACAAGGCGGATCGCCATATCGTCCTTTGCAGGACTTCTATTCATATGGAACCTCGGGCTATGGGAGGCGACTATATCCACCCTTGCCCTAGTGATAATAGCAACGATGGTATCCGTTGCCGTGGGTGTGCCTCTGGGTATCACAGCGGCTCTGTATAAGTCGTTCCACAGGGTTCTCATGCCCATACTCGACTTCATGCAGACGATGCCCGCCTTCGTATACCTTATTCCGGCGATTCCCTTTTTCGGGCTTGGTCCGGTTTCGGCGATTTTCACGACGGTTATATTCTCCATGCCCCCTGCTATCAGGCTCACAAGCCTTGGTATCCAGCAGGTTCCCACGGAGCTCATTGAGGCGGCGGATGCCTTCGGCTCCACAAAAAAACAGAAGCTTTTTAAGCTTCAGCTCCCCATAGCCATGCCTACAATCATGGCGGGTATCAACCAGACGATTATGCTTGCGCTGTCCATGGTTGTTATCGCAGCGATGATCGGTGCCGGCGGACTCGGTGGAGAGGTATGGAGATCCATCCAGAGGCTATGGATGGGTAGAGGATTCGAGGCTGGTATCGCAGTTGTTATCATCGCCATGATCCTTGATAGAGTGACCCAGAAACTTTCAGAGAAAAAGTGATTATAAACAGGAGGAAGTAATTATGAAAAGGTTTATCAACTTACTGCTTGCGGCGATGATCGCCGTAATGATGACAGGAACAGCATTTGCGAAGGACAAGGAAGTAGAGCTTGTTTATGTTGAGTGGGCAAGAGCCGTTGCCATCACCCATGTTGCAGGCGAAATCCTTGAGGAAATGATGGGATACGACGTTAAGCTCAACTCAGTGGCAAACGCCGCTATGTGGGCATCTGTGGCTTCCGGTGATTCCGATGCACTCCTCTGTGCATGGCTCCCCAATACCCATGCTGATCTCTACGCCAAGTATAAAAATGAGGTTGAGGATCTCGGACCCAACTATGTTAACGCAAAGCTTGGCCTCGTTGTTCCCTCATACGTGAACATCGACTCCATCGCAGACATGAAGGACAATATTGACAAGTTCGACGGCAAGATTATCGGTATCGATCCCGGTGCTGGAATGTCCAAATCAACCGAGAAGGCTATTCAGAATAACACATCCGGTCTTGGTGATTTCGAGTACGTTTCCGGTAGTGACGCCATCATGGTTGCAACCCTTGCGAATGCAATCAAGCGTGACGAGTGGATAGCAGTACCCGGTTGGCAGCCCCACTGGATGTTCGGCGAGTGGGATCTCAAGATCCTTCAGGACCCGGACAAGATCTATGGTACATCAGAGACGATCAACACCATCGTTCGTGAAAACCTTAAAGAAGACCAGCCCGAAGCTTACGAATTCTTCAAAAACTTCGACTGGAAGCAGATCGACCTAAGCCCTGTTCTCGTAAAGAATAAGGACGGTATGGATCCTGAGGACAGCGCCGAAGAGTTCGTTAAGAACAATATGGATAAGATCAAGGAGCTTCTTCAGGCTGCTAAGTAACAGCGGGTCTGAGAAACTCAGGTAAAGTTTATAAGGAAGGGAGCCTTCGGGCTCCCTTAATAATTGTGGGAAATTCATCATCCTGAGAATTTCCCTGCCGCTACGCTTGGCAAAGCCTTCGCTCCGCTTACTTCCGGCTACGTGAATTGAGCAGAGCCCAATTCAGCTACGCCTTCAGGGCTTCCATCCATGGAAGCCTGTTGTGTATCAACCTCAAACGTATGATTAGTATAAGCTTTCATGGATGAAAGTTCGCTTGCGTAAGTGAGAAGGAAGCTTCTTTCTTCAAACGGCAGAATAATTTCCATAGATGGTAAATTATTCAGATAGATAAAGGAGTTTTTGAGGGGTTGTTAAGGGGAACTTTGTTCCCTAAAAAGTTCCCCTTAAGTCTTTTCTATAAACAGTCAAATGCGAAATAAGTTATTTATTTGTTTTGCGCTTATGCGCCACATACTTTTTAGAAAAGTATGCAAAACTATTCCCTCAGAGTTTTCCAGCCCCCATAGTTACTCATTTATATTCATAAATTCGTAAGAGATGGCGGTTCCCTCATTTCGCTCTTTTTCCACCTGAAGTTTTGCTGATGCTGAGGAGTGTAGACGCATCTCATACATTCCAGAATTCAATATTTAGGACTACCTCATCTGTCACGTGCGGCCAAAACTTCCGAGCGGTTCCAAAAGAGCTCATTCGGCTGTAAAACATTCGGGGAAGATTAAGAGGGTTATTAGCTAAAAAGAATATTGGCTACTAGTCACCTGTTTAACGAAATACCTTTTTACGTCTCACGTTGTTTTCTCTTGGGTGTAAACGGTATAGCCAGCTATTAAACCTATGGAATTTTCCATCCATATAATCTGGGAAATTCATCATCCTGAGAATTTCCCTGCCGCTTCGCTTGGCAAAGCCTTCGCTCCGCTTACTTACGGCTACATAAATTGAATACAATTCAATTTAGTTTCACCTACATGGCTTCCATCCATGGAAGCCTGTTGTGTATCAACCTCGCTTGCGTAAGTGAGAATGAAGTTATTTTCATTGAATGGCGGAATAATTTCTGAGGACTGTAACTTATTCAAAGAATGGAGAAAGTATCCTGCTTTATATTTACAAACATTCCTGTTCTTAACAAATCATCTAATATTTCTCCTTAGTTTTATGAATTGCAGTTCTTTGCGTTCGGGGTATAATTTTTGGAATTCGACTAATTTAATTTACTTAAAGGCGAGCATGGGTTAGCATAATTTATGGATATTGCAAAATTTGATATTACCCTGAAAAATCTACTTATTGTTGCTGCTGTTGCGGTTGTTATGATACTTCTGTATCGTTTGCAGAGCCTTGTAACTACCTTTGCGATATCTTTTTTCCTTAGTTATCTTTTTGACCCGGTTGTGGACTGGTTTGAGGAACGAAAGATAAACCGTGGGCTTACGATAATATTTCTTTACGTTATTGCTGCGTTCATTCTTATTCTGTTTATGAGTTATCTTCTTCCTTTGCTCTATAATGAAGCTGTATTTTTCATGCGTGATTTTCCTGGGTATTTGAGAAAGCTTTTCGATCTTTCGGAAGGTCTTGCTGAAAAGATGAACTACGAGATCTCCATGGATGGTATCAGGGATTTTGTTGTGCCAAAGCTTGGTGGGATCTCACAGGGTGCGTTAAAGACATTCAACAGCGTAATCGCTTCCATGAACAGCCTTGTGGGTCTTGTACTGAATCTTGCTCTTATCCCTATCCTCACGTTCTATTTCCTGAAGGACTTCGACATAATCCGTGACAAGATGTTCGACAGCTTCACAAAGCATGGCTGGAGAGACTTTCCCGACTATTTTATGAAGTTCAACTCTCTTTTGAGCCGCTATTTCAGAGGACAGGTTATAGTGGCGGCAATACTTGGAGTTCTTTATACGATAACCCTTGTGGCCGCAGGTGTTAAGCCTGCATTACTCCTTGGCATCATCTCCGGTGTGCTGAGTATAGTTCCTTATCTAGGCTTTATTATTGGCTTTGGGGCTGCGCTTATCCTGTCCGTTGCGCAATATGGCGACCTCCTGCATCCCGCCATAGTAATCATAGGCTTCACCATTGCCCAGTCCCTTGAGGGTAATATCATAACCCCTAAGATTGTCGGCGGAACGCTGAACCTGCATCCCACGGCCGTTATTTTTGCTCTTATGGCAGGTGGCTCGCTTATGGGGATCGGCGGAATGATTATTGCACTCCCCATTGCTGCGTTTCTTAAGATTCTTGTGTCCGAGTACCTTAACAAAAAGTCTGAGATAATCGAGCAGGAATAAAGAAGGCCGGACCCTCTCCGGCCTTTCATAGAGTTATGCTTTACTGAGTGTAGCCTAATTTACCAGCTTTATTGAGTCCACCCTGATCGGAGATCAGCTTTCTGTTCAGCCTGAAAACGATCATGGCTGTCTTTATCTGGATAAAGGTCAGCGGTGCAATGATAAGGAAGTATGGGATGCTGAATCTGTCGACGATTCCGTTCTGGTAAAGTCCATAGTAGATAAAGAACATTCCGAAGACAACAATCGCCACACCCGGGCATACAAGGGCAAAGGCACCGGGGCTCTTTTCCGAGCCGTACACGTAATCCCTGAAGTACCCTATCCTCTTCATTACTGAATAGCCGACTATACCGAATACGATCTGTAAAGAGATGAGGCTTGAGGATGCGACATAGAGGAATACAGGATTAAGCGGTACGTCATAGTTATGATGCAGAGCCATAGTAAGCCTGACCATGGTTATCCCCATGAGAGTAATGATCGGTATCGCTATCCAAAGGCTCGGTGATGCCTCTTTGGATATCCCGTAGCGAAAAATTGAGTACATACCCAGCGTCATTTTAACGATTGCAAGGGAGATGGCAAGGACAAGGAAAAACACAGAGAAGAACATCCCTATGGCTGATGTCAGCTTGATATGGCTCATTGCCGCAGGTGCTGCAAGACCCACAGCAACCATGGAAAATGCGAAAACACCGAGCATCTGTGAGAGGCTATTGTTCTTTTCAAAACTGTAATTCCCTTTCATGATTGTTCTGCCAAAATAACCAACAAAGATCCTAAGGGCGTATCCGCCGATTATGAGGAATGCAGCAATCGCACCGGGGAACATGAATTCAACTATGGTCCATAGCCTGGGTACAAAGACTGCACCAAGAACGAAGGATACGTTTACTGTCATGGCGTAGGTCAGCGGTTCTGCCATAAGAACCACGCCGCTATCTGATTCTCGAAGTTTATTGTAATCTTCGGTTCTTCTGAAGGCAGAGTATTCCTTGATGTTCCATACAAGGAGCCTGAAATGCAGATATGCAAAAACTAGTATCAAGGCAAGCACAAGCAGCACCAGGGCGGATATTGCAATGTTGCCGCCTGTAAGCACTGGATAGATAAAATCAAAAGTCGCAAGCGGCGTATTCGGGTGGTCTACCATGAACATCAGGTAGATGAAGAATGAAACAGCCATGCCTCCGCTGCCGAGTGATGCGAGGAAATACATGGGAGTATAGCTTTCACCCAGTCCTTTCTTTAGCGCCATATTGTTACCCTCCAAGAAATATTGATTCCTGAGTGAATATAATGGAGTGGGGGTATTTGTCAATGCAAATATATAAATATTCGCATAATACAGAATGTGTTTTCGGGACTGAGGCTTATTTTTGATGTTGGTGTTCTAATTAGGACGCAATGTTGCGTATAAAGAGCCCTCTGGATTTCAGTGAAGGTATTTTTTGTATATCCAGAACAGTATAAGACATTAACCGCAACAGCCCCCGGGAGTGCAGTCCCAGAGGCTGTCACGGTAATGACAGGAGCAATGTTTATCTACTGAAAGTCATAAGGGAGAGAGTTTTCAAGCTCTGCTACCTGATCCTTTCCCTGCAGGAGCATCCCGAGGGAGTCGTAGGTGGCATCAAGGAAAGCACTTCTTGCGCCTTCTCTCATCTCTATGTTGTATTCCTTTCCGTTTGCAGTGAGTGTTCTCTTTTCAACATCCACAACAAACTCGGTGTCCGGCTTTTCCTGGACGAGCTGCATAAGCTCTGCGATCTCATCCTTGGGCATCTTTGCGCAGACAATGCCGAGGGTCGTGCTGTTGCCGTAGAATATCTCAGCAAAGCTTTCCGCAACAACAACATCGAAGCCCGCCCTTTTTATGGACTGGGGTGCATGCTCACGTGAGGAACCGCAGCCGAAGTTGTTTCCGGAGAGAATAATCTTGGCACCCTTGTACTTATCTTCATCTATCGTATGCCCTTTGGGGTTCCCTTCGCCGTCGTATCTTTCGTCATAGAATAGCGCTTCGCCGAGACCGTCGAAGGTGACACACTTGAGATAGCGAGCGGGAATAATCCTGTCCGTATCGATATCATCGCCGGGAACCGGTACTGCTTGCCCCTTTATAACCTTAATAGGATCTATCATTCTGCACCTCCGAAAACCTTTCTAGCATCGGCAACTTCACCTTTAACAGCGGCTGCTGCTACCATAACAGGGCTCATAAGGAGCGTTCTGCCTGTGGAGGAGCCCTGTCTGCCTTTGAAGTTCCTGTTTGATGTGGATGCGCTGATCTCTCTGCCGACGAGCTTGTCGGGGTTCATTGCGAGGCACATTGAGCATCCTGGCTCACGCCACTCGAAGCCAGCCTCGATGAATATCTTATCGAGCCCCTCTTTCTCTGCCTGCTCCTTAACAATCTGGGAGCCGGGAACTGCGAGTGCCTTAACATTTGAGGCAACCTTGCGCCCCTTGAGGTATTCAGCTGCAGCACGGAAGTCTTCGATACGGCCGTTTGTACAGCTTCCTATGAAGCATACATCAACCTTAGTGCCTTCGATGGGTCTGCCCGCCTGAAAGTCCATATACTCAAGGGCTTCCTTCATGGAGAGGGTTTCGGGTTCGGGGATGTTCTCTGTGACGCCTGCACCCTGTTCGGGGTTGATACCCCATGTAACCATAGGCTCTATCTCTGATGCGTCGAAGCTCACAACATCGTCGTACTCTGCATCCGCATCTGAAGCGATGCTCTTCCAGTACTCCTTGCGCTTCTCAAACTCTTCACCCTGCGGAACGAAAGGTCTTCCCTTGAGGTATTCAAAGGTCTTCTCATCGGGGTTTACGTATCCGGCCCTTGCACCCCCTTCTATGGCCATGTTGCAGAGTGTCATCCTTCCTTCCATACTGAGGGACTCAATAGCCTCACCGCAGAATTCGTATGCGTAGCCAAGACCGCCGTTAACACCGAGTTTGCGGATTACATGGAGGATAATATCCTTTGCAGTGACCATGGGGCCGAGCTTACCGTTCACCTCTACTTTGCGTACTTTGAAGGGTGAGATCGACATTGTTTGTGTCGCAAGAACATCCCGTACCTGGCTTGTGCCGATACCGAAGGAGATAGCTCCGAAGGCGCCGTGGGTTGCGGTGTGGGAGTCTCCGCAGGCAACGGTCATGCCGGGCTGGGTCAGCCCCTGCTCGGGGCCTACAATATGAACAACACCCTGACCTCCGGAATCGGGTGAGAAGAACTTGATTCCGAAATCGCTGGTGTTCTTCTCAAGCGCCTGCATCATCTCCTCTGCGAGGGGATCCTCGAAGGGTCTTGAGCGGTTGTCTGTGGGGATTATGTGATCGCAGGTTGCGAAGGTTCGCTCTGGGTGAGCAACCTTAAGGTCGAGCTCTCTGAGCATTGCAAAGGCCTGCGGACTTGTTACTTCATGGATCAGGTGAAGCCCTATGAAAAGCTGAACCTGACCGCCGGGAAGGTCACGCACTTTATGGCGTTCCCATACTTTCTGGAATAGGTTTTTACCCATAAAACACTCCTGTTTTGAAAAAAGGATCGGGTGCTGACTATTGTGCACCATCATGGAAACACTACAATATATAACGGGAGTTGTAAACAGGAAAGTTTAATCAGCCTGAAATTAGTTTAGTAAGCCGGAAACAGGGAGGGCGTGTTTTATTTTACTTCGGATGGGGGTACTGGTATCGCCTCTGTACGGTTTCGTCCGCTCCGCTTTGCCTTATAAAGCGCTTCATCGGCGTATTTCATCATGATGTTCTCTGTGGAGCCTTCTATGTATTGGGTTGCACCGAAGCTGCAGGTGATTGTGCCCGCCTCGCCGAAATCCTCTTCTGCAATTACAAGACGAAGCTTCTCGGCGAGTTCTTTCGCGCCGTTTATATCTGTTTCGGGACAGATGATAAGGAACTCTTCGCCACCCCAGCGACCTACAGTATCTGCGGAACGTATATTGTTCAGCAGGAGTTCGGCTGTTCTTTTGAGAACCTCATCCCCCGTTTGGTGCCCGTAGGTGTCGTTTACATTCTTGAACTTGTCTATATCGAGAATGATGATGGAGAAGATGGTTCCATAGCGCTCACTTCGCACAATCTCGTTTCTGAAAACCTCATCCAGTCGGATACGGTTGTAGATCCTTGTGAGCCTATCCGTTACGGAGAGAACCTCGATCTTCTTTTTATCTGTTATATCCTGACTGATGGCGGTGAATCCGTTGATCTGTTCATTACGGTCAAAGGTGGGTGATATACTCGTTTTTACCCAGTATTCAGAGCCGTTCTTGCACATCTGCTTTAGCTCGCCGTGCCATACTTTTCCACCTTTAAGGGTTGCCCAGATTTTGGAATAGCTCTCCTCGTCCATATCGGGATGTTTGAGTACTCTGTGGTGTTTGCCGATAAGCTCCTTACGGTCGTAGCCGGAGATCCTGCAGAGTGCGTTGCTTACATAATCAAGGACCCCTTCGGAGCTGGTTCGGAAGGTGATGACGTATTCATCAACGATCTCTGTGTACTCCATAAGGCGGCTGTTAAGGTCGCTCAGCTCGTTCTGGGCATTACGCAGTTCTGTGACATCCTGTATAGTTCCTATCATGGAGACAGGTTCATTATCTTCACCGTAAACGAGCTCGCCACGCCCTTCGACGATGCGTATGGTTCCGTCACGTCTGACGATGCGGTGATCTATGCTGTATCTGCGTCTTTCCTTAACAGAGGCCTCCGCCTCTTCTTTAACCGCCCTCCTGTCCTCGGGGTGGATGAAGCTCATCATCACATCGAATCCCGGCTCAACCTCCCTTATCTCAATGTCCAGAATACGGTAGTTTTCATCACTCCATGTCACAGCGCCTGTTTCGAAGTCCCATGTCCAGCTGCCAATTCGGGCGATGCGCTGGGCTTCGTCCATGTTCTTCTTGGCTACCTCCATCTCGAAAACACTGTTGATGAGTGTTCTCTGGAGGTCTTTTGTCTGGGTTATATCCATGATAGTGCCTATGATGCCGGCGACTTCTCCGCTTGCATCCCTATAGGCCTCTTTGTAGAAGATGACGCTCACATCCTCTTCACAGTGGATGGGGTTAATATTTGACTCATATATCTGCAGTTCGCCAGGGTTTTCAAGGGCATCCTCATCCCTGCTGTGCACAAGTTCTGCCTGTTCGGGGGGTACTATATCGTATGCGTTCTTCCCTATTATGTCCTCTTTAGGTATTCCTGAGAATTCTGCGAAACGGTCATTGCAACCTATGTAGTTGAGCTCGGTATCTTTGTAATATACGGGTACGGGGAGGTTTTCCAGAAGGGTCTGTAAAAACCTTCTCTGGCTCTCCAACTCTAGCTCAAGGGTTTTTTTGTCTGTTATATCTGTATGGAAGCCTACGGCTCTATAAGGTCGACCATTTTCATCAAAGAACGCTTTTCCCCTGTCCAGTATCCACCTGTATGAACCGTCCTTTGCCATGACCCGGTGTTCGGTTTCATAGAAGTCTATCTCACCCTCGAGCATCCGGCGGACCTCGCTCATCACATGGTCTATATCCTCGGGATGGATCAGGTTTGCCCAAGAGTCTACATGATGGGGGATGTCCTCATCGTTATAACCGAGCATCTCCTTCCATCTGGGAGAGAAATAGACCTCGCCGTTTTTCACGTTCCAGTCCCAGATGCCGTCATTGGAGCCCTCTGCGGCGAGTTTATAACGTTCCCTTATCTCATTCAGTTCAATATTATTATTAATGAATTCAGATATGTTCTTAAGATATCCGAGGAAATGGGTTACAACTCCTCTGCTGTTTTTGATTAGCTTTGTACTGTCATGTACCCATATATAATTACCTTCGGGGCACAATACTCTGTATGGTTCATGGTTAAAGAAGGCGAGGTTATCACGCAGTGCTTCGCCGACCTCATCGGTTACACGATCAATATCATCGGGATGGATAACATCTCCATATCTTATTTCATTTCTGAGGAATGAATCCCTCGAATAGCCGAAGATCCTCCTGATGTTTTCCGTAGCGTATTCCACATCCCAGTATTCGTTGTTCTTCCATTTAATGATTACCGTGTCACCTTCGTTGAAGAGCTCGTAAAGGTTGTCCAGATCCTGTTTTGATCTGTTAAGCTTTCTGAGGAAGTACGCGAAACCGTAGTTCATCATGAAAAGTACTGTAAAGCATACTCCCAGCCCGCCCACGAACATAAGGATCAGTACAACGGATGACCAGTTAAACATCGGTGTAGCATCACGCACTGCATGGAGTTCGCCTATTTTTCTCCCCTTGTAGTCCGTTATGTCGGTGACTTCGGCGTGGATGAACTTGCCAGTGGTGTTGTCCAAAAAGTATCCATCATCGGCAGAAGCATCTGCTGCGCTAATCCCGAGGTTATTGTCCGGTGAAAAAATAAGCTTGTTGTTATGGATAATTCCCCGCTCCAGGCCGGGAAAGGACGCACTCTCTATGCCGCTGAGAACAGCTACAGGGGTGGTCTCGGGCATTATTTCACGTAAAATGTCAAAGAAATAGCAAAGCTTGATGCCGAATTCCACACTCCCCGCGTGCTCCCCGTCATTTGTGAATACGGGCTTTGAAACACGGTAGTAGAATCCGTATTTCCCCAGCTCAAAGCCGTGTAGCGGGGCTTTAAGCCTGTTTGTATCGGCAACGAGGGGGCGTACATCGGTTAGGTTGTCGCCGAACTTATCGATCTTATGCATCCTGAGTACAGAGCGGTTCTGGGAATCCTGAAAATGGAGGAGTTCCAGATACGGGTTCTCTTTGCGAAGTATCTCAAAGTCGTCCGATACCAGGGATATCAGACGTTGACGATTATTGTTGTTAAGGGCTTCGGCGGTCTTTCCACCCTCCAGAAGGGTGTCTATTCGGTAGAAATAATGTTTGGATACCCTTCTCATCTCTGCGTTAAAGGCGTATCGAACCTGCTTTGACATGTTCATGCGCAAGCTGTCCATCTCGCTTTTTTCGGCGTAGAATTCGAGTGCGGTTAACAGGAAAAGCATCAGAAAAAGGATAACAGCAACGGTGTTAAAAACCTTTTTCCTGACTTTCAACGCATCGAAGGGCATAAACACATCCTTTATCTATAGGGCTGTTCCAAAAAAGCATCCGCCGTGCTTTGAGAAAAAAATATACTATGCACTTTTGTGGACGTAAAGGTACATATTAATATTGGTATTCATTGTATATCACAAACCTGAGTTGCCAAAGAGATATAATTATAACACATGGTCAGAGCGGTTACCCGTGCTATTTTCAGCGTTTATGTAAAAAATTTTACCTGTTGACTGAGAGCATATTTCGGCATATATAGAAATATGAAAAAGGTTATGGAGGTTGTTGTTTGGATTTAAGGAAGGAAATTAAGGCTATATCTATTGCGGCGGTTGTCTTTATTCTGTTTTACAACCTCCCCGCTGAGACTGAACGGTTCAGAGGTGCAGCGGTGGAAGCCTTTGCGTTGGCGAAATGGTATGCGAGGGAACATGTGCTCCTATGCCTTATACCGGCATTCTTTATAGCGGGAGCAATAGCCGTATTTATTAATTCTGCCGCTATCATGAAGTATCTGGGTGCGGGTGCAAACAGGGTGGTTGCCTACGGGGTGGCTTCGGTTTCCGGCGGTATTCTCGCTGTGTGTTCCTGCACAATACTCCCCCTTTTCGCAGGCATATACAGGATGGGAGCGGGCATAGGCCCGGCAACGGCATTCCTTTATTCGGGTCCTGCGATAAACATCCTTGCTGTGAGCCTTACCGCAAGCGTTCTCGGCGCTGAGATAGGTATTGCAAGGGCGGTGGGCGCAGTTGTCTTCAGTATCGTTATCGGCCTGTTTATGGAGCTTTTCCATGGCGGTTCCGAGGATAAGGGGAGAGCGGCGCAGATGCCCGATGTTGAGGACGGACGCAGTGCCTGGCAGAATATCGTCTATTTTGCTCTGCTGATACTCATACTTGTATCCGCAACCCTTGCAAAACCGGACGAAACCGGTGGACTGAGCGGGCTTCTCTATGCGAATAAATGGGCTTTAACCATTATTTTTGCCGTGTCGCTGTGCGCTGTTCTTTACGGCTGGTTCGGAGTAACCCTTTGGAAGCTTGCGGCAGGAGCGGGCTTTACCGCTTCTTCGTACCTGATACCGGGAGCATCGGAGCAGGTTGTCTTTTCCGCAGGCGTCATCGCCCTTTCTGTGGTTATCGCCACGGAGAAGGGTGAGGTCCGGGAGTGGTTCGAGCAGTCCTGGGGCTTTGCAAGGCAGATCCTCCCCCTTCTGCTGGCGGGTGTTCTTATTGCGGGATTCCTTCTTGGACGTGTGGGGAATGAGGGGATGATCCCGTCTGAATGGGTTAGCATATCCCTCGGCGGTGAATCACTACGGGCGAATTTTATTGCATCCTTTGCCGGCGCATTTATGTATTTCGCCACGCTGACGGAGATACCTATAATACAGGGGCTTATGGACAACGGTATGGGAAAGGGGCCTGCGCTTTCGCTTCTGCTTGCGGGACCTGCGCTTAGTCTGCCCAATATGCTTGTGATCCGGAGCGTTCTTGGTACAAAAAAGACTGCAACATTCGTTCTACTTGTGGTAGTTATGGCCACTTTTAGCGGATATATATTCGGAAAAATATTTTAGGAGGCATTAATGAAGATACAGATCCTCGGAACAGGTTGTGCGAAATGCGAAAAACTTTATGAAGCGGCAGAAGCGGCGGCTAAGGCATCGGAGTTTGATTACGAAATGGAGAAGGTTCAGGATATCAACGATATTATGTCCTTCGGCGTTATGATAACCCCTGCCATGGCTGTGGACGGCGAGGTTAAGGTCTCCGGCCGGGTTCCCTCCGTTGCGGAGCTTGAGGCTATGCTTAAGTCCTAATATTTTCCTTTCAAAGCTCAGGAAATGTGAGATAATAGAGGCTGAATAATTCAGTCCAGAGGTCTTATATGCAGCTCACATTCTCAGCGGTTCCCATTGGGGAAAAGATAAAGCCCAGAGGGCTTAACATCGGCGAAAAGGTTAACCATCTCCCATACTGTGCCAGGCTCGGCGAGAATCAGTGGGTAGTTGTATACCGCTTCGGCGTTCTTGTATCCGTTGGGCTTGGTGATAAGGAGCGGCTTGATGTAATCAGCGAGCTTCAGCCCTTTGTGGGGTCCCCCCTCGAGGGGCTTGAGCCGGAGAACCTCTGTGTGAACACGGGCTATGAAAAGGATGAGTACCTCGAAGACGAGCTATACCTGAATGAGCTCACGAGGGAATATGTCCTTATGGTTGCGGATATTCTTGCAAAAAGCGTTATGCTGAACCGCTTTGAGCTGGATATGGCGAAGGTTTTTATCGAGATAGAGCCCCTCGCCCACAGGCTTGAGCAGGGAAAGATTACCATAAGCCCGAAGAGCCTTGTCCGCAGGATAGGCTCGTCTCTACTTGTTAAGCAGAGGATGATAGGGAGCATAGAGGTTAACGACAAGCCGGAGGTGCTCTGGGACTATCCTGAGATGGAGAAGCTTTACCTGACCCTTGAGGGGGAATATGAGATAAGGGAGCGCCACCAGCTCCTTGAGAAGAAATTGAGCCTCATCACCACAACAGCTGAAACCCAGCTGGAACTCCTTCACAATAAGCACTCCCTCCGGGTGGAGTGGTATATCGTTATCCTCATCGTCGTTGAGATCCTGCTCACACTTTACGAGATGTTTATCAGACATGTTTGATTGTTATCAATAACTATAGCTAACTCAAGGTTGAAAAGAAGCCATCTTCAGTAAAGAATCGATCATGCTTAGATCTAGATAATGCAGGGTAGTATTGTATTCCCTTCCATCTCCAAATAATATTATCTTTTTCTTCTAGATATATCTGCTGGTTCATGGCGCACTTTAGAATTTCTTCCCATACCTTGAACATTTTATTATCACAATTTGCCTCTCTAAAACAGTCAAGAGAGTTACAATATGTATTACATATAGCGTAACTTTCAAAAATTTTCGAAGCGATGCCGCCCAATAAATCGACAATCTTTATTGCATTTACTTTATAATGAGAATGTTTCTCTTTTTTGGAGATAAACTCAGGACCTTCAATCTTAACATTCATGTTTTTTTCAAAATCCTGCGCTATCTTTTTCTGTCTGGATATAAATTCTTTACTGTTGTTATCAATTATCCATTTGAGTGCGGGCTCGCCATTACTTGGATATAAACCTTTTTCATAATGTATTTTTTTCATGCACGCCAGTACCCTCTTAAGTATAAAATAGTATCCTTGATCGGCAGCATCTTTAATCCTTTTCTTATTGTTACTATCGCCGTCATTTTGTTCAATTTCTTGTTTATCAACAATGTAAAACCCAAAAAGTACTAACTCACCATTTTCATTCATTTTAGTATAGAAATTTTGAATGAATTTATGGAGTTTCTGGGGGTTGTTTTTATTATCCTTTCCTAGTTTTTTCCACTCAGACAATCCTGTCCCCAGCGCTTCTTTGCTTGCAGATGATGCTGAACTGATAAGATGTTTCAAGCTATCCGGATTCTTGTTTATAACAAGTGCGTAAGATATTGTGTATAGCTTTGAGGCATTTATGGAATGGGGTACTCCGGTGTCACCGCTTTCATCGGATATGAAAATCATGAGCTTATCCAAATAAAAAACCTCACCTGACTGCCAAAAGCAGCTGTACTCCCTGAAGGGAGCCGGCGGTGAGGCTTACGATTAATTCTGATTAATAATATCGGATAAAAACGAGAATTGTCAAGCGATATGTCTGAAATGTGAATATATGAGATTAGATTAGTACCTATGACATTCAAAAGTAAATTGTTATCAATATTGACTATACTGGTTGCATCGTTCATTCTCTCGTCCACATAACACTCTAACTATAGTGTCATTCTCAAATAATTTAAAATAAATGTCAACTCAATGTGTATATCCTTCGCTTCACATTTCCTGTTCAACTCGTCACACCCCGTAACATCAGTTTACGCAAACACTAGTATTATCCTCCCACAGCAAACGAGAGCGAAGATCAATATCGAAATCTTTTGCTGATGCTCTATGCATGGGGAGGAGGGTTATATGCCTGTTGTTTCTCGATCTGCTAATCGGGGTGAGGGATGAGTGTCCGCAGTGATATTTACTTAGGAATCGTGTCCGCTGTTCAATCAATAACTGCGGCAAAAGGATACGCTACGGATATTCAGGCGGTCTGCGGTGTTGATGGCGACTGCCTTGCCGCGTCTGCACTTCCGGTGGCAGTTGTACAAGACACAAACTGCACAGTTGATTTGTCACCCGAAGATTTCACATCAAGAACTCTCAATATCATAATCAAAATTCATTTCTCCGGAACTGGCTCCGCCGCGCAGGCGAGGCAGGCAGTTTCCGACTTTTATTCAGCTGTCTCCGTGGACAGCACCCTCGGAGGAAAGGCTCGGAATCTTTATCCTGTAAGCGATAGCATCGTTATCGAGCAGGGGGAGACAATAAAAAGCATAGCGGCAATATCAATGGCCGCTGAGTATGAAACAAACCTATGGGAGGACTAAATGTTTGTTGAAACGAAAAAACTTGGACCCTGTTATGTGACCTTCGGTACCCGTGACCTAGGCCTTACTTCCGGCGGTGTTGAGTTCGAACACTCCGTTGAATATTCCGATACGGAAGTAGACCAGTACAGCAGCCCCGTGGACAGCCAGGTCTCCAAGGCTACCGTAAGTGTGACAGTACCCCTCGCTGTATATGACGGTGAGGATATCGAATCTGTTTTCTACGGCGCTTCCGTTGTTGCAGACGGCACAGACCCCGCAAAGACAGCAGTTGATGTATCCGATTCCATCGGCACCAGCATTAGCACTAAGGCAGACATTCTCACCTGCACACCTAAGAGCGGCAAAGTGGACGACACGCTCACCCTTTTCAGGGCGGCACCTAAGATGGAGAGCCTCAAGCTCCTTTATAAGAAGGACGACATCTCCATTATGTCCGTTAAGTTCGAGGCGCTTCCTGAGAGTGATGAGTCCGACAGGCTCTACAGAATCGGCGATCCCGCAGTTACAGCATGAAAGTAATCAATCTGAACAGTTTTCATACTGTATGCAGGGTTGAGATCGACGGCGAGGAGTTCGAGGTGCGGGGGATTCCGCATATCGAAAGTCTTCAGCTTAAAAAGTACCATGAGGACAATCCCTCATCCTTCGACATAAGGGAGAGGTATGTGGAGATCCTCAAAAGCTGTACAGACATCCCCCACGATAGGCTGGAAAAGTTTCCGGGAATGCTTATCGATGCGCTGATGCTAACCGCACAGGGCTATGACCCCAACCAGCTTATCGAGAATTCGACAAAGCAGAAGGAGGAAGGGGGGAAGGAAGAGGAGCAGAACGGGCAATAAAGGAAGCAGATGAATACGATTACGACTTTGTTTACTGCTCTATTCTGAGGTTTTATCAGTTATCAATGGCCGAGCTGGATCGTCTCCCGCTCGGTCAGTTCTTCCGGCTTTACCGGCAGATAGTGTACATCACCGTCAATGAAAGCAGGCACAGAGCCATATCTAATGCAGCCGCAAGCGATCCATCCGGTGAAATCATGGCTGGATGGCGAACGCTGATGATGGATGTGATTAAAGGCGAAGATGCCAGGGCTATTGAGGATGCCATTGAGTTTAAGAGGGTGAGGGATGAAAAGAAAACGCAAGGGAATAACGACTGAACCGGCTGGAAGAAAAGGGATAGGGGTTGCTGAGAAATCAGCCCCCGCCTGCCTTTCAATGAAAGTGGGGGTGTGAGATGGGAGATGGTACTGCAAAAGCAACTGTAAATACTGCAGGCAAAATGATGAAAATAGCTTCATCGATGAACCTTGCAGGAATAGTTAAAGAAATAGTTATAGAAGTATTATTTAATGGAATCCAGTTCCTGGTAAATAAAGACTGGGAAGCTGACCCTAATAAATATGAAATAAGATTTAGCGAACAGAGTCTTGGTGAACTAGAAGAAACGATAAAGAAACTTGGGCTCTCAATGACCCAAGTTCTCAAAGATATATCTGACGCTACAGAAAAGCAAATTAACGAACCATATGAGTATGCGAACAAGGCACTAAGATTAGGGTTTTCATATGATGATATATTTTCAGTTACAAAGTACCTATCCGATTATGGAGACAAGAACGATATCAAAAACATGAAAGATCTATACTTAGAATTCTTTAAGAATATCGAGACATTTGATTATGAAAAGTTGAAAAATGCAGGGATCAATCTTGATAGTATGAATGTTGCGGAAATTCTTGAAAAACAGTCTGGGAGACTAAATCCAGACCAAAGACAGGTTATTGTTAATGAGATATTAAGACAAATCAATCAATCACTGGTTAATAACTCAGACAATCCTGACGCAAAAACACTGTCTAGATTGGACCAAAGCTCGGGTAGAAATAATAATAAACTTGAGATTGATCGAAAACTGGCAGGAATTCATGACGTTCATGTTACCTCATCTGTTGTAACCAAAAAGCTCGATGAAGTCATTAAAAGCTATCAAGAAACTGTAACGGATGGCACAGGGTCAAAAAAGCTTCAAACTACTGATGCCGAGACAAATGTCAATGATTCCCAGGTCATTCTGGGTGAAGAAGACATGCCCGAGGTTGAACCAGCCTACATCATAGATATCCAAAGCATCGTTAGTAAACTCAATGAAATCCTGCAAGCTATTAATAACATTGAGCACACCCCCTATCCCCCCGCACCAAATGGGGGTGGTGCCCCTATAACCACCAGTGACAGCGACGAAAATGGTTTCTTTGACATAGCCTCTGAGCCTGGTGCAGGAAAAAAAGGTTCCAGTGATGTAGAAAAAATTCTGGAAGGTATCGAAAGTGAAAAGAAAGTAATAAGACTCACTGAGCTTTACGGCGAAAGAGACGGCTATGACTGGCAGAAGGCTGAGATCCACAGAGAGATGCGTGAGACTGCCCGTAGATCAGGAGGAGATCCGAGGGTCATAGAAGCGGCACGGGAAATTAAGGATTACAAACTGGCTGATCTGGAACAGAGAAAGGAGGCCGAAGAACGACAGGCTGATCCGGTGTTTCAGGCAACAGATGGCGCCCTCACAGAGATGAAGGATATCGGTCAAAAACATCTTCAGAGCTTTTTTGAAACAGGGACTTTGGACACTGGAGCGATGATAAGCGAGATGGCCAAAGGGCTAGAGATCTTCGCAATGCAGAAGGTTACACATCTACTTATGGAGGCCGCTTATAATGGCGTCATGTTTCTTGTTACAGGAGACTCAAAACACAGCAAAGCTGCATCGGCGGCCTTAAGTGGCGTTCCTGCAATCCTTTCCATTCTTGCAGGCTTCAAGGCGGGGAATATGCTTTCCAGCGGCGACAGCGAATCTGGCGGCGGAGGAGCCCCTGTGGGGCAGGCCCACGACGGCTGGGAAGATGTTCCGGATACGGGCACTTACTACCTCGAAAAGGGTGAAACAGTACTCGATAAAAACACCACTAAATGGGTCAAGGAACAGAAGTCCGGCGGTATCAACATGCACAACAACATTACCATCAACGGCGGCGATGAAAAGAGTGTAATGCGGGCACTTCCTGCACTGAGACAGACCATTAAAGATGTTGTAACAGAGGACATAGCAAACAACGGACAGGTTCGTAAGTCTATTAAGGCTTACGCATAATTTCATTCAATTCAGTCAAAGACGTAATTATATGAGAGGGGAACATGGCAGATACATACCCGCTGAAACCGAATAGGATAACCGTAACCACAATAAGGCACAAAACCACTGTTGCAACCTTTGAGCGAGGAAACGAACAGAGAATGAGCAACTGGAAGAAGGGTAAGAAAGAATTCGAACTGAAGCATTATAACCTGTCCATTGAAGAGAGGGACCAGATAATTGCTTTTCATGAGGATAGACATGGAAGTCTTAGGAAGTTCTACTTTGCCAATCACGTGGATAATCTCGTCTACGTTGTTAGGTTTGCTGAGGATAGCTTAAGTATAGACCATGCAAATGCTTACTCCTTTAACCTTACTGCGAGGGTTATAGAATGCTGAGAATAAACACCGGTGGAGATAACACAGTAATAAACAGCGAAGAGCTACTGATCCATCACCTATACGAGCTTGAATACGCTGACGGGATGTTCCTCCGGATGACCGACTGTGATGAGGATATTGACTACGGTGGAAAAATATACTCCAGCAACGCAATAACCCATGATGGTCTGAAAAGCTCTTCCGGTTCGGAGACGAACACCGTAAGCCTTTCAATTGGTAATGCAGACAGACAGATACAGTATTACCTTGAGAACCATAACATACTAGGCAAAACGGTTACCGTCACGCAACTATTCTCCGATGTGGATGGGAATATCAAGGGTGAGATCAGAGGAAGCTATAGGATAAAGAACGCAACTGCCAGAAAAGATGTTGCCACATTTACCCTGGCTCTGGGTTTTGATTTATACAATATAACCGCTCCAAACAGAAGGATGTTCACACAGTATTGCCAGCATCAGTTCAAGGACTCTAATTGCAAATACTATACTGCTGATCCTGATGTTCGGTGCGGTAAAACTCTGAAGGCCTGCATGGCCTTTGGTAATTCGGTAAATTTCGGAGGATTCCCTGCGTTGCTCAAGTCCCATTTCTATATCTAAATATCTTGGGATTCCGTATCTCTCAGGAGGAAGGGATCGTTCGGGTATAGATTGCTGGGGTTTTGTAATCCTTATTCTGAAAGAAGAGATGGGGATTAAACTGTTTGATTATCAGTATTCCGATGATTCGGAACTTGGAGGGATGATAATTGAACACATTTATGAGCAGTTTGAGCGTGTTGAACAGCCGAAGGCTGGCGAATTGATTCTGTTCGGAACAAAGACGGATATACCGGATCATATTGGAGTTTATTTAGGTAAAAACAGGTTCATACACTCCATTAGAGGTCATGGGGTAATTGTATCTAAACTAGGTGTTTGGAAGGGTAAGGCATATGGATACTACAGAGCAAAAAATGCAGATAAAGATAGTTCCCAACGCACTTGATAGGACAAACCGCAAAGAAATTGAGGTCGATTATTGCGGTCAGACCTGCGGGGAGCTTTTCGATGAGTATACGGAGTACAACAGGGAAGATTTTATCCCGGTTATATCAGGCAAGACCGCTGAATGGGAAGACAAACCCAATGATTATGACGAAGTCATATTTATCAATGATATAAAGGGCGAGAACGGCACAATGGTATCGTTTGCCCTAGGCGTTGCGCTCATAGGTGGTGGTGCTTATTTATTAGCTATGGGCAATCCAAATGGAATTCACGTAGTCACAGCGGGTATATCAATGCTTGCAGGAACTGCTGTGGGCATGATGGCAGGTATGTTCACCCCAAATGTTCCAACTAATAATATACAGGATGAGTTTGCCGGCTCCAGGACATACTCTTGGGACGGCATAAGAAACCTGGTTGGGGAGGGTAACGTAGTTCCTGCTGTTTTCGGCAGACATAGAGTTGGCGGAGCAGTTATTGAGGCCTTTATTGATGGAGAAAAAGACAGTGGTGTTTTTGAGAAGGAGTATTTGAATGTGCTCATTGCTCTGTCAGAGGGAGAAGTGGGAAGTATTAGCGAAGACGAGGTATATGTCGGAGACAATAACATAAAATATCTGGAAACCGTTGAGGCAAGCCAGGTATATCCAATTGAACAACTTTTGTCAGACACTCAGCATACTGACCCTGTGCAGCCCCAGGGAGAGTTTGGTGTTCATACCTTTTCTGAGGTAACATGCAATTTATTTATTGAAGAAGGCTTAGAAAGAGAAGTGACTTGGGAAGAGTATGACGAGGGTGAGTATTATACTAATTCTTGCTGGGTACCTCTTAAGGCATATATTTCTGCTGAATGTAGAACAATCGGAGACACAGATTGGATTAATGCTGGCACAAAAGAAGTTTCTGGAAGAAGCCAATTCTTCTCTGTAAGTTTTGATATGCCTGAAGGTGAGTATGAGCTGCGGTTTAAGGGGTATATTAAAGAGGTAAACGATTATTACTACAGCATCCCCCGCAGCTATCCAGTTCTTAAAAACATAGAGTACAGAGGCCGCGGGACTGTCTATTCTCTTAATACCAGAACCGGAGAATCCTACCAAAGATCCATGGGTGGGTTTTCAGAAATTAAGAAGCATATTAATGTTGCCGGCAAAAAAATTACATACGGCAATTACCAAGAATATATTTCTACAGGTATGATAGATTCTGCCGTTGTAGGCATTAGATTCCCTGCTTTATTTAAAACCTCCGATAGTGGGGGGATAGAACCTTTTAAGATTAAGTTTCGCTTAGAATACAAGCCATATGAAGATCAGGATATCCCCGAAAACTGGACGACTGTTCTAAATCCTGACACTAGCGTAGAGGATCGTTCAGAATTTGAAGTAACAGGGGAAACCCGCTCCGAGATAACCTATGCTGTAAGGTGTAAGTTCTCTCAAACACAACAACGCTATACTATCAGGATTACTCGTCTTACCGAGGACTATGAGGATAACCTTAGGGTAAATGCAGATTCATACCTCGGCTATGTTCAGGAAATCCTTGATTCCGAGATTGCTTATAACAACACCGCACTCCTTGGGGTCCGTATACTGGCCACTGATACACTTGCGGGTAATATGCCTACTATATCAGCCACTATCAGTGGAATAAAAGTCGGCGATGTCAGGTATATCGATGAAACCGGTGTGTTCCCGAGCGATTCTCCTGCTCCAGAAGCGAGCTCTAACCCTGCAAATATTCTTTATGAATTGCTAACAAGCAAACGATGGGGATTCGGTAAATGGATTAAGCCCACGCAGATCGATATCGAGTCGTTCAGAGAGTTTGCAAGCTATGCAGATGAAATGGTTTTTTTCGAGATCGAAGAAAACGGAACTCTGGTAACAAAGGCACACAAACGCTTTGAAATAAACCTTGTACTTGATAAAGAGTACAGGGCATCTGAGATTGTAGCAAAGATATGTTCAACATGCAGGGCAACCCCCGTATGGGAGGGTGATAAGCTAAGAATCGTTATTGATAAGGCGGACACCCCTGTTCAGCTGTTCAATATGAGCAGCATTGTTGAAGATACATTCTCGGAAAGTTTTACAGATGTAGGCTCTATCCCCAATCAGATCTCAGCTCAAATCCTTGATGAAGAGGATAATTACAAACAGGCAACGATCGCTGTATATGATAGTGAAAGAATCGGAGAGCCTCTGAACAGCAAGGATATACAGCTATACGGTATAACAAGTAAATCAAGAGCAAAACGTGAAGTCGCCTTCGCCCTCCGTAAAGCTAAGGCTACAAAGAAGATTGTAAGCTTCGAGGCTTCTTGGAAAGCGGTTGTTTGCCAAGTGGGTGACTTGATACTTCTTCAGCATGATACACCCCAATACGGTCAGGGAGGAGAGATAACTTCAGCCACTGCCGACAGCCTGGGGCTTGATGAAGATATAGAGCTGGTTGAAGGCGAAACCTATACACTAAGAGTTCAGAAACGTTCAGGAGTAATGTATGTTCGTACATTTATCCATTCATCTCCGACAGCAACGACTAACGCTATAGGAATATCCGGCAACTCAGGTGAACAGGGAGAGCCTTCTGATATTCAGGCAGGCGACGAATGGGTATTCGGCAAGGTTAATATTGAATCAAAGCCGTACCGTATCCTTTCCATTGAAAAGGCGAAGGATGAAACAATCAAGATCACAGCAGAAGAGTACAATGAAAGTATCTATACAGATGATTTCGATTCATTAGTGGAGGAGACAAAGTACTCTCAGCTAGGCTTGGTGAAAGAGGATGATATTGATATCGAATCCGGAGCCAACCCTGCCACGGTGATACCTCCTTTTGTAACAAATATCGAAGCAAGGGAAGTTATCTCAATAAAGGCAACAAGACCCATCAGTAATATTGAAGTCTATTTCACTCCTGCGGTTAATAATTTGGCTACTACTGTGAGAGTGGAGCGATATCAGATTCTTTATTCAAGTGACGGCAATAGATGGCAAATAGCAGAGGAAACAAACGGTAATTACGGTGTTATTCGTAATGTTGAAATAGGTAAAACATACTATATAGCAATAAGATCAATTACCAACTACGGAGTATCCAATAACCCGACTTATGGTTCTGATCTATGGGTGGCTATCGCTACAGACGGCGTTACAGATACTGATCTTTCTTCAATGAGTTTTGTAGCAAATATCCATGACGATGGAACCCTCCTTGAATGGACGCATCCAGTCAGTATTGAGGGGGTTGAAGCTTATGAAATATGGAGGTATAGCCTTAATGATAATAGCCAGCCAGTTCATATAGCTACAAAGCCTTATCCTGAGAAGATGTTAGTTGATCCTCAAAAGCTTTTGGCTGGTTCATATGCTTACCAGCTATATGTTGTAGATATGGCTGGAGTTAAGTCTTCAACAATGTTGGAGGTTTCGATTGATGTGCTTCCTCCCGGCGAAATCACAATGCTTGGTTATAAAAGGCAGGGAGCAAATATGCTTCTGGTTTGGAACGGATTAACGGCTAGAACCACCTATCCTATCAGCCATTATATTGTTGACGGTGAGATAATTAGAGAAAGCTTCCTGGCTGTTGATGGTGACTGGGATGGCACCAAGAATTATACAATTTCTGCCGTTGATACCGCCGGAAATGTTGGCCCAGAAACAATACTTGCTGCAGAGATCCCTGTTCCCAATAATCCCACTGGTATAACCCATACGCCCAAACTTTATGGAATAGATGTCAGTGTAGATGTAATTACCGATAACAACTTTTCGTCCTTAGAGATATGGGCGAGCGAGACTAACAACCGTGCTGATTCACTGATGGTTCATTCGGGAGAGTCGCTAAGATATTCATTTACGAATCTTAAGCTTGTTGATCACAGGTATGTATGGGCAAGAACCAAGGATGTTTTCGGCAACTATTCCGGCTGGTATCCTTTCAGCGATAGCGGAGGAGTGTACACTGAGACGCTTCAGGATCCTTCTGAACTGATTGATGCCCTTGATGGAGCTGTGACCGCAGACATGCTTGAGGATACACTATCGTCACGTATAGACCTCATAGATACCAATTCAGTATACGAAGAAGGAGTATACGAGAGTGTTATATATGGAAGTATTTCCCAAGTGGCATTTGAAAACAATTCGGGCATGGCTGCCATCCAGGAATCAATGCTTATTCAGGAGAATGACACAGGGAACCTGCAGGCTGAATACTTCCTCAAGATGGGTGTAAACGGCTATATCAGCGGGTTTGGAATGTTTAATGACGGCTCTAATTCCGCGTTTGGAATCAATGCTGACAGCTTCTTTATTGTTGATCCCAGTAACGCTGGAACTCTTGAGAGGCCTTTCGAGATACTTATGGACGGAGGAAGTGCAACCGTTAAACTGAAGGGGGATCTAATAGCCGATGGCTCTATAGTGTCGGATAAAATTGCTGCAGGGGCAGTAACAGCGGAATCGGGCATTATTGACGACCTGGCTGTGGATACCCTCCAGATTGCTAATAATGCGGTTACCGTTCCGGTTCATGCATCTTCCGATGGAACATTCTATGGTTCAGATGTGATGAATCCCATCACGATAGTTGAAGCTGTAGTCGTTAATAGCTCGAGTCAACCAATGAATGCTCTGATCACTGTGCATGGCCAAATTATCTATACTTCGGCTAGTGGGGCTAGGAACGCAGGCTTTAATATTACAAGAGTTGACGAAAATAATACCGAGATCAAAATAACAGAGATTATTGACACATTCTACGCTGATTTCATGTCCTATGTGGCATATGACACAATAACTCCGAACTCCACTTATACATACAAATTAATATGGCGTTCTGATGAGCCTACAGTAGCCATTGTCGACCCGTCTCTTGTTATTATGGGGGTCAAGAAATGAAAACCTTTATCAAATATGACGGCAACGGAAAGATTGAACAAATTCAAACAGTTACAGCTAAAGAAGCAAGCATATACCGAAGGTATCTAAAGGGCTGGCTTGAGGTTGACGGGGCAATTAACCCAAAGAGTTATTATATTGAAAACGGGAAACTGACAGAGAAACCACCTCGGCCTTCCAAAGAGATGTCCTTCGACCACGCTCAAAAGAAGTGGGTTGTGGACAAATCTTTGGTCAGAATTGATGTTAATCAAAACCGAAATAGAAAGCTTAGAGAAAGGGTTACTATTGAGGGTGACACCTACGATGCTGACGATAAGGCACTCGTCATGGCTATGGCCAAAGTGCATGAGGTAAGTTTCCGGTCTGAGAGCGGTGAAGACTTACACTCCGACGAGCTCTGCTGGATCGATGGTGAAAACAGGATGAAGCATTTTAATTCAGTAAGTAGATATCTGGTGTTCTTGAAGAAATTAATTGCCGAAATCAGCAGAAGAAACTCTGAAGTGATAATAAGTGCGCATAAAAGAAAATGTGGAGGAGAAAATGGCGAGTTATCCGTTGAACGTATTGAAAGTAAATGAGAAGCAGGCTCCTTTAACAGCTGTAGAACATGATGATAACTGGGGACTGGTGGAGGATGCAGTAAACGACCTTGATTCTAGAATTGCAGGGATACACGTTGATGAGATTGATAATTTTATCAACAAAGGAACAGTTTCCAGCGGTACCGTAACATTTGACTACTCCGAAGGGAGGGGGCAGGCTGTCACAATAGCAGGCTCCGTATCCTTTGATTTTACAGGTTTTGTCGCTGGCAAAGCCCAGGGAATTGTAATCCGTGTAGAGAATGGCGGCAGCTCTGTGATCACATTCCCCTTAGTCCATTGGAGAAAGAGTGATGGCACCAGTACGACAAATTTCTCAGAAGCGGGCGTAATCCTTCAGTCAGTTGGCACAAATTTTCTAATAGTTTGGTCCGATGACGGCGGAGCAACATTGCACGGGAGCATTCTCTGATGAACTATCAAACAATTCTGCCATTTACAGCTTCTTCGCATAGTGGACAGAGCTCTATCCCGTCGGATTATGTGGCCTTCTACAAGCTAGAAGATAATTCCGGTTTTGATGAAACAGGCAACAATCATATAACATACTCTGATCCGAATGTGATTTACTCAGCGGGTAAATTCGAAGGCTTTGGGGCATCTTTGTCAAATGGGGCATATCTTGAGACTCCATTAACAGTGCCTTCGAGTGCGTTTACCTGGTCCGTGTGGGCTAAGTTTGAAAGTGCAGGCTCCGATACAGGAGGTCTGGACACAATTTTTGGTAGATGGCTTTCAGCAGGGGCAGAATCATATGGGTATGCCATTTTTCTTGAAGAAACAGGAACAGCTCACGCTGGGGTTTGGGCAGATGTCGATGGAGTTTGCACCTTTATTTCAAGTTCTGCATCATTTTCATATGACAGTAACTGGCATCACCTAGTTTTTAGATATGACGGCTCTGAAATTGTGCTTTTCATGGATGGCGTTAAATATGCTGCAGCGCTTTGGGATGGACAGCTCAATGGTGATGCCGAAAAGCCCCTTTGGATAGGAAAAGGAAACTCTGACCCCGCTAGTCAGCATTCCCAGATATTCGAAGGCACTGTGGATCATATCCGTGTGTATGAAAGGGCACTTTCAGATTCAGAGGTGAATACGCTATATAATGAAAACGAAAACAATGGCGCAATAATCAATGACGGAATACTTACAAACGATGGTTCCGCTGCTGATGATAGATTTACAGTTGAATCTCATATTGATGGAGATAGAACTGGAGTAGAGGTTGACATCTCCAGAGATGGCATGGTTATGGTTGTTGGCGCATGGTTCCGCAACTCTGAGCGAGGTGGTTTCTATCTATATGAAAGAGACATAACTACAGGAGGATGGAGCCTGATTGACTTTTTCTGCCCACCGTCTGCTGTTTCAGGGGACAAGTTAGGGTACTCCTTAAGGATCAGCGGTGATGGTCATACCGTTGTACTTGGCGGATATAATCAGGTTGAAGAGGCTTATGTTTATTCGGATAGGAGTGGAAGCTGGATCCTTGAAGCGACACTTACGGCATCTGAAATAAGCTGCTGGAATCCTAATGGTTTCGGCTTTTCGGTAGCTGTGGATTATGATGGCGATACCGTAGCAGTTGGCTCGTATGGCTGCAACGGGGTTGGTATTTTTAAACGTTCAGAAAGCACATGGACTAAGACAAGGGTATTCGGTGGCGCTATAAACTGGTTTTCCAGTAATTTTGGATATTCAGTAGCCATATCTGACGATGGTTTGAGGCTTGCAGTAGCCGATTTTTATAAAAACACCTCTGAGAGAGGAGTTGTAGGAGTTTACGAGCTCACAGAAGATGGATGTATATCTTACTCTCCAGATCTTCTTACATATAGAAGTGGTGATATCGATTCAAGAATGGGCATATTCGTTGATATCTCCTCAGACGGCAGGTTTGTTCTGGCTGGAGCATACTACGATAATGGAAGCGGCACCCGCAGAGGTGCAGTTTATCATTTCTATGAAGAAGGATACAAAGGGTCTGGAAGCTGGTCTTCCCCTACCAAGGCTACATCTCCTACTCCTTTTGATTATGAATATTTCGGCAGAAAAGCCAGATGGGTAGAAGACGGCAGCCTCAAGTTCATTGTCTGCTCATATGGAGGAGCAGATTACCCGGGTAAACTATACTTGTATGAATATCCAGACACATTTCTTCAGGAGTATCTGCCTGATGTTACGAAAAACGACACATTCTGGGGATATGGTATGGTTTCAAATGGGGACATTCTTGTTGCTAGCGGTCAAAATGGCATAATACACACATACTATTAAGGAGGTCGTATGTTTTACAATCCGGATAATTCTACAATATTAAAGAGTAAGAATGAAATAAGGCGGGCAGTCCCGAATAAATCCTTTCCAGCATCAATTCCTGATGAGGTTGTTCTGGGTGAAGGGTATTACTATTTGGAGGATGAGCTTCCTGACTATAACCCAGCTTCAGAGAGGGTTGCCAAATCAGGAGTTATATTCGACGAAAAATCAGGCAAGTACTGCCAAGCTTATACAGTTGAGCCTCTGCCTGAGGATATAGTATCAAAACGGCTTGAGGCAGAGAAAAATGCAAAAAAGCTTGAAATAAGAGATGATTTCCAGAGGGTAAGATCAATGGCATCAGAAGCTTTGGGAGCCGAGGTTAATTTCGGAGAGAAACACATTGCAAATCTTTCTGGTCTTATTAAAACCTTAGATGCGGGAGAAACGACAGAGTTTCGTATCTTTGATAACACTTTTGTTACATCTACAAGAGAACAGCTCGAGCTCCTTGAGATTGAGATGTTGCAGAATCTCCATGCTTTATATGCTAGAAAATGGGAGCTTGAGGGACTTGTTGCGAATGCGTTAACTATTTCCGAGATCGTAGAAATCAACTGGTGAGGTTGCCGGCTGAATGGACTGGTGTTCTGTGCGACTGTTTACAGCTGCCTCTTAGTACGGAGGCAGCTGTATGTTAGGTTAGCGAAATAAAAATCACCCTCCGACACATAGTGGATGTTTGTTTCGCTTCATGTGTATGTGTGTTATTGTCTATAAGCATAAGAGGGTTTAGATAGAAAATAAGCGATTTTGGGGTGTTGACTCTATTGGCAGAGATTTAGTGATAATAATCATCATAACGGTACTGCTATGTGGAATTCGTCTCCTTCGGCCTTATAAAATAATAAATTTAACACAATCATAACTAGTTTATCCTGAAAGTGTAAACTATTCTTTTACTAGGATAGGAGTTAGTTCGCTTATCAACTTTGTCTCATTGATAGTCTTTCTTTACAGTGTGTTTGTAAACGTCCATCTTTTCTTGCAGTAGATATTTAGAGTTTTCCGCTCTTTCAAAAGACTCCCCTGCGGTTATATTTCCCAGGGAATCATGCAGTCGTCATTCAACCTTTGCTGATTATATCAAAATGGCTTCCTGTAAGGCTTTTTCCGCCTTCGGGGGTTACGACGAAGGTGTTTTCGATGCCCACCATGCCGAGTCCGGGTATACCTCGTTTCGGTTCTAGGGCTATTACCATATTCTCTTCGAGGGGGTCATCGAATTTTTCGGCGATAACAGGGTATTCGTCAACGTGCAGGCCGATCCCGTGACCGAGAAATGTTACTTTGCCTAGGCCGAACCCGTTATACTCTTTGAGGAATTCAGCATCTACTCCTGCGGTGTGCTCCCTGTATATTTCTGACGGGACAGCACCGGGGCGGAGCATATCGGCACCCCTTTGCTGGAGCTGAACACATATTTCGTGGTATCGGCAGGCCTCATCTGTGAGCTCACCGATGGAGTATATCGAGGTCTTATCCGTATAGTATCCCTGGATTCCGCAAGCCACATCCACAAAAACCGGCATATTTCTTTCAAGCTTCACTTCACTGCTGCCCATGAGTGGAACTGCGGTGCTGATACCTCTTACTCCGCCCGGACCGTCGAAGGTGTTGTGGTAAAGCGCACTTTCGCCGAAGCAAACAAGACCGAGAAAGAGCTCGCTTCCATAGCCGCCTGTTCTGGTGAGCCCCTGAGAACCCCTTCGCATCATTTCTGAGAGGATCTCTGTTCCAAGTTCAAATTCGCTCATACCAACTTCGAGTATGGAGGGGACATATTCCTCCAGGACGCTTCGGTGTATCTCGCCAGCCTGTTTCATAAATGAAAGCTCCAGTTCGGACTTAACAGCCCTTGCCTTTGCCACAGGAAAATCTAGTGAGCGGATTTCATCGAAGGAGTGGTATTTGCTGAATCGGGAGAAATGGGCCATTGGTATCTTTTCTGTGTCAAGATGCAGGATGCCGCCAGACTCAATCTCAAGTTCACGGAAGCTTTTGAAGCATCTTACATCTGGGAAGTTTGATTCCTCAATGGCCCTCTGACAGCTTCTACGGACATAAAAAACGGCGTCCCCGTCACGCTTTATGACAAGGACACCGTTTTGCATCGTTCCAGTAAGATAATAGCAGTTGATCCTGTCCATAAGGACAGCTGTTTTCCATTCCGCATCGAAGCCAGTCAGCTCACTGCGGAGCCTGTTAATTCGTTGCTCAAGTTCCCCTTTGGGGATAATTGTCACAGAAGCTCCTCAAGGGTGATATTCTTTGTTTTGAGAAGGTTACGCAGTTTACTGAGTACCCTTTTCTCTATCTGACGAACACGTTCCCTTGTAATGCCGAGATCGTTTCCAATGGCCTCAAGGGTTTCGGGGTCGTTTCCGCCGAGTCCGTAGCGACGGATGATTATCACCTTCTCATTTTCTGATAGGTATGTAAGCCATTTAAGGATAGTGTCCTTCTTGCTTTCGGACTCTATCTTCATATATGGGTCGAGATATTTTTCATCATCAGCGATGAATTCGTGGAGCGTGCTGCTTTCGTCGCCGCCAACGGGCATATCAAGGGAGGTATCCTGCTTAATCGCATCGAAAACCTTCTTGAGCGTTGAAAGAGACATCTTGCATGCAGTGGAGAGCTCGAGGATAGTGGGTTCTCTGCCGATCTTCTGCTGAAGTTCTGCCTGCATCTTGAGAACCTTGCTGATGTTTTCAGACATATGTACGGGGATACGTACCATACGGCACTGGTTTATGATCGCCCTTTCGATCGCCTGGCGAATCCACCATGTGGCATAGGTGCTGAATTTGAATCCTTTGGTGTAGTCAAACTTTTCCACAGCCTTGAGAAGCCCGATGTTCCCTTCTTCCACGAGGTCAACGAGGGTCATGCCTCTGTTGATGTACTTTTTAGCGATGGATACCACAAGGCGGAGATTACACTTGATCATCATCTCTTTCGAGCGTTCATCAAGGTTTTCAATCCCCTTTGCGAGTTCCACCTCTTCCTCTCTCGTGAGTACAGGATAGCGGGAGATCTCATTCAGATAGATCTTAAAAACTTCAAGATCATCAGAGTTGTAGTCGCTTTTTACCTCTTCGGCAACGACCGGTTCATCAAGTGCGGTTTTTGGTAAAGTTTCATCGTTAATCATAAGGACTCCATTTGGTGAATAAAATGATTAAAAAAACCTGAAGGATCAGTGAAGTTTGCTGAGTGGGCATAGGGCGAGTGTAAGCTGATAAGGTTTTTATCCATCTTGAGAGCGATGGCGATTTCAGAAAGGGTTCCCATACCACCCCCTATTGAAACTACTATGTCGCCTGAGGAGACGACTAGTGCGTTTCTGGCGTGCCCAAGTCCGGTGGGTATTACAATGTCACAGAAAGGGTTAGCTTCCTCCCTTTTGTAGCCGGGGATAACCCCCACTGTGATACCGCCGTTTTCCCGGGCACCTTTTGAAGCATACTCCATGATGCCTGTGCGTCCGCCTGTGAGAACTGCAAAGCCCCTTTCGGCTGCCAAGGCACCAACCTTGTAGGCGGCCTCTGCTAAAACTGAATCAGACCCGCAAACAGAAGGACTTTCCTTCTGGGTTGCAGAGGCAGACCCGGCTAAAGCATCAGTATCAGCAGCTCCTATGACGCAAATCGTTCTCACGATCATTAATTTAACGTGGTTCTATTAAAAATGAAAGGGGAAAAGTAACTAATTTGTCCGAATTAGAAAAGTTTGACAAAATTGACAGAAAATCTACATAAATACTTTATATTCAATATTTTAAATATACAAAAACGATTAACGAAGTTGATCAGTTCTGAAAACCATGTTTTGTTATTCGCATACAAAGTCCACGAAACTACATGGAGCAATGTTTTCTTTTTTAATGGAGTCCCCCTCTTTGGTTACGAGGACTATGTTGCCGTTGAGGGGAATGAGCATCTTCCCCCCGTCTGCCAGCTGTGCTGTGAGTTCGCTGGGGAGGTTTCTTGCCTCGGCTGTGGCGATGATCCTGTGGTAGGGTGCGTTTTCATCCCAGCCCAGGTTGCCGTCATCTATCTTGAAGCGAACGTTGGTGATGCTCATCCGGCGGATGATGGTCATCGCCCTGCGGTATAGCTCGGGTATCCTTTCTACGGTGTAGACTGTTTTGGCGAGTCTGCTGAGTATGGCTGCCTGAAAGCCTGAGCCTGAACCGATCTCCAATACCTTGTGCTCGCTGGTGACATCGAGAGCCTGGGTCATAAAAGCAACGGTGGAAGGCTTTGATATGGTCTGGCCGTAGCCTATGGGGAGTGCATCATCCACATAGGGCCTTCGGCACATAGCCTCATCGATAAATTTTGATCTAGGGGTTCTGCGGAAGGCGTCCACAACCCTCGTATCGCCGCCGCATGCCGGGGTGATAATGTCTCTAATGAACTCTTCGGGTACCTTTACGTTATTCAACAATCTGGGTTCCTATGCCGTGATCGGTGAACATCTCCAGCAGGACAGAGTGGGATGTTCTTCCGTCGATAATGTGTGCCTTACTCACACCGTTTCTAACTGCGTCCGCACCGCAATCCACCTTGGGAATCATTCCCCCGGTGAGTGTGCCGTCCTTCTTCATGCCTTCTACCATGCCCAGCTTTATGGTGGCTATGCGGTTCTTGTCCTTGTCCATAACGTAGGGTACATCGGTGAGGAGGATAAGCTTCTCCGCCTTGAGTGCGGAGGCTATGCTCCCTGCAACGAGGTCTGCGTTTATATTGTACGCCTCATAGTCGTCACTGACACCCACAGGGGCGATTACCGGTATGTGGCGGTCTACAATGTTATCTATTACATCGACATTAATGCTCTTAACTTTCCCCACATGTCCAAGATCGATGATTTCGGGTGTTCGTATATACTCAATACCCTCCTCCATCATCAGCTTTTCTGCACGGATAAGGTTGCCGTCCTTCCCTGAGAGGCCGATGGCGTTGCCGCCGTTTTTATTGATAAGGCGTACTATATCCTTGTTCACTTTTCCGGCGAGGACCATCTCCACTACATTCATCGTTTCGGTGTCGGTAACACGCATACCGGAGACAAACTCGCTCTCTATATTGAGCTTTTTCAGCATTTCCCCTATCTGGGGGCCTCCGCCGTGGACGATAACGGGCTTGATGCCGATGTATTTCATCAGCACGATATCTCTGGCAAAGCCGTTCTTCAGTTCATCATCCACCATGGCGTGACCGCCGTATTTGATAACTATGGTTTTGCCGTAGAAACGCTTTATGTAGGGCAGGGATTCGATCAGGACGTCCGCTTTGCGGATCAGCTCCTCCATGGGCCACTCTCCGGTTAAAAGTTTGTATATTTATAAACTGTTTTTGTGTTCATATAAAGAATTTTTGCAGAGTAATATCTATTTAACACCAGTTACATTTATACTGGCATGCTTTATACCCTTCATCGTTTTGAGGGATGTATAAAGCTCCTTGATAACCTCAGCATCTCCGCGAACGGCGATAATCTCAAGGCAGTTGTCATGATCCAGATGTATGTGCTGGATGGATATTACAGCATCATGCACCTCGTGCTGAATCTCCATAACCTTCGACAGCAGATCCTTGTTGTGATGGTCGTAAAGGATGGTAATGGCGCCTGCGATCCTGCCGCCTGTGCTGAACTCCTTCTCTATTACGAATTCCTTGAACAGGTCGGAAACAGCTTTTGAGCGTGTGTCGTAGCCCTCCTGTCTGATCTTTTCATCGAATTCATCCAGAAGCTCTTTTTCTATGGAGACTCCGAAGCGTACAAGTTCTGCCATATCCGCCACCTTAATATATTTAGTATTGATCGATTCTAGGATTAGAGGGGTTTTTCTTCAAGCTCTTTTACAGCTTATTGCAAGGGGTGTGTAAATAGTGTAGATATAAGCGATGAAAGAACCGGGGCAGAAGCGATACCTGAAGCTGCAGTTTAAGATAACTGTGGTTATGCTTATAATGCTTAGCATAATAAGCCTTGTTGTAAGCGGTATGCTGACCAGCAACATTGAAAAGAAGGCGGATACCATTGCGGAGGATTATATCAAGTCCCTCCCGTATCTGGTGGAAAGCTCTTTGGACAGCTATATGCTTATGGAGGACAAGGCGGGTGTTAAGGAGCTTGTGCTCAGCCTGGAGAAGGATGCCAACATTATGGGTATCCACATCATAAACTCCCGGGGGGATCTCTCCTGCGTTCTTGCGGAACTGCGGCATATGTACGACCGCAAGTATCTCCGCATGGTGAAGAAAAACGCCACCTTCGAAGAGAGGTTTCTGGACCTTGAGTACGACGGCACAAGGTTCCTCTCCTATTATAAACCACTTGAAAATAAAGAGAAGTGCCAGTCCTGCCACGATGTGGACGAAGGTGAGTACCTTGGCGCTCTCAATATAAATATTGATCTCACAAGGCTGACAACCCTTCTGCGCAAGGAGGTCTTTGAGGTCAGAACCTTTATGATAGTGGCAGATATATTCATATTTGTCGTCCTTTTTACGATGATCTATATCCTTGTTATCCGCCCCGTGAGCATCCTTGAGAAGGGTATGCAGGAGGTTGCGGACAATAATCTTGATATCAGGACGCAGATAAGCTCCAACGATGAGTTCGGGCGAATGTCCACCCTCTTCAACTATATGGTCTATTCCCTCCGCAAGGCCTTCTCCACCATAAGCTCGATGCACAAAAATATGCTGCATACGGACAGGCTGATGACCATGGGGACGCTCACAGCCTCCATAAGCCATGAGATAAAGAACCCGTTAAACTCGATAATGATAAATGCGGATATTCTCATGATGAAGCATCCGGAAACGAAGCCCTATGGCGACAAGATCATGCTGGATGCAGAGCGTATAAGGGATATTATCGACCAGACCCTTAAGTTTTCCCGGGTGGATCAGGATTCCACTGCCTGTATTGATGTGCGGGACTTCATCGAAAGGATAACCCTTTATGTGAACCGAACCCTTATGAAATGGGCGGATATACCCCTCGAGCTTGATATGGACGATAATCTTTACTGCATACATGCAAACCCTCTCCAGCTTGAGCAGGTCTTTATCAATATCCTGAGAAATGCTGTGGAAGCGGTGGAAAACTCGAAAAAACCGAGAGTTCGCCTTAGTGCCAAGGTTAAGGATGAAATGATTGAGTTCGATTTTGAGGATAACGGCGGCGGCATCCCCGAGGAAACCAAGAACAGGATCTTTACTGAGTACTACACCACCAAGCATAATGGTACCGGGCTAGGGCTTACAATCGTGAAGCAGATCGTTGAGCAGAGCGGCGGAACCATAGATTTCAGATCAGAGGTGGGCAAAGGAACGGTATTCATGCTCCGCTTCCCCCTTGTCTGCAACTGCACCGAAGATAGCTCGTATCTTGATCAGTCTTGAGAACATATTGAAAATTTGATATAAATTCTAATGGATAGCATAGCTGAACTGCAGACACTGCTTGATGAGTCCGGCAGGATTATTTTCTTCACCGGAGCCGGGATCAGCACAGAGAGCGGTATACCCGATTACCGCTCCCCGGGTACTGGTCTGTGGCGGAATCTGGGCGCAGGCGAGGGGCTTGGGATAGATGATTTCAACGAGAACCCCGCCGCTTTCTATGAGACATTCACACCGCTTTACGATGTTTTCCGCAACGCTCAGCCGAACTCCGGCCACAGCTTTATGGCAAGGATGCAGCAGACGGGGAGACTCAAAAGCGTTATCACCCAGAATATCGACGGTCTGCACGCCAGAGCCGGTTCTGTGATAGTTCGAGAGCTCCATGGAACGCTTGAGACCTCAAGCTGTATGAAATGCGGAATGAGCTTTGCGACCAAAAAGGTCTTCCGCTGGGTGAGTGACGGTATGAACCCTCCGCTCTGCCCCTCCTGCAACGGAGTGATAAAGCCGGATGTGGTCTTCTTCGGCGAGGAGCTCCCCGCCGATACCATTGACAATGCTGTTAAAGACAGCATGGAGTGCGATCTTTTTGTTGTGGCCGGTTCATCCCTTGCGGTTATGCCTGCGGCACTCATGCCAGGATATGCAAAGAGTGCCGGTGCGGCGGTGGTTATTATCAACAATATGCCCACACCCTATGACACCATGGCCCAGCTGGTTATCCACAACCCGATCGGAGAGGTTATCTCCGAACTGGAGGCAAGATAATGTCAGAAACGATGGACAGGCTCTGGGCTCCCTGGCGCATGGCCTATATAACAGGTATAGCGAGGGATGAGGGGTGCATATTCTGCACAAAGCCCCTTGAGAAGAACGACAGAGACAACCTTATTCTTCACAGAGGTGAGAAAGCCTTTGTTATCATGAACCTTTTTCCTTACAACAACGGCCACCTAATGGTGGTTCCATACAAACATACGGGTGTTTTTACCGACCTTGAAGATGAGGAACTCCTTGAGATAATGACCCTCACAAAGCTGAGTATTAGAGTCTTCGACAATACCCTCGGCCCCGGTGGATACAATACAGGCTTCAATATCGGAAAGGCCGCAGGTGCAGGGATAGACAAACACCTGCATTTCCATATAGTACCCCGCTGGGTGGGGGATACAAACTTCATGCCCGCTGTGGGGGAAACAAAGGTTATTTCAGAACATATTACGGCAACCTACGACAAACTTCTCGAAGGTTTCAGGAAGGAGACAGCTTGATGAAATTTATTGGAAATCTTCTCAAGATAGCTATGGTTATCGCCATTGTGCTTTTCGCAGTGATGAACAATCAGGTGGTTAGCGTACAGTATTTCTATGAGACCCCCTCCAGAGAGGTCCCTCTCTTTGTGGTTATGTTGGTCTCTCTTTGTGTGGGGATTGTGATAGCCTCAATATTCTATCTTTTCGACAGGTTCAAGCTCACCTCCCAGCTGAGGAACTGCAGAAAACAGCTTAAAACAGCCGAAGGGGAGATTAAGCGTCTTCGCAACCTCCCCCTTATGAGCGACGAAAAAGAGGAAGGCGGCGAAAAGAAATGAAAGGTGTAAACAGGGATATGCTGAAATGCCGCTCCTGGTTAAGCCTTATAAATGGTGATATAGAAGGAGCCCAGGAGACCCTGAAAGAACTTGCTCTTGAGGATGCGAACTCGGTGGATTCATACTTTGCCGCTGGTGTCCTGATGAGGGTGCGCGGGGATCATGCCCGGGCTGTTCATGTGCACAACAGTATCCTTGAATGGGAGAATCTGGACCGTGGGCTTGCACGTCTGGTGGCTCTTGAACTAATGGAGGACTACTACGCTGCGGGTGATTTCAAATGCGTTGAGGATAACTACCATCGTGCGGAGCATACCGAAAGAGCCGCATGGCTCAGAGCCTCTGCTGTGGAGAATCAGGCGAGATACGAAGAGGCGGCCAAACTCTGGGAAAAGATGGGTGGACACGGTGCAGATGCGGCCAGGTGCTGGCTTAAGCTAGCCCTTGGTAACAGGGGAGAGAACGAGGCGGATATGGTTAAATTCGCCCGCAAGGCTCTGAAGGCTGATGAAAACTGCACCGAGGCACGCTTTGAACTTGCAAGACACTACCTAGGACGGAAGAAGAAGCAGAAGGCGGTTGACGAGGCGTCGGAGATAGTAAGGCGTGACCTTGTTAAAAGCTACGAGGATATGGGTAAGCTTGAGGCCTTTTACTACGAGGCTGGTGAGGTCGATGCTCTGCACAAGCTCGTTTTTTCACGTATAGCGGCAAAAAGCTCAAACCAGTGGATATATGTATACGCTGCAGGGCATTTCCTGAAAAAGGAAAACAGGGATAAATCGATAGAGATACTCGACTATTACATGAAAAACCATGGGTACGACACCGCCGTGGTGCGGACCTATGCGGAGATCATTGAAGAGCCCGTTCTGCTCGATGTTTTCAGCCACGATCTCTACAGATGCAGGGAGTGCGGCGAACGATTTAATGAAGATCATGAGCTCTGCCCCGGATGCGGCGGCAGGGATACATTGAGGAAATTGTGACAGATTGCATAAGGAGGGTGTGATGAGCAAAGTCACCCCGATGATGCAGCAGTTCTTCGATATAAAGAAA
Source organism: Limisalsivibrio acetivorans (assembly GCF_000421105.1). Taxonomy (NCBI): domain Bacteria; kingdom Pseudomonadati; phylum Deferribacterota; class Deferribacteres; order Deferribacterales; family Geovibrionaceae; genus Limisalsivibrio; species Limisalsivibrio acetivorans. The sequence continues at coordinate 2,042,512 of NZ_ATWF01000001.1, forward strand.
AACTACCCCGATACCATCCTCTTTTTCCGTATGGGGGATTTCTACGAGATGTTCGGCCAGGACGCCGAAGATGCATCGAAGATCCTCGGTATTGCCCTCACCAGCAGAGATAAGCAGAAGGATGGGGGGATACCGATGTGCGGAATCCCGTATCACTCATACCAGCCCTATCTTGTTAAACTGCTCAAAGCGGGAAAGAACGTCGCAGTATGCGAACAGCTTGAGGATCCTTCAAAGGCGAAGGGGATCGTCAAAAGGGGGGTTGTGCAGGTTGTAACGCCGGGAACGGTGCTGGATGATGCCGCCCTTAACTCTGCGGCGAACAACTTCGTTGCATCTGTTATCAAAGAGGGGAACGAGTATTTCACAGCCTTCATCGATATTTCCACAGGTGAGGTTTATCTGGAGAACTCCGTAGATGCCGCAGAAACCCTTGGCAGATGGAGCCCCACAGAGGTTATCTCCATGGATGACCTTGAGATTAAGGGCTTTGTATGCAGCACTGTTGATGCAAAGCTCACCGACGAAAGCTCCGCAAAACGTCTGCAGGAGCATTACGAGGCGGCTTCGGTAAAGTCCCTTGGTATTGATAAAAAGGGATTCTCCAAAGCACTAGCCCTTTCACTCATTTACTTCAAGCGTCTTATGATAGATGTTCGGCTCAAGCGCCCCGTAACCGTTGCGCCGGAGAACAGGCTCGTTATTGACTCCATAGCGGCAAGAACCCTTGAGCTTGTGGAGAACAGCAACGACGGAAGCGAACGGAGCACCTTATTCTCCATACTGAACCACACAAAGACAAGCATGGGTGGAAGACTGCTTAAGAACTGGCTGCTCAATCCCCTGCGTGAAAGGCAGGAGATACTGCGCAGGCAGGAGATGGTGGAGTTTTTTCTATACCGCTCGGATATCCGGTGGGAGTTTCAGAACCTTCTATCATCTGTATACGATATGGAACGTATTACAGCCAGACTTCTCGCCGGAAGATGCGGTGCGAGGGACCTTGTATGGCTTAAGAACTCCATTGGCGTCTTCCCTCAACTCAAGGAGCTTATGAACAGCTCCGGTAACCCGCACCTGGAAGAAACCGCATCCGGCTTTGATTCGCTGGACGGTATCCACAGCGTCATAGACCATGCCCTTGTGGAGGAGCCTCCGGTTAACCTCAAAGAGGGGGGGCTCATCAAAGAGGGTTACAATAAGGATGTCGATGAATACCGTACCATACGTAAAGACAGCCGGAAACTCCTCATGCGCATCGAAAAAGAGGAGAAGGAAAAGACCGGAATTCATAACCTGAAGGTCAAGTTCAACAAAGTCTTCGGCTACTACATAGAGGTCTCCAAGTCCCAGATAAACAAGGTTCCGGACTATTACGACCGGAAGCAGACCCTTGTTAACGCAGAAAGATATATAATACCTGAGCTGAAGGAGCTTGAGGGTAAGCTGGTTTATGCCGAGGAGCGTCTCGGGGATCTTGAATATACGCTTTTCTCTGAGCTGCGTGATACGCTGGCGGGCTATGCGGAGATGATAAGAACATCTGCTGAGATAGTCGCCGAGATGGATGTTCTCATATCGCTGGCGGAATCGGCATCCCTATACGGCTACACACGCCCCGTCCTGAATGAGGATGAGGACCTGGTTATCAAAGGTGGGCGCCACCCCGTGGTGGAGCGGAATATCCCCGAGTCCTATGTACCCAACGACCTATTCCTTAACGACACGGACAGCCGGATGGCTGTTATAACAGGCCCCAACATGGCGGGTAAGAGTACGTATCTGCGCATGAGTGCCCTTGTGGCGCTGATGGCGCATATAGGCTCATTCGTTCCCGCCTCCGAATCCTCCATACCCTTGCTGGATAGGATCTTCACCCGTGTTGGCGCAAGCGATAACCTCGCCGGAGGGGAGTCCACCTTCATGGTGGAGATGGTGGAAACAGCCAATATCCTTGGTAACGCCACGGAGAAATCGCTTATAATCCTCGATGAGATTGGCAGAGGAACCTCCACCTTCGACGGGATCTCCATAGCATGGTCCGTGGCGGAATACATCCTGAAAGAGGTAAAGGCTAAAACCCTCTTTGCCACTCACTATCATGAGCTTACGGATATACCCGCATCCGTTCCCGGTGCTAAGAACTGGACCACAGAGGTTAGGGAATGGAAGGATGAGGTGATCTTCATGAGGCGGGTTGTAGAGGGCACAGCGGACAGAAGCTACGGAATACATGTTGCGAAACTTGCAGGTCTGCCCGATTATGTTACAAAGAGAAGCAACGAGCTTCTCACCATGCTGGAAAAGAACGAGTTCGGGGCGGATGGACAGCCCAAGCTCGCAAGAACCGCCGCAAGGGAACGCAAGGTTATTCAGCCTATGCTTGTATTCGACGACAGCCCTGTGGTGGACGAGCTCAAGAATCTGGATATAAACGGGATGACGCCCCTTGAGGCGCTTTCTATGCTCGATAAACTAAAGAAGATGGCGGAGGAATAATGCCGGCGGCAGTTTTCAGCCGATACCTTACGGAAAACCCGTTCTTTATGCTTACCTTTCTCCTTTCACGCATACCCGTATGGGCTGTGATTCTGGCGGTGCTTTATGCTGGTGCGGATCCGGTTTCATCTGCCCTTCTGCTCCTCCTTGTGCTTATCTCCAGAAGCTATGTTGAGCATACCGTTTTCGGCAGTTCCCCCCTTGTTGATGCGTTTAAGAGGGTTGTCTGGAAGCCGGCTACCTATATTTTCGGGGTAACAGTTTTCATCGTGGTCTACCCCTTCCTTATCGTTTATATCCTGACTGGCGAGCAATGGGATGGTCTCCTCGTTCTTCTCGCTCTGCTTATGCTTGTTCTTTACAGGGTCTCCTACCCTAAACAGGAGAGCTGGAGCTATAAATCCGGTCTTCTATACAGGCTCCCTGCTGCGGCCATATGGCTCTATATTATTTTCGCAGGAGAGCATCCCGAGGTAGCCCTTGTTATGGCCTTCGGTGCTGTCCTTCTTGAGTCGGCAGGCTTTCTCCGTAGGTACGAGGGAATCCTATGACCCCCACTCTCAACGTTGTCGCCTCCGGAAGTTCGGGGAACTGCTACTACATAGAACACGGCGATCAGATCATTTTTGTGGATGTGGGGGTACCTGTTAAGGCTGTGCGGGCATGCGGTGAAGATGCATTCTACGACAAGCATATATCCCTCTTCATAACCCATGAACATACGGATCATGTCAAAGGGCTTAAGCCCTTTATAAACCGCTACTCGCCCGATATATACACCAGCGAGGGAACAGCGGAGGAGCTTGAGCGCAAGGGGTTTGACGTATCCTCATACTTCATTGTGGATGCGGACTTCAACTATGAACTCGATAACTTCGCCGTGAAGCCCTTCCGGATTACCCATGACAGCAGTGAGCCAGTGGCCTACCGCTTCGACTTCGGCGAGAGAAGCGCAGCATTTCTTACAGATCTAGGCTACGCCGGCAACTATATCATGGAGAATCTGCACAAAACGGATCTTGTTGTGCTCGAATCGAACTACGAGGACAACATGCTCAGCGAAGGGTCATACCCCGAATATCTCAAAAGACGCATATTCTCCAATAAGGGGCATCTGTCAAATAAGGATGCAGTTCGCATCACCGGTGAGCTTTCCGGCAACGGGCTCTCGTCGGTGGTCTTCGCCCATGTCAGCAACGACAATAATGACTACGAACTCCTTGAGAAGTACACCGCATTCTGCACTGAAAACTTCGGAGTTAAGGCGTGCTGGCTCCCAAGAGAAACGGTTGTTAAGGGTATTAAGATATGATGGAAGGTGTGCCTGAATTCTTCATGGCGATCTCGTTACTGATAATGCTGAGCTTTGTCCTAGTGAACCTCTTTGGTCTGCCGGGAAATATTGCCGCTCTGCTTATCCCTGTTTTCTGGGCCTTCGGAGACAGGATCGCATGGGAGACGGTTATGTGGATCGGCTTTACTGTGGCGATGGGGGAGCTTATCGAGTTTCTGGCTTCGTACTATATCGGAAAACGCTATGGGGTATCCAATGCCAGCTTCATCGCCTCTATCATAGGCTCAATTATCGGCGGCATAATGGGTGCGTCCCTGCTGCTCGGTTTCGGGGCTGTGCTTGGAACCTTTGCGGGGGCCTTTGCCGGTACATGGATCTACGAATATCTGAAGTATTCCGACACGAGAGAGGCCGCCCGAAGGGGACTTGCGACCTTTGCGGGGCGTTTCCTCGGCATATGGATGAAGCTTGTCCTGGGCTTTATTGCGGTCTTTCAAACCTATAGAGGGCTTGCCTCCTTCATTCAGGTCTAGTTAATCTGCCGGTTTTAATTCATTTGCTTGACGAGAAGCCTCGTCACCTTGTCATGCCCGTACATCTTAGAGTAGTTGTATGCAGTGTTCCCGAAATTATCCGCTCTCATAGGGTCAGCACCCGACGCTAACAACGCCATAACAACATCACGATTACCATGTTCGGAGGCAAACATCAGAGGCGTTGTGCCTTCGGTGTCGGTAGCGTTGACATCAGCCCCTGCCTTTATCAGTGTGGCGGCTGTATCAAAGTAGCCATACCTCGATGCGAGCATAAGGGGCGTCTTACCTTCACTGTCGGCTATATTTACGTTTGCACCACGCTCAAGGAGCATGTTGATAACCTGTTCTCGGTTTCGCTTGGCAGCTGTGTGGGAGGGGGTGAGTCCTTCATCATTTTGTGCATTAACATCGGCTCCGTGGGTGAGCAGGAGCTCGGTTATCGCATTATTGCCGCTCTTGATTGCGTAGGTAAGAGGCATGTTGCCCGAATCATCACGGCTGTTGATCTTAGCCCCGCTGGCGATAAGTTCACGCACAACCTTCTCCTCACCGTACATTGCCGAAAGCATAAGAGGTGTACGCCCCGTTTCATCTTTTATCTCAGGTGTTTCAGTTCCGGAAATAAGCTGTCTGGATTCACCTACACGCCCACCTTTAATGGCATCAAAAAGCTGTTCCTCCTGACGGTTCAGATCCCTAGGGTCAGGAGCCGGGCGCGGGGTGGCATTATCCTGTACATCCCGCTGCACTACCTCAGGCTCCCTAAACGGCACAAGGAGCTTGCTGAGACTCTTGCCGATTACGGGCTCATCACGAAATGAATCTACGATGAGACCAATGATGATCAGCAATATGAAAATCGCTAGAGTGCGGAAGATGAATTTAAACATATGAGAAATATAACCTCAGAGTATGAGATTGTCGATATACATATGTGATATATCTGTAATGTTTGAATAAGAAATCAAGCTGAGAGTATATTCTATAGATATAATTAAGACTAAGGGGAAATTTTTAGGGAAAACTTTCCCCTTAGGATCCCCTTAAAAACCCATTTTAAGATTTTTTAAAGGTTGATATATATAAAAGGCTTCCAAGGATGGAAGCCCTGAAGGCGTAGTTGAATTGGGCTCTGCTCAATTCACGTAGCCGGAAGTACGAGAGGGCAAGGTTTCCTTGCCCGAACAACAATGGAATTTCCATGGATGGTAAATTCCATAAATTAAATCAGCCCAAGCCAAATTTGAAATATTAATTAATAACGCAAAAAGGCTCCCCTGAGGGAGCCTTTATATACTTTTTAGAACAAGTGCTTTTTAATAGTACTTGTACTTTTCCTGAAGCTTACGCTGAAGCTTCTGCTGCTTACGCCTAGCCTTGAGGAGTTTTTTACGGCGAACCTCTGTGGGCTTCTCATAGAAGGTGTGCTTCTTGATCTCTCTGATGAGACCCTCACGCTCTACCTTCTTCTTGAGGAGTTTGAGAGCGAAATCTACGTTATCGCCTTCAACTCTAACAACTGCGTTTGTAGCCAATGTAATCACATCCTTTTTATTTGATTAATACGGTCTCCAGCACCTCGTCGATATCTTCAACGAAATGGAACCGGGTAGTACTTTTAACGTCTGAGGGGATTTCTGTCAAGTCCTTTCTGTTGTCACCGGGGAGTATAACCTCCCTGAGACCCGCTCTGTGAGCGGCTAAGACCTTTTCTTTGATCCCGCCCACCGGGAGCACCTTCCCTCGCAGGTTGATCTCGCCAGTCATAGCTATACGGCAGTTAACTGGTATCTCCCCAAGCGCAGAAAGTAGTGCCGTTGTCATAGTGATCCCCGCTGAGGGACCGTCCTTTGGCACAGCACCTTCGGGTACGTGGAGATGGATATCGAAATCAGTAAATTTATACGCTGGTATTCCGAACCTGTCCGCTCGGTTCTTTATCACAGATAGAGCAGTTTTAGCGGACTCATTCATTACATCGCCGATATTTCCTGTTATCTGGAGATTACCCTTACCCTGATAGGCTGTCACCTCTGTCTGTAGGATATCACCGCCGTAGGGGGTCCATGCAAGCCCTGTAGCTACACCTGTACCCTCATCTTCCTTAAGCTCGTCAAAGCGGTAACGGTGATTACCCAGCATCTTTTCAACGGTCTTACCGTTCACACGAACCTTCTTAACGTTCTTCTGGACGATACGCCTTGCCGCCTTACGGACGATGGAGGCTATCTCACGCTCAAGCCCTCTTACACCAGCTTCCCTTGTGTAGTAGCGTATTATATCGGTGATGGCGGCATCGGTTATATGGAGCTGTTCCGGCTTTACACTGTGCTCCTCAAGCTGTTTCGGGAGTAGGAACTCCTTTGCGATGCGGAACTTCTCTTTCTCCGTATAACCGGGAACACGGATGATCTCCATTCTGTCCAGCAGTGCTTTGGGGATCGTGTCTGTGGTGTTTGCTGTGGTCAAAAAGAATATTTTCGAGAGGTCAAACTCAACTTCAAGGTAGTGGTCCATGAAGGAGGAGTTCTGTTCAGGGTCCAATGCCTCTAGCAGTGCGGAGGATGGATCACCTCTATAGTCTGCACCGATCTTATCTATCTCATCCAGCAGGAAGACAGGATTCATGCTGCCAGCCTTCTTTATATTCTGAATCATCTTGCCAGGCATGGCGCCGATATACGTTCTTCGGTGACCTCGTATCTCGGCCTCATCACGCATCCCGCCAAGGCTCATACGAACGAACTTACGACCCATACTCTCCGCAATGGATCTTGCCAATGATGTTTTACCAACGCCGGGAGGTCCTGTGAAGCATATGATGGGACCTTTAAGTCTCTTTGAGAGGATCTGAACTGCAAGGTATTCAAGAATCCTGTCCTTCGGTTTTTCAAGGCTGTAGTGATCCCTGTTTAGGATCTCCTCTGCACGAGATATATCAAGGTTATCCTCAGTTGTCTCCCCCCAGGGTAGGCTTGTTATCCAGTCCAGATAGTTGCGGACAACGGTGGTTTCACTGCTCATGGGGGGCATAAGCTTAAGCTTCTTGAGCTCGTGCTCCGCCTTCTCCTTCACATCCTCAGGGAGGTTAGCTTTCTCAATTTTTTCGGCGAGTTCATCGGTATCCGCTTGAAAGTCATCCCCACGGCCAAGCTCTTTGTTGATCGCCTTAAGCTGTTCGCCGAGGTAATACTCCCGCTGGGCCTTGGACATCTGGCTCTTAACCTTCTCCTTAACCCTTTCGTCGATGCGGATGAGCTCAAGCTCTGTGTGTATCAGTTCAATGATCGCCTCAATGCGCTCATTGATACTTGTTATTGCCAGTATTTCCTGCAACTGAGCATTCTTCACCTTGAGATTGCTGGCAATCATATATGAGAGCTTTACCGGCTCATCTATCTCCATGATGGAAGAAACTATGGAGGGCTCCACACGGCCGGAGACATTAACGTATTCGTCAAATGCACCAAGGAGCGACTTGATAAGTGCTTCGCTGTTGCTGTCTACAACATCCTGTTCTTCAACGGGTTCAACATCGACATACAGGCAGTTCGGCTCCTCGTATATCCTGCTCATCTTAGCCTTGCGGACACCTTCCACAAGTAGCTTCACAGAACCATCTGGGAGTTTGAGAACCTGCAATATGCGCACAACCGTACCGAGCTTATGGAGATCGTCCCAGCCCGGTTCGTTCATCTCTGTTTCTTTTTGGAGTGTAAGGAATACCAGCTTATCCGTGTTTTCAGCGACCTCGATCGCCTCAACGGATTTCTTCCTGCCAACATAGACAGGAGCAATCATGTATGGGAACACGACAAGATCCCGAAGCGGGATCATTGAATATTGTTCCTTGAGGCTCATTCTTCACCTCTTGGAAGATTTAGTGAAAAAAAGAGACGGCCTTAAGCCGTCTCCTTCTTATCGTTTTCATAGATTAGAATCGGTTCAGCCATAGATGTTATAACGTCTTCATTAATGACGCATTCCTTAACATCGTCTCTAGAAGGCACATCGTACATAACGTCCATCATAGCCTCTTCGAGTATGGAGCGCAGACCTCTTGCACCTGTCTTGCGTTTTATCGCAAGCTTTGCAACTGCTGTCAGTGCGCTGTTGGTGTACTCGAGCTTAATATCATCGAAGCTGAACATCTCCTTATACTGTCTGATAAGGGAGTTCCTGGGTTCTGTGAGGATACGTACAAGTGCTTCCTCATCCAATTCTTCAAGGGCGGCGTAAACGGGAAGCCTGCCTATGAATTCGGGGATAAGGCCGTATTTATTGAGGTCCTCGGGGCGAACCTGCCTGAGGATTTCGTATCTTGTGAACTCCTTGGTTTCATCGATCTTGGAACTGAAACCGAGGGTTTTCTCGCCGATCCTTCTTTTAACAACCTCTTCGAGGCCGTCGAAGGCTCCGCCGCATATGAAGAGTATGCCGGAGGTATCTACCTGGATATACTCCTGGTTAGGGTGCTTTCTTCCACCCTGTGGTGGAATATTTGCCACAGTACCTTCGATTATCTTAAGAAGGGCCTGCTGAACACCCTCTCCGCTGACATCCCTTGTTATGGAGGGGCTGTCCCCCTTCTTGGAGATCTTGTCTATCTCATCGATGAAAATGATTCCCTTCTGGGCTCTTTCCACATCGTAGTCTGCATTCTGCAGAAGCTTGAGAACGACATTCTCCACATCCTCACCAACGTATCCTGCTTCGGTGAGAGTGGTGGCATCGGCGATGGCGAAGGGTACGTTCAGTATCTTTGCAAGTGTTCTCGCAAGGAGTGTCTTACCCGTACCAGTGGGGCCAAGGAGAAGGATATTGCTCTTCTCAAGCTCCACATCCGCCTTTTTGCTGTTTATTACTCTTTTATAGTGGTTATGCACAGCAACGCTGAGCACCTTTTTGGCCATAGTCTGCCCGATGACATAATCATCAAGCCTTACGTTAATTTCCTGCGGTGTAAGCAGATTGAGGGCTGTGTCTTCGCTCTCTTCAATGGTATCCTCACGGAGTATCTCATTGCAGAGCTCTATGCATTCGTTGCATATATAGACATCGGGGCCGGCAATCAGCTTCTTTACTTCCTCCTGGTTCTTACCGCAGAAGGAGCAGTGCAGGGATTCTTTACTTTTCTTCATTTAGTTCTCCCTTACTGATTCGGGTGAATATCGAAAAATTGAGAAGCGCCCGAACAGGTCTTAATTAAGATACCTGTAAGAGGATAAAATTCAACCTCTATTGGTGATAACATCGTCTATGAGGCCGTATTCTTTAGCCTCATTGCTTCCCATGAAGAAGTCTCTGTCGGAATCTTTCTCGATCTTCTCGAGGGTTTTGCCTGTTTTATCAGCGATGATCTCATTAAGAAGTTTCTTTAATCTGAGCGTTTCTTTTGCGTGGATTTCGATATCCGTTGCCTGTCCCTGAAAGCCGCCGAGGGGCTGGTGGATCATAATCCTGGCGTTGGGTACAGCAAACCTTTTCCCTTTTTCGCCGCAGGCAAGTAGCACAGCGCCCATGCTGGCTGCCTGTCCGAGACAAATAGTGGAAACGGGGGGCTTGATGTAGTTCATCGTATCCATAATGGCAAGCCCGCTTGTTATAACACCGCCGGGGCTGTTCAGGTAGAGGAAGATATCCTTATCGGGATCCTCCGATTCCAGGAACAGTAGCTGTGCGATAACAAGGTTTGCAACGTTGTCATCGATGGGTGTGCCGAGGAAGATGATCCTGTCCTTCAGCAGACGCGAATATATATCGTAGGAGCGTTCGCCCCTTCCGGTCTGTTCTATAACAAACGGTACATAAGCTGCGGAGTCCATCTGAGCCTCCCCGGGGTATATCCCCTTTATTACTCTTCTTCTTTTTGCTGTGCAGCTTCGGCTTCCGCCTGACGAGCCTCAGCTTCGGCTTTCATTTTAGCTTCATATTCTTCGCTTGTCATGAAAACCTCTTCGATAGTGTTATTTTCCTCAAGGTATTCTGTTACCTTGTCGGTGTTGAGCGTGTTGCGCAGTGCTTGAATCTGGTTTGCCTTCTCAAGCTCTGCCCTGTAGTCCTCAACACTCATTCCAGCCTTGTCAGCATAATCTGCAACAGCCTTTTCAAGCTCTTCCTCAGATATCTGAAGACTGTTCTTCTCTGTGATGTTGTTTATGATAAGAGCACCCTTAACCTGCTTCTCAGCTGTGGGGTAGTGGGACTCTGCAATTTTGGAAACATCGATACCCATCTGAGCGGGGTCCATGCCGTACTGCATAAACTGCTGGAGGGACTGCTGAGCAAGCTTCTCGGCCTGGTCCTTAATGAGAGTTTCGGGGACGTCAAACTGGTTGTCCTCTATGATCTTCTCGATCATATCGTTGAGGAGTTTGTCGTTTGCCTGACGCTTGGCGTTTTCCTCAAGCTCTTCACGGATGGCATCCTTGAGCTGCTGGAGGGTTTCGAATCTCTCGTCCACATCCTTTGCGAAGTCGTCATCAAGCTCGGGGAGCTTCTTCCCTTTGATCTCCTTAACTGTTACGTCGAAGGTAACAGGCTGTCCGGCGAGGCTTTCTTCATGGTACTGCTCGGGGAATGTTACCTCGATAACCTTTTCTTCGCCTGCATTCATGCCCACAAGCTGCTCTTCGAAGCCTTCGATGAAGGTTTTTGTACCGATATCGAGGCTGTAGTTTTCAGCGGCTCCGTTATCGAAGGGAACGCCGTCCTTCTTGCCAACGAAGTCGATAACGACCTTGTCGCCGTCTTCAACGGGTCTGTCGGTAACGGGCTCGTAGGAAACCTGCTGCTGCTTGAGATTATCAAGCACCTTGTCGACATCCCCTTCGTTTACAGTTACCTGCTCTTTTGTGAAGTCGTAGCCGGAGTATTTCTCAACATCGAAAGCGGGGAATACATCAACATAAGCCTTGAAACTGATGGGCTCGTTCTCTTCGAACTGAACATCCTGTACGTCGGGAGAGCTGAGAGGCTGGATGCCTTCACTCTGGATAGCTTCAAAGACGCTGGAGTTGATTACCTGCTCAAGAGCTTTAACTCTAATGGAGTGACCGTGCTTTTTGAGAACTTCCTCACGGGGTGCTTTGCCCTTGCGGAAGCCGGGTAGTTCTACATCAGCGGCAGTTTTCTTGTACTCTGCCTCAAATACTTCATCGAATTTTTCCACGGGGATTTCCACTGAAAGCTCTTTCCTGGATTTCTCGGCGTCTCTCACCTCTACATTCATTATAAACTCTCCTTGATAAAATAGATAAAAGCGGGTGACCGGACTCGAACCGGCGACCTCAACCTTGGCAAGGTCGCGCTCTACCAGCTGAGCTACACCCGCTTAATAGATTTATTAACTGGACTTTCTAATACCTGAGAGTGCGAGTGGAGGGACTTGAACCCCCACGCCATGGGCACTTGATCCTAAGTCAAGCGCGTCTACCAATTCCGCCACACTCGCAGGCAAATTATAAAAGGGTGAGTGACGGGGCTCGAACCCGCGACAACTGGAACCACAATCCAGTACTCTACCAACTGAGCTACACCCACCACAAATAACTTCTCATCTAACGCGCTCAGGAGGACTTGAACCCCCAACCTACGGATTAGAAGTCCGTTGCTCTATCCTGTTGAGCTATGAGCGCATGAATAGTTCAATACTTTTTCCCAGAACGAGCCAACAAACTGAGCATGATTCATTTTCTGCCATTTTAAATGACCTCGTACCACACTCTGCCCAGCTACTGGGAGCCAAACTATTTACCAAAACCAACGTTATAAGTCAATATTTTTCTGATATTTTTCTTGCTTTAGCATATAAAAAGTCATACCTTCTGGTGAAACGTGAGGAGAAATACATTGGAAATAAACGATACGCCTGTATATATCGGTACAAGTGGATATAAGCATGACGACTGGCATGGAGCGGTATACCCCGGCTCTATGCAGAATGAAGAGTATCTTAATTACTACTCCGGCGAGTTCGGACTTAACTTTGTGGAGCTGACGTTCCCCTTTTATGCAGTACCGGAGAGGGAGACCGTGGAACACATTGCCCAGAATGCCGCAGGGAGGGTGTCCTTTGCCGTTAGGCTTTACAAGGATTTCCTCAAGGGGCATTTCGGCGAACAGGAGAAATTTATGGAGGGCTTCGCCCCCCTTCTTGAGGCCGGACTTATCAAAGGGTGGCTTGCGGACTACCACTATAACTTCGAGGCATCCAGACAGAACTTCGATAAGATCAAGATGCTTAGGGACCACTTCGGAGATCTCCCCCTATTCTGCGAGTTCCCCCACAGAACATGGCATAAGGAGAAGTACACCGAGGAGTTCCGTGACGAAAGGATCGGTGTTGTCGTAACCGATATGCCCAATAACCCCAAGTTCCCCCCTATGAAGGTCGTTGGTACCAACGGATATTCATACTTCCGTCTCCACGGAAGAAACCCTGACTGGAAAGAACCACGAAGCATCGATCTGAATTACAGCTATAAAAAACATGAACTTGAGAATATCCTTATGAGTGTTGAGAACATAGCCTCTGTCACCAGAGAGGTTTTTGTCTCCTTCTGTAATATCAAAAAAGGGAGGGGAGCCTTCAACGCCAAGTACATGAAGGAAATGATCGATGGGACTAGAAGCAGAGTATAGAAAGAAATTTCCAAAATCAGCCAAAGAGTTTGAAAGAAGCAAAGAGCTTTTCCCCGGAGGGATCTGCCACGATATCCGAAGCTATCCCCCGTACCCCTTTGTTACAGACAGGGCGGATGGAGCATACATCTATGATATAGACGGCAACAGGATAACTGATATGTGGATGGGGCACTTCGCCAATATCCTTGGCCATGCCTCACCCCACCTGAAGGATGCTCTCACCGAAGCTGAATCAGCAGGTGTACACCACGGCCTGCTGAACCGCTACCAGATCGAATTCGCCGAACTACTCAAGAGTGCGGTCCCAGAGCTTGAGATGATGCGCTTCACCGCCTCGGGCACAGAGGCCACCATGTATGCCTGCCGAGTGGCTAAGGCTTATACAGGCAGGGAGCTCATCCTGAAGATCGAAGGGGGATGGCACGGCGGAAACAGTGAACTCTCCTACGATGTTAAGCCCCCTTTCAAAAGAGGTGGCGGCGAGCTGAGCCTTTCACTCCCCTATAATAATATGGAGATAACATCCGGGCTTCTTGAGTCGGTTAAGGACAAAGCTGCCGCTGTCATTATGGAGCCGATGCTGGGAGCCGGCGGAGGCATTGTTGCCGATCGTGAGTATGTAAATATGATAAGGGAATGGTGTAACCGCACCGGAACGCTCCTTATCTTCGACGAAGTAATCACCGGATTCCGGTTCCGCTACGGCAGTTTCTGGCCGGTGCTCGGCGTTCGACCCGATCTATTTACCATGGGCAAGATCATCGCCGGAGGGCTTAACATTGGCCTCTACGGGGGCAGAAAGGAGATTATGCAGTCGATAACCGAAAAGGGTCTAATCGTCGGGGGTGGAACCTATTCCGCATCCCCGCTCAGCATGATCGGTGGAGTTGCCACGCTCAAAGAACTGAGAGACAAGGACTACGATATGCTCAATGCCTCGGGTGATATCGTGCGGGAGATTATGCAGGAGGAGCTGGACAACAGCCCCGCCAAGGGATGCGTAACAGGCTTCGGATCTTTTTTCTGCCTGCACTTTACCGACATGAACAGGGATGAACATATCTGCCGCCCCTCAAGACTCCTCCCCTCAGCCGACAAAGATATGGAGAACTCCTTTAAAACTGCCATGCTTCTGAACAATATTTACACTGTTCACTCAGGGGGCGCACTCTCCTTTGCACACCTCAAAACAGACATACATGGTACACTGAGGAAAGGATACAGAGCATCTCTGGAGGCAGCTCTTGAAGAAAAAAAAGGGGCTCTTTGACCGTAAAAAAGCCGCCGCATTAGGCTATGACCAGGATAGCGACAGGGCACCGAGGCTCCTCGCCAAGGGCTCCGGTATTATTGCCGATAAGATAATAGAACGGGCAAAAGAACATAATATCGACATAAAAGAGGATCGGGACCTTGTTGAGGTTTTGTCAACCCTTGACATCTATGAAGAGATCCCCGAAAACCTCTACCGTGTCGTGGCGGAGCTTCTGGCTGAAATTTACCGCATCAACAACAAGGTCTAATCATTCTCCGTTTTAGAACGTTCTTATATATTTTACATACCGACACTGCGAAACCCCGCCGTTTGCCATTTATGGAATAATTTTACTTTTTATAAAATAACGCTGGTTGGAAACATGGGCTTCCTTCGATAATCGCCTGTTTAGCTTTCATAAAATATGAATATTTTTCATATCAGATAAAATTTGTTCACTTACATTAGTAAAAGTTAATAGTGAACATTTATACTCTTAACTGAAAGTAACATAGAGTACATCAATATATAGGAAACTCTGAGTATATATATCCGCATTCGCTCAAAACTCATTTTAACACGTTATTTTGTTCTTGCACTGTCTTTTTTTATACTTTATACAACCATATCCGAAACATATTTATTTTTACTTCATATTAAATTTAAAGGCTGGATAGGGCTAGAAATATAATGGAGGTTCATCATGGCAAAACAATCTAACGTAACAGAAGCGGCAGCGGAAGCTCCGCAGGTTTCAATGACGGTTTCCGAGGCGGCATCCGTTGCGGAGACGATAATCAAAGACACAACTGCAAACCCCGCTCCTCTGGGTCTTATGGGTTTCGGTCTCACAACTATTCTGCTTAACCTGCACAATATCGGTCTTTTTGGTATAGGCAGTATGATACTTTCCATGGGTATCTTTTACGGCGGTGTGGCACAGATTATCGCTGGTCTTATGGAGTGGAAGAAGAAGAACACCTTCGGCACCGTTGCTTTCACATCATACGGCCTTTTCTGGATAAGCCTTGTGGCTATGATTGTGCTTCCCAAGTTCGGCTTTGCAGATGCACCGGAGACGAATGCTGTGGCGGCGTATCTCTTCTTCTGGGGATTCTTCACTCTCATCCTCTTCATAGGAACCTTTAAGACAAACATGGCAACTGTTGTTGTCTTCTTTCTTCTTACAATCCTCTTCTTCCTTCTCGCAATCGGCGATATGTTTGAAAGCCCCACCATAAAGGTTATTGCTGGTTATGAGGGAGTTATCTGCGGTGCGTCCGCTATCTATGCAGGTGCTGCTCAGATACTGAATGAAATATACGGGAGAGAATTGCTCCCTTTGGGAACTTTCAAGTAGCAGACGAGATGATAGATTTCGCGAAGGTGGAAACAGGCCCACTTTCCTTCGCAGGCTGGACAGTGTGCATCTCCCAAGGCAGGGGGGATGTCACTGATTCCGGCGGTGAAAGGGTTGCCGAGTTTACTATTACCGATGACGGCAACATAAGACTCACCAGCGGCGAAGCAAAGTATAAGGATATGGCCGTTGTTGCCTTCCGCTCGTTCCTGCGCAGAAAAGGGATCTACCCCGGTGAAAACACACTGCTTGAGCAGAAAACAGGCTGAGTAAGGTTTTTCACTGCGCAACTGCTACTTGATGCTATCAGGCGAATTACTCAAAGGCTCCCTTTACAGGAGCCTTTTTATTCATCACATTTAATGTATGGAATTTTCCATCCATATAATCAGGGAAATTCATCATCCTGAGAATTTCCCTGCCGCTCCGCTTGGCAAAGCCTTCATGTATGAAAGCGAACTACACATCAATCATTATAATAATTATCAAAATGGGTTTTTAAGGGGATCTTAAGGGGAAAGTTTTCCCTAAAAATTTCCCCTTAGTATTAATATTATATATGGAATTTACCATCCATGGAAATTCCATCGTTGTTCGGGCAGGGTAACCCTGCCCTCTCGTACTTCCGGCTGCGTGAATTGAGCAGAGCCCAATTCAGCTTCGCCTCCAGAGCCAACATCCATGTTGGCT
Organism: Limisalsivibrio acetivorans; assembly: GCF_000421105.1. Lineage (NCBI taxonomy): Bacteria > Pseudomonadati > Deferribacterota > Deferribacteres > Deferribacterales > Geovibrionaceae > Limisalsivibrio > Limisalsivibrio acetivorans. The sequence goes on from NZ_ATWF01000001.1 coordinate 2,058,792, forward strand.
TTATCCGCTTCAAGCTCAAACGTATGATTAGCATAAGCTTTCATGGATGAAAGTGTACTACACATCAATCATTATAATAATTATCAAAATGGGTTTTTAAGGGGATTCTAAGGGGAAAGTTTTCCCAAAAAATTTCCCCTTAGTATTAATATTATAAATGGACTTTTCCATGAATGTGAAATAATTCAGATAGGTAGAAATGGGTTTTCAAGTGGTGCTTGCTTCTGAAAAAGCACTCTTAATGTCTGTTCAAGAAAATTATAAAAAACTTACTTTGCTGTTATTTCTTTACTAATGGCGTTTCTTCGATTCTTTCGATGGTATTTTCCAGTTTGCAGGAGCCGGAGGAGGGGCATGAGGCGCAGGAGGTGCACTCATTCTCAGATTTTTTGAAGTATCTAGAGTAGAGGTACCATGAGGCAGCACCAACGATAAGTAGTGTTAGGGCGAGGTCTATGTATTCAATCATATCAGTTTTTATCCTCTTCATTGGAGACTTTCAGGGCACAGCGGTTTTCATGGTTGCATCTTCTACCGAGTCCCATTCTTCTTTTCTTTCTTTTACCGCATGGTGCAATGCGCATCTTCTCAGAAAGGTCGCTACAAATGCAGAGCCTGTTTCCATCTATGCTAACAGTCACATCGCCGTTTGACGTGGAATCGATTATCTCAATTCGTTTGCCGCGTACAAACCCTATATCGAGCAGTCTTCTGGCTGTTTTACGGTCGCAGTCTTCGCAAAAGCCTCTGAATTCGCATTCTTCACCTCTGCCTGTTTGGGAGAGGACATTCTCTTCGCATTCTGGATTAAACAATCTGCCCATTTCCTACACCTGAATGAATATACTACCGTATAGCTAAACATCTTAGCCATCGGATTATATCTGTCTTCCTTATTATGTATTCTATTTCCCCAACTAAGTTTGTCAATCCAAAGTTTTCAAGCCATGCTGAATAATCTTTCAGATTCAATCTGTCGTATTTTCGAAATATATTGCCGAAAGCATCTTATAATGGTAAATTCGGATAAATAAAGGGCACAATGATGTGCGCATGTGCTCAAAACTCAAATACACAAAAAAAAGCGAGCAGTGATTATGAAAAAGAGAATGCAGACATTAGCCAAAAAGAGGCTTATTGACTTTCTCTCTGACAGGAAACTGAGGCTTACCAGCCAAAGGGACTTCATTCTGAAACACTTTCTTGATACGGAAGGACAGCTTACAGCCGAAGAGCTTTATGAACTTCTTAAGAAACGTGACGAAACCATAGGGCACGCCACCGTATACCGCACCCTTCGTCTCTTTGTAAACGCCGGGATCGCCCGAGAGCTACATCTAGGCGATGGTTCTGTACGCTATGAGGCAGATATCGAAGGTATCCGCAAGGGTTACCTGGTATGCAGCGAGTGCGGAAAACGTGTTGAGTTTTCCGATGATGAAATGGACAGCCTGGGCAAAAGGCTCTCTAAAGAACACGGCTTCAGTATAGACAACAGGAGCGTTGTGTTCTTCGGAATATGCCCTGACTGTCAGCAAAACGGGATGCGCTGATTACTCCAAGCTCTAGCTGAATCTCTGGTTATTCCATATCAACTGGAAGGTTATTGTTATCTGAACCCGATTTGCCATTTTTAGCGACCTTTTTAAACAGACCGGTAGCAGCCCAGCTGTAGAGAACCGGAACCACTATCAGTGTAAGCATTGTGGCAACGGCTAGTCCATATATGATAGCAACGGCCATAGAGCCCCACCACTGTGCGGATTCAGCGCCGATTTCCCAGCTGAGATCCCTAAAATTGAAGCTTATTCCCGCCGCCATCGGCAGTAGGCCCAGTATAGTTGTTACTGCAGTAAGCATGACCGGACGGAACCTTACACGTCCAGCTGTAATCACAGCATCGATAAGCTCCATACCTGACTGCCTGAGCTGGTTTGTATAATCGATGAGCACGATGGCGTTATTTACAACAACGCCGGCAAGGGATACCACGCCGACACCTGTCATAATGATTCCGAAGGGCATCGCCATGATGATAAGCCCGAGGAACACACCGGAGAGGGAGAGTATGACGGATGTAAGCACTATCCCGGCCTGCAGGATAGAGTTAAACTGGGTTATAAGCACAAGAGCGATGAGGAAAAGTGCTATAAGGAAGGCCTTGGAAAGGAATGCGGAGGCCTTTTTCTGCTCTTCCTGCTCGCCTGAGTAGTCGATATTGTATCCAGCGGGTGTCTCCAGATTGCTGAGTTTCTGCATAACATCTTTGAGCACCTCGTTGCTGTTTCTGCCCGTTACATTGGCGGTTATTGTGACAACCCTTTTCGAATCAATCCTTCGGATGGAGCCGAACCCTGAGCCCATTTTAACGTCCGCAACCGTGGAAAGCGGAACAGGTTTGCCGAGGGAGGAGGGTATAAGCAGACTGCTTATATCGCTCATGCTCATCCTCCTGTCTTCAGGCATGCGGGCGGTTATATCGTATTCATCCTCCCCCTCACGGTACACGCCGAGCTTGTAGCCCCCCATTGCCGCTTTTACGGTGTTTGATATATCAGAGGTTGAGAGACCGAGCAGGGTAGCTTTCTCCCTATCAACGGAGACACTTATCTCCGGTTTTGACTTAACAAGATTGTCCTTAAGGTCCACAAGCCCCGGAATATCCTTTATCATATTCTTGGCCTTATCAGTTATAACTGAGAGCACCTCAACGTTTTCACCGCTTATCTCTACGCTCACCGGCGCACCAGTGGGTGGCCCACCCTCTTCCTTCTCAATCTTCAGCTCTGCACCGGGGAAGTGGGACAGGTGTTCACGCATCCTGTCCAGCACAACAAAACTGCTCTCCAGCCTATCGTCCTTCTCCTTGAACCTTATGCTCACCTTAGAGTAGTTTGACAAGGTATTCGCTCCAGCTTCGCCGCTGGGGGATACGCCTACCTCTGTTACAGCGAAGAGTACATCGGGCTCGTTCAGAATCACCGATTCCACACGAAGCGCAAGGGAACGGCTTCTCTCTATGTTTGTCCCTTCCGGAGCCTTGATCTCTACATAAGCCCTTTCGGGCTCCACATCGGGGAAAAGTTCCACACCGTGACCGAGCTTCCCATAGAGCATGGCTACAAATACGAGAAAGCCGACAGCGCTAAGAAAGGCCAGCCAGCGCATGCGCAGTGCACGAACTAGGGTTTTTTCATATAGCCTTATAATCAAGGGGTCTCTGTCACTCTTTACAGCCTTTTTTGATACCGTCATGAAGGATGAGCATATAACGGGGTTTATAACAAGACCCACAAACAGTGAGGCCGAGAGGGTTATTATAAGCGTCATAGGGAGGAATTTCATATATTCCCCCATGATATCCGGCCAGAAGAGCATTGGGAAAAATGCGCAGAGAGTTGTCACTGTGGAGCTAATTATTGGCCAGCCCACCTCTGTGGCGGCGGTTCTTGCCGCATCGTTTCTGGATTTTCCTTCGGTCATATGCCGGTAAATATTCTCCACGATAACGATGGCATTATCCACAAGCATGCCGAGAGCTAGGATAAGACTGAACAGCACAACCATGTTCAGGGTCATCCCGAGGACGTAGAGTACGCCGAAGGTTATGAGCATGGAGAAGGGTATCGCAAGGGCGACAAAGAGAGAGTTTCGTTTACCGAGAAACATGAAAAGGACAAGTATAACAAGGATAAGACCGGAGAGGATGTTGTTTTCGAGTTCTCCAACCATATCCCGTATCTCATCGGACTGGTCCTCATTTATGGTTATGCTCACAGCATCGGGAAGCCTCTTCTCCGCCTCCTTTATGAGCAGCCGGACCCTGTCGGAGACCTCTATGATGTTTTCGCCGGTTCGTTTCTTAATGGCCAGGGATATTGCTTTCTTGGCATTAAGCCTTGCAAGGCTCTCCCTGTCTTCATACGTGTCCACAACCTGGGCGACATCCTTGAGGTAAATAGGTCTTCCGTTTCTGGAGACGAGAACAAGGTTATCTATTACAGATGGATCGCTGAACTCGCCGGGGATTCTGAGAAGGTATTTCCCGCTTCCTATATCCATTGTGCCGCCTGGTATGTTCACATTCTCCCGCTGGATCGCCTGCAGTATCTCCACAAAGGAGAGGTTGTATGCGGCCAGACGCTCATGATCGAAAAGAACACGTATCTCACGCTCCCGCCCGCCGGAGAGGATAACCTCAAGAACTCCCGGAATACCCTCTACCTCGTCCTTTAGATCCTCCGCTATCTTTTTCAAAACCGGCTCGGACACACTTCCGTGCACAGCCACATTCATGATGGGAAATTCGGAAAGGTTTATCTCAAGAATCTGAGGATCCTGCTCAAGGTCTGACGGAAGATCACCCTTCGCCTGATCGACCTTATCACGAACCCACTGCATGGCGTTGTCGATATTTGTGTCCGGGGTAAACTCTATGGTTATCATGGAGCTCCCCTCTGCACTTGTGGAGCGGATCTCCTTAACGTTCTTTATCCCCTTAAGCTTCCTTTCGATGGGAAGGGTTATAAGGCTTTCAATATCCTCCGGCGCAACCCCCTCATAGGGTGTCACAACGAGAACATAGGGTATCGTGATATCCGGGTCCGACTCTCTGGGGAGGGATACATAACTATACACGCCCACGATTATAACAAGGAGCATCAGCACGAAGATTGTGCTTTTTCGGTTTACTGCGGCATCGGTTATTAGCATGGAACTACTCTGACCTTACGGGCTGGGAATCCACAAGGAACTGCTGCCCCTGAACGATGAGCCTGTCGCCAACGTTAAGCTCCCCTTTTATTACCACACGTGAGCCGGTAACGGCGCCTGTTTCCACCATAACGAGACGAGCCGTTCCGTTGTCCTCCAGAAAGACCCCTCTGTTGTCCCCTCTGTCAACCACTGCGTAGAAGGGGACAGCGAAGGCGTCCTCAATGGTTCTTCTCAGGAAGCGTGTCCGGACTATCATACCGGGACGAAGTATGTGGTGTCCATCGATGAGCTCAAGCTTAACCCTGTATGTGCGGGATACCTCATCGGCACTTTTTGATATGTGTATAATCCTTGCCCTGTATTCCTCAAGGTTTTCATTCACAAGAGCCCTTGTAACGGTTACGTTATCGCCGTTTTCAAGCCATGCAACATCCTTTTCGGGAACCTCGGTTATTACCTTTAGCCTGTCGGTCTGCACAAGCTCTGCTATCTTTGTTCCGGGTGAAACAAACTCCCCTTCGTCCACATATATTCTGTCTACCCAAGCGGAGAGGGGGCTTTTAAGTGTTCCCTTAGACAGTTCCGACCGGAAATACTGAACATCCGCCTCTGCCGTCTTATAGTCCGCAAGGGCTTCATCATAGGTTTTGCGGCTTGCACTCTTTCCTTTATAAAGCTTTTCTATACGCTCCAGGTTGGCTTTCTTAAGCTCGAGCAGAGCACGGTTTTTGGCAAGGGAGGCTCTTATACTGTCCATATTTAGCTGCAGAAGTGTCTCTCCGCTTTTGATTCGCCCACCCTCCTCCTTGGTGATAGTTTCAATAACTCCGCCAGCCTCTACGGTCAGGGACACATCCTCCCAGGGCTGAACATCACCGGGGAGCGTAAAATACTCTTCGACTGTTTCGGTTCGAAGGGGGAGAGTAACAACATCAACGGGTTTGGGGCCGGAGGGGGCTTCTTCTTCAGGAGCCTTATCCTCACCGTTTCCGCATGCAACGGCGGCAAGGACAACCAGAGCGGCGAGCAGTATGCGCATTTTTGAACTCCAAATAATGATTAATTTCAATAAAAGTAACCGATTGATTTATAGCACCAAAAGATAATATGGAAAACAGGAATTATGAACAAAGTTCATATAATAAGGATGACTCTGCGCAGGTAGTCTGAGAGCTGTTCCGTAAGCTCTTCAATCTTATCGAAATTACCTTGGACAGCGGCGCCGTGCAGGAAAAGACCGATATCGCTCACAGGTTCAAAACCGAAGGAGGAAGCCTCCCCCTTCATCCGGTGGCCGATAACCTGGATTGTTTCGAGGTCCTTCTCCTCAACCGCACGCTTAATATTCTCTACATTATCCTTAAGCGATTCGAAAAAGCGGGGTGTGATGTCCCTGAATTCGGAGTTTACCCTGATGTATATCGCATCGGGCTGGGACTGTATGTTCCGCACATTTCCAAGGGGGCTCCACGCCTCCTCTTTCTGTACAGTTTCCTCCTCTACCTTGAAGTAGCCCCCCACAGCGTTCATAAGGTTCTCTTTGGTCACAGGCTTAGCCACATAGCCGTCGCATCCGGCATCGAAGCATCTTTTGGCGTCCCTTTCAAGAGCATAGGCAGTTATGGCTATTATGGGAGTGTGGCCGGAGAGCTGCTCCCTCTCAATGTTTCTAATCTCTCTTGTGGCTGAATAGCCATCCATCTCCGGCATCTGGATATCCATAAGGATGAGATCGTATCTGTTCTGCCTGAACTTTTCCACAGCCTCACGCCCATCCTCGGCGATATCAATACTGCAGCCGGTGTCTTTGAGGTATGATTCCACTACGAAACGGTTGTATTCCGAGTCATCGGCTAGGAGTATATGAAGGCCCTCAAGTCTGGCGGAGGGATTGTTATCTGTTTCAACCTTTTGAGCAGGTGTTTCCTCGGGCTCCGCTTTAGCTGTTTCCGCCATTATACCGAAGCTGCCTATGAACACAAACGTACTCCCCTCTTTGGGGGCACTGCTCATGAAGATGCTTCCGCCAAGCATCTGAGCCACCTTTTTGGTAATACTCAGCCCCAGACCTGCACCGGAGGATTTCACTGTGTTATCCTCATCAAGCCTTGAGAATTGATCAAAAATCTTGCTCTGTTTGTCCAGGGGGATACCTATGCCGGTGTCTTCTACGATGAACCTTAGCTGAACCGATTTTTCTGAAGAGGCATCAATACATTCGCATTTAACGCTGATATTCCCCTCGTTGGTGAATTTAACTGCATTGGAAATAAGGTTTACAAGTATCTGGCGCAGCCTGAATGAATCACCGCTGAGGATCTCAGGGACATCTGGAAATATGGAGCACTCTAATTCCAGGCTCTTCTCACTGGCCTTGGCCGAGAATACGGAGCAAATATTCTCCATAAGTGCCCGGATATTAAAGCTTACAGGCTCCAGAACCATCTGCCCTGTGTCCGCATTGGATATATCAAGGATATCGTTTATCAGGCGCATAAGGTTTTCGCCGGAGTTATTTATTATATCCAGATACTCCTTCTGGGTCTTTGTAAGAGGTGTTGAATCAAGCATTTCTCCCATGCCGAGAATGGCGTTCATGGGTGTTCTCAGCTCGTGGCTCATAGCTGCCATGAATTCACTTTTTTCGAAGTTTGCCTTCTCCGCCTCTTCCTTGATTGAGCACATCTTCTCCTTTTCCGCCTGAAGGTGTTCCTCTCTGGCCCTAATCCTGGAGGTCATGGTATTCACCTGCTGGGCAACCCTGCTGAGCTCGTCTTCCCCCTCCATATCGATATTGGAGGAGTAGTCACCCTGCTCGAGCTTTACTATTCCACGCATAAGCTTGGTTACCTTGCTCAGGAAGAATCGGTTTATTAGGTATGAGGCGATTATTCCAACAATCAGGATAATGATAAACGTGGAGACTAATACGGATATGAAAACATTTGTAATAAAGCCGGAAGCTATACCGAAATCGTAAACGATCTCCACATAGTAGCTTTCTGCAAAGTCGGAGCGTTTGTTGCTGAGCTGAAAGGACTTGTATGTAGTTACAATGTCCCCTTTTTTGATTATGACACGCTCCCCGGCCTTCAGCCGTTCGATCTTGTCATGGGGGAGTTTGAACTCCTTGCCCGGGTTTATGAAGGAACGTCCTGAGTTTGCAAAACGGGTGTAAACATCCACATTCTTTACAAAAGAGCCGTGTTCCCTCTCGCTCAGGAAGAAATCACGGAAAAGGAAGCTGAAGTAATCCTCGCCGTACTTGGCCTTTATGAAGTCTTGGAATTTTATGGAAAATTCAAGGATGTACTCGCTCCCTTCGGGGGAGTAGTAGGAGTACATATTGATGAGGTTGCTGTTTTTTGCAACGGTTAGCCGACTGTGGAATATCCTCCCCTTACCCTGGACACTTTTAAGAAAATCTCGGTAGGAGCCGCCAATCCGGAAAAGGTTAAGGCCCAGATCGGTCTCAAAGGAGGTATTAAAAACGACTCCATCGGGGTCTATTATGTACACCTCATCCACATTATAATCCTTGATAAGCCCGTCGAGGTCTTTGGATGAGAAGTATTTTGCAGGTTTAGCTCCATGGAATATCTCATCCTTGAGCCCTTCGACGGCTTCTATGGATGCGGTCTCCATCTCCTCGGTGATTATACCGACAATGTAGTCAAACGCCTTTAGCTTCTCTTCTATATGTTGCTGAACGTTGTCCCTATCATCCTCAAGGATCTGGTTGATTCGTGAATAGGCAAAATACGCCGTGGTAAGGGCGGATACAGCAGTGGAGAACACTATGATAATTATTGTCATTAAGAAGAGCTTTTTTCTCAATTCCGCCCCCGTGAGTGCAGAGAAACATTATCTTATTATCACAAAGAATAACGCTGGAACAGACGTTTGACGAAAATTTAATCTTTTCTGAGAAGTTCCACGAGGCTGGAGGTATCCCAGCGCCCCTTTCCCCTGCGGGAGAGATCGAGATAAAACTGCTGTACCGTGGAGGTTACCGGAAGGACAGAACCGTTCCTGCGTCCCTCTTCCAGGCATATGCCGAGGTCTTTTATCATCCAGTCCAGAGCAAAGCCGTAGTCGAATTTTCTGTCCGCCATGGTCTCCCCTCTGTTCTCCATCTGCCATGACTGGGCTGCACCTTTGGATATAACATCTAAAACCTTTTTGACATCGAGGCCGGAATTCTCTGCAAAGCTTACCCCTTCGGAGAGGGCCTGAACAAGTCCGGCTATGCATATCTGGTTCACCATCTTCGTTTTCTGCCCCGATCCTGCGGGACCCATGAGCGTAACAGCTTTTCCGTAAAGTTCCATTGCGGGTTTGGCTCTGTCGAAGATCTCTTGATCCCCTCCCACCATAACGGTGAGAGCGCCTTTTTCTGCCCCCGCCTGTCCGCCTGATACCGGGGCATCAAGGAAACCGACCCCCTTATCCCTGCATTCACCGTATAGTTTTTCTGCTATACCCGCAGAGGCTGTGGTGTGATCCACTAATATTGAACCTTTCTCCATGGCGGAGAGTGCGCCGTGCTCGCCAAGGACAACCTCTTCTATGTCCTTATCTTGACCTACACACATAAAAACGATCTCAGCTCCCTTGGATGCATCACCGGGTGTTGGTGAGGCGAGTCCTTTATATTCTTCCAGCCACTTCTCCGCTTTATCAAAGGATCTGTTGTAAACCGTTACTTCGTGACCTGCATTGGCAAGGTGACCTGCCATGGGGTATCCCATAACTCCGAGACCGAGAAATGCTGTTTTCATAATGAAACCTCTCCTGAATTAAAACTTTAAAGTTATTGTAACACAGAAGTTCAGGCTTCTCTAACCGTTCCGAGATAAATTGCAGCTAGGGAGAGTGCAGCGCCGGCTACGTCGAGCATGTAAAAGGGCTTGTCGAAGATCATGACATCCCAGACCCAGGCGAGGGTTGGCTGAAGAAGGAGCATAAGCCCGGCAACGGAAAGGGAGGTTCCCTTCATCCCTGTGGTAACCACCATCCAGCCGAAGCCCTGGCATATAAGACCATACAGCACAAGCCATATGAGCGATTCGGTATTGGGTATATGGATGCCGTTGTAGCCTGTGAAGGCGATTATCCCGAGAACTATGCCGGAGGATACGGATACCACTGCCATAGATTCATTATTATTCAGCTCGCCGGTGATCCCCGATTTTTTGAGGAAGAGGAAGAAGAGCGAGTAGTTGAACGCAGCGGCCAGCCCGAAGAACACCCCACTTTTAAACTCACTCCCCGTGCTCCCCCAATCACGACCTATAAGTATGTACAGCCCCGCCACAGCAAGTACAAGAGCGGCCTTAAGCTTGGGGGAGGGGGGCTTTTTAAATAGGACCGTGTCGTAGCCTGCAAGGAAGAACACTTGAAAGTTCGCTATGAGTGTGGCAAGACCGGGCCCGATAAGCTCTATGGATGTGTGCCACAGATACATATCAATGGCGAGGAAGAAGCCAGCAATCGAGGCGAGTGCAACAGGTCGCCCGGGACGTATCCCCGTTTTACCCTTTCGTTTGGCATATAAAACCACCACCGGAATAAAGAACAGAAGGCCGAAAAGCATTCTGTAAAAGCCGTTTGCTGCAGGGCTAGCCTCGGAAAGTCTTGAAAATATGGACGAAAAGCTAATAACAGCCGCACCGGCTGCCAGTATAGCGATAGAATTTTTTTGTTCCATAAGCTTCAGGCACCCGCCTCCTCAAATGGGGGCATCTCTTCATAACCCCTTGAAAAAAAGAGATTATAGACAAAGAAGGCGTAGGTTACAATGGCCAGTACGGCGAAGTATGCCGAGTAGTATCCTGCGGGAGCCAGGATAACAACGATTATCCAGTGCAGAACGATGAGCTTGCCGGAATGCAGACGGATAGGAAAGTCGTTAAACCGGCATATGACAGCCAGGCCGCTCAGATTCCAGCCATAGAGGGATACGATCCTGTGGTAGCTGAGGATAAGCTCCTTCTGTGCCTGGGAAGGCTCAACAAAAAAGTATAGTGATATATAGAGGATACCGGTTATCGCCGTTGCTATTAGGAAGACGATACCAGAGGTCAAAAACGACTTCTGCTGTTCCTTCATTCCAAGGTTTATATAGAGGATAAAGACCGTATAGACCGCAACAAAAAGGATAGATGATATAGCGAACTCAAGTATGATCGATTCGAATAGTATGAAGATAAAGAATATTATTACACCAAGGGTTATTGTCCAGAAGCTACCCACCTTGATAAGCCTTTTAACCCTGCTTCTACCCTTGTGCATAAGGGTAAAAATCAGACTGAATGTTATGAGGGAGAGGGGGAAGGAGAAGCCGAGAAAGAATGTATTAAGCTCAAGCTTGTCGAAATCTGCAAACTGGTAATAAACATCGTTTATGATGGCAAAGCTCGATATAACAAGCCCCATGGAAAGGCATAGAAGCGAGGCCTGATGAAACTTCATTGCAGTTGTCGTCTTCAGGGTAAAGAAGTCCATGGGGAAGAAGCGGCCGAACTTCCGTATGCGCACAGCCTCAACTACGGGAACCATAGCAAGGGCCACCACGATGGAGAGGGAGTAGATCTCCATAAAGGCGAGTATGGCGTATATAAAAGAGAGTATGAAGAAGGCCCATGTTTTTGGGGTCATACGCCATTCCCCTTCGGTGAAGAAGAGGATTATTGTGCCCCCCGTGCAGAGGTTGAACAGGAAGATATGGAGCCGCTCGAAGTTGTATGCATCTGTTAAATGGTGGGCGTAACCGAAACCGAGGGCCACGGTCATCATCACCATAAAAAGGACTCTTAAGTAAACGCTCATCTACCCTTCCCTCTTGCCGAGAAGATGCCTCAGCGCAGATTCAAGATGAGGATAGCGGAATTCATAGCCTGTATCCAGCATTTTCTCAGGGTAAACCTTTGCGCCGGATAGGAGAACCTCTTCCCCCATCTCCCCGAATACATGTCTTATGAGGGGAGCAGGGATAGTGAAACGCCTGCCGAAGCCTGTCACACTTAAGAACTTGCGTGCAAAATCATTCATGGTGAGCGGTTCGGGGGAGACCGCATTCACCGCACCAGTAACATCCTTATTATAAAGGGCGTGGGCTATGCTCCCGAGCAGATCATCCATGGATATCCAGCTGAGGTACTGTTCACCGTTCCCCGGCACAGCCCCTATCCCCATGCGGTAGAAAGGGAGGAACCTCTCGAGGGCTCCACCCGAGGGTGAGAGCGCAACACCTATACGAAGGAAGACAACACGTATACCCTTATCAATGGCCGGCTCGGCTGCCTTTTCCCATTCACGGCATACATCGGCTATAAAGCCTTCTCCAGCGGGGGAGTCCTCGGTTATATCCTCTTCTCCCCTGTCGCCGTAATATCCTATGGCGGAGGCGGTTATGAACGTCTTCGGAGGGTTGTCCATGGAGGCGAGCCTTTCGGCGATGAGCCTTGTACCCTCTATTCTGCTCTCAAGTATTATCTTCTTCTTCGCTGTGTCCCATTTACCTCTGCCTATTGGTTCTCCTGCGAGGTGAATAACTGCGTCCATGCCCGGAAAGCAGTCTCCGAGGCGACACTGGATCGGGTTCCAGTATTCTTCATCGGGGGATGACACCTCTTTACGGACAAGTCTCTTGAGCGAATGCCCCTGGGTTGTGAGGAACGGGACAAGGTATCTCCCCACTTCCCCACCTGCGCCGGAGACAACAATATTCATAGGTTCAGGTTTATATTTCTTCAGAATCTGCAGATCCCCTGCGGTTACCCTGTGACGGTACCGGAACATGGAGGCGAGCTTCTTTTTTACGAAAGGGGCAGCAAAGGGGTATGCTATGGTGTTGAAGGGGAGTTTGAACTCTATCCGCTCCTCAAGGGAGCTTTTATCACCTTTCTCTTCGAATAAATGGGTATGCTCCCAGGACTTGAAGGGGCCGTATTCCATCCTGTCCCTGAACATTCTGTTCTCTTCGTATGCGGTGTGGACAGCCTTCCACTCCTTGCTGAAAGGGCCTATCTTAACCTTGAATACGGCAGAGGAACCCTCTGCGATCCCCCCCTTCTTCTCTACCATCTCCACACTTTCCCACGGAGGAACAAGGCGCAGAAGTGCACCCTCCCGCTTGTGCCAGTCGAAGAGATCCTTAACAGGGGCATCAAAATCAGATTTAAAGGTAAACAGGGGCATCTATAACAGCCTTACCCTGTCCAGATAGTCGATAAGTGCATCTGTGGCTTTCTTAACACCGTCGTGATCGGAGTTATCAGCTGCGAACTGAATCTCCGCACCGTATTGGCTTATCTTGTCAAAGCCGAAGGCAGAGCCTTCCCCCTTCATGGAATGGCCGATGATATGAATGGAGTCATAGTCCCCTTTTTCCAGAGCCTCAACAGCCTCTGAGCTTTTACCTTTCACAGCATCCAGATACCTGGGCGCTATCTCCTTGAAGTCATCCGGTACACGAACATAGATCTCGTTTCCGTCCATATTTTCCCTTTCCGCTCCCTTTTCCTCAGCAATACCGCCGGAGCCGGATACCGCTGAAATAAGTTCATTTCTTCGTATAGGCTTTGCCAAGTACATATCGCAGCCTGCGCTGAGGCATTTGTCCTGATCCTCCCGGAGTGCATATGCGGTCATAGCGATTACACGGGAGGGGTTCCTCCCTTCACTCTGCTCAATACGGCGTATCTCTTCTGTGGCTGTGTAGCCGTCCATTACCGGCATCTGCATATCCATCAATACCGCATCATATTCCCTGTTACGGAACATATCAACAGCTTCACGGCCGTTTTCTGCAATATCCATGGACCATCCCGTATCTTTTATGTATGACTCCACCACGAAACGGTTATATTCCGAATCATCCACCACAAGGAGTGTAATGCCCTTTGCATCACTATCCAGTTCATAACTTTGTTCAGCATTGTAGGGGGATGATTGTGCATCGCTCAATAGAGCGGCAAGCTCTCCTCTTCGAACAGGCTTACTCAGGGAGTTCAACCTCAGATCCGCCATCACCTCAAGATCAGAAACACACTGGAAACTAGAGCAGAGTGCTACCAGACGGAATGAGCCAGCAAAAGATCTGAATGTATCCATGGCCTCTGCTTCGGAATTATGCACCGAAGCACTGTCGCATAGGACGGTATCAGGCTTTAGCACCTCTATCCGCATCAAAGCGCCATCAATACCCGGGACGTACTCTGCGTATGCTCCCCATGAACTGAGCAGCTCTACTAAAGCATCTCCGGCGTGGGGGCTTTCATGCACAACAAGGATGCTTCGACCGGAGAGGTCCAGCCTGCTCCTATCGGCCACAAGGTCATCAGAGGCGGGTTTCAGGGGAACGCTGAAGCAGAACCTGCTACCGCTGAACTGTTTGCTTCTAACATCGATTGTCCCGCCCATAAGCTCTGCAAGGTGCTTTGAAATGCTCAATCCAAGCCCCGTACCTCCGTAACGCTTCCTTATGGAGCTGTCCACCTGGGAGAAGCGTTCGAATATATCTGTGAGCTTATTCGGAGGGATACCTATACCTGTATCCTCAACGGCGAAGGCAACACTGTCCCTGTCCTTAAAGATATTAATGAAGATCTCACCCTTTTGGGTAAACTTGTAAGCATTCCCCATGAGGTTCACCAGAACCTGTCTGATCCTCTGAACATCGCCTGTGTAGTGAGTTTTGAGCTCCGGATCTATCCGGCAGCTGAGATCGAGTCCTTTGTCATGGGCTTTATAGGCGAAGAAGTCGCAAACGTTCTCACCAAGGGTAATTATATCAAACTCTTCATTGACGATATCCACCTGCCCCGCCTCGATCTTGGTTATATCAAGTATATCGTTAACTATGGTGAGCAGGTTGTCACTGGCGCTGTTAAACACCTGCACATATCTTTTCTGCTCCAGAGTAAGCTCTGTACTGTTGAGAAGCTCTGCCATCCCCTGAATTGCATTCATCGGGGTTCTTATCTCATGGCTCATGGAGGCGAGGAACTCGGTCTTCGCCCTTGTTGCCTTTTCCGCCTCCAGCTTTGCCCTGCGGAGCTCCTCCTCTGTCTGCACACGATCGGTTACGTCTCTGGTGTTCAGAATTATACCGCCGATGGCAGGTGTGCGGAGGTGGTTGGCAGCGGTGCTTTCGCAGATGATCCAGCTCCCGTCGGCCTTGCGGAAGCGGTAGGTAAAGGCGAGGCTGTGCTCCTCTTCAAGGGATATCTTGTTAAGCTTGAGACGTATCAGGCTGTCCTCATCCTCATGGAGAAAATCGTCCAGCTTTTTGTCTCTCAGCTCTTTGGGGGAGTAACCTGTAAAACGGAAGAATGCGGAGCTTGCGAACATAAACTCACGTTCGGCGTTGATAACGGAGATCATATCTGCAGAGTTATACGTGAGCTGACGGAAACGCTCCTCCCTCTTTCTCGTCTGCCTGTTCCAGAAGAATGCTGTAAGCACAATGAATAGAAGAAACGCTCCGGCGGGTACTGCAATGCGAAGTATCTCCTCCCTGTTTATCCTTCTTTCGTATGTAATGGAGATCCATTTGTTGAATATCTCGTTCTGCTCAGCTTCTGAGATCGTGTTCAGTGACTTCTGCACTATGCTTATAAGCTCCGGCCAGTCCTTTCTTGCGCCAAAACGTAGCTCAAATCGGTAGTCAGTGGGTGCGGCGGCCTTTATGTTGGCGAAACCGTTCTGCTTTATCATGTAGCTAACTGAGGCCAGATTGCCCACATAAGCATCTACCTGTCCAGAGGCAAGGGCATTCAGCAGACTTTTCAGGTTCTCAAACTCAATATAATTGAATGCGGGGTGGTCGTCTCTCAGCATTTCGGTTATGGCAAAGCCTCTGATAACCCCGATTCTGCTTCCGTACAGATCATCAAGATCACCCACAAAGGGGTGATTGGTTCCTGTGAATATAACAACGGGGAAGCTCAGGTAGGGCTCGGTGAAGTCCATATATCTGCTTCGCTCAGGGGTTTTGAGTGCACATGTGTAGGCATCGAGCTCGCCGTTTTCACCCATCTCAATTACTTCCTGCCAGTTATCCGCATCCACAGGCTCGAATATCATGCCTGTTTTTCTCGTCACCATCTCCATGAACCCGGTGCTCATCCCCGTGAAGGTGCCGTTATCCAGCCTGTATTCAAAGGGTGGCCAGTCCGGATCCATACCGACCCTTATGACGGGGTTTCTCCGGATGAAATCAAGCTCCTTCGCTGTAAATCTCTCGCTGAGTTGTGTATTCGAAAGTGTTTCGCTATGGTAGGGGAGCCAGCGGGATATAATAGTATCCAATTCCTCTCTGGTGATTAGGTTTATACCTTCGTTCACCACCTCCATCATCTCGGCATTACCCTTGGCAATCCCCGCTCTGTGGTGGTTTGTGAAAAGAACCCTGTCATCGGGTTTCAGGCTTCCTGCTACCCCTTCCTTCATCAGAATGGTTCTGATTACAGGCTCCTCACCCAGAATAAGGCTTACTTCGCCCAGAATTGCACCCTTAACCATGGAAAGGTCATCGGAATAGGTAACGATGGTAGCTTCGGGGTAGTTGTTTTTGAGATACTCATGCTGAAATGAGCCGCTCACAGTTCCCACACGAACACCCTTAAAGGTCTGGGAACTGTCGGGTTTACCGTAGAAGGGGTTATAGAAGAACCTCGTCTGTACCTTCAGGACGGGCTGAGAGAAGTCGATGAACTCCCTGCGGCTGCTACTCGTGAAAAGAGCGGAGTGGATATCCACTTTCCCGGTTCTGATATCTTCAACAGTCTCGGACCAGCTGCTCATCCGAAAACGTATCCTGTTACCCGTCTTCTTGCTCCAGAGCTTCCAGAAATCGACCAGTATACCGCTGGGTCTCCCATTTACATCTGCGGAGGAGAACGGGGGATACCCGGAGGAGACGGCAATCTCAAGGGTGTTCTGGCTTAGGTCTTTAAGGGAGGGATACCTGTCTCTGATCGCATTTTTTTCATGGTTTGTTATCAGCTTCATTCCCCGGTTCACCTCATCGAGTAGTGATGAGTATCCCTCCTTTACCGCGGGCTGATAGACCGCAGAGACTGACTCCCTTGACGTGGCAGCGATATCAGCCCATTTACTGCTGTCTTTGCTCATGTAATGGGCGGCAACATCCTCCTCCAGGGTGAAGAAGCTTACATGCCTATCCTGAACTGCCTTAAGCAGATCCTCGACCCGGGGATATTCTATAAAGCTTATCTCCTTGTGGTTCGCTTTCAGGTACTGGATGATGAAGTCATCCTTCAAGGCGCCCAGTGTTAACCCACCCAGATCCAGGGGGACCTTCACAGCAGGGTTGGATGAGAAGACAGCCGCCCTCGTGGGCTCCATAACAATGCCGTAGTCAAGGTACTTGTCCCTCTCTTTGGTATAAACAAGCCCGGCATGGGCATGGGCCTTGCCTTCATGAACATTATTCAGACTCCGGCTCCATGTGGAAAGCTCAAAGCTTACCTCTATACCTGTTTTGGATGACCACAGCCGCCAGTAATCCACCAGGATACCCGCAGGCATACCCTTATCATCCCTGTATTCAAAGGGATAAATATCCTCCGCCACTGCAACCTTTATGCTGTCGGGGATCCTCGTTTCTGTGTAAAGGCTGTTGTGCATCCATTTCTGCAAAAGGCCTTGCATCTCCCCTTCGCTGATACGTGAAAGCCCGTTGTTTACAATGTTCAAGAGCTCTGAGTCACCCTTCTTAACAGCTGCCCGGTAATAGTCAGTGTGGAGATAGGGGGTTAGTATCCCTGCTACATCATGGAGGTTATATTTCTCGATATAGTTGATAACTGCAGGGATCTCCATGGCGATGGTATCCACTCCGCCGGTGCGGAACTCCCTGAGCATCTCTGGGTATGCATCAAAACGTACAATTTCAGCTTCAGGATATTTCTGGGCAACTCCTTTTTCAGCGTAGTCGCTGACCACGACACCTGTCCGCACCCCCGCCATCCGCTCAGGTGTTAAGGGCTCCATCTTATCCTTCCTGTAGAAGACAGCACTGCTCTCCCTGTGGAAGGGGGTTGAATAATCAAGGATTTCAGAACGTCCCGGAGTGTAGTACAGGCCGCCGTGGATATCGATATCACCCCTGCCTACAGCCTCTATCCCCTCCTTCCATTTGAGAGTTTTGAAAACAACCTCATTACCCGTCTTTTCAGCCCAGAGCCTCCATATATCAGGCAGGAAGCCCCGGACATCTCCGTTTTCCGATGTGAAATAGAAGGGTGCGTACTCGGAGTATGTGATGGAGTAGGTCTTAGCCTTAACTGCTCCGGTTAGAAGCAGGAAAAACAGAGCTGTAAGGGCATAAAAATAATATTTTTTCATCTAATAATTTCCTGATAAGCGAGTCAAAATCCTATACGGTCAGTCGTCTATAGATAAATTAGCACCCTATCGTCGAAAAATCCATGATCACAGAGCAAAAATTAATGTGTATAAAAAGTTGACAGTGGCCCCTGTGCAATATATATAAATATATAGATATAATTTCAGCAGTTTATTTCATTCATTAAATTATGGAGGCTCCCTATGGATACTAACTGGTACGATCTTTACGCTGACAAGCTGAAGGCTCTCGGTCATCCTGTTCGTCTTAAACTTGTAATCGGTCTTATGAATAACGAATGTAACGTAACTAAGATATGCAAAGGGCTCAACATCCCCCAGGCGACGACCAGTCAACATCTTGCGATACTCAAAAACAAGGGTATCATCAAGGGTAGAAGGGATGGCACCAGTATCTGCTACAGCATCGAGGACGATGGTGTCCGGGAGATGTTGAATAAGCTTTTGGAGGCTACTGAATGCGAACTGGAAGACTGTCAGCAGGCATAGCCGCTCTACTGATTGCTCTCTCCGCCTCTGCCGAGGCCAAAAGGATAGACTACGGCGAAGCCAGAGAAACCGCCCTTGATTACAGCCGCCTCATTAAGGCATATGAGGCTGAGGCAAAGGGTGCGGAGTACCGTCGCAGGCAGGCTGTGGGAGCATATCTGCCCAAGATCAACCTCAGCGAAACCTATACCAGCACCGATGAGCCTGCAAATGCCGCATTCTCAACCATGGCGCAGGGTGAATTCGATATGCCCTATTTCATGAACCAGCTCGCCGATCCGGACAGAATCGATAACTTCCGAACCAAGATCGAAGTTCTCCAGCCCGTTTATATGCAGGGGAAGATACGCTACTCCATTAAGCAGGCAAAGCTTGCTGGAGACGCCTCCAACTTAACGACCGAGCGTGTGCGGCAGAATATAATATATAACCTGAACCGTGCATTCTTTGGTACTGCCCTTGCGGAGAAAGCTCTTGATGTTGTCCGAACCTCCGAGAAGAGAACCAGACGCTACTACGAGATGACAAAGGACTTCTACGAGAACGGCCTTGTTGTGAAGAGCGATCTTCTCGTGGCGGAGACCTATCTGCTCATGAACGAGCAGGCTCGAAAGGATGCCAAAAAGGAGCTTGCTGTGGCTGTGAGCCATCTGCAGAGGCTTCTTGATACCGACGAGGATCTTTCTATCATATGGGAGGATCCGGGCTACAGGACAGATAAATCACTCAATGAATATATAGATACCGCCATTACAGAGAGGCAGGATCTTGCTGCAATGGAAAAGCACGAGAAAGCCGCGCAGTATGAGGTGGATAAGTCCAAGGGGGCATATCTCCCGGAGGTTGCCGTTTTTGCAGACTACCAACGCAACGATGAAGAGTTTCTTGGTGATTCCGGAGAAGGGGTAACCTTCGGAGCACAGCTTAAGCTGAACCTCTTCAACGGCGGTGCCGATCACTATAAGATCAAAGAGAACAAGGCGAAGCATCTCGCCATGCTCCACCGTGTGGCGGATAAGCGTCTTGCCGTTAAATCGGAGGTAAAGTCCGCATTCTACGGTGTCGAAGCCGCCTCCGCACAGCTTGATGCAGCCAGAAAACGTGTGGAGTCCACCTCCACCGCCCTTGAGATCACCGAAAACAGGTTCAGGGAAGGGCTTGCAAAGATCACTGAGCTCCTCGACAGGGAGGTGGATCTCCAGAAGGCTGAGCTTTCCCTTTATATGTCCGAATACCAACTAATTATCAGCAGAGCCGGGCTACTTTACGCCTCCGGCGAGCTGAACTGATTCTTCCACGGAGTTCTTCAATGAAAAAGCTGATTCTATTCCTATCGATGATTGTTGTTGCTGCCGGTTGTTCCGGCGGGGGCGAAAAGGAGAGCGAAAAACCTGAAGCCAGAACGATGAAAGTCACCCTCGGTAAGGCAGAGACAACCAGCATGCCCGCCTCACGCTCCTTTTCCGCCACGGTATCCAGTGATAAAACCGCAATGCTCATACCCAAGGTTGTGGGTTATGTGGAGGCTATCCACGTCTCCCCCGGTGAGAGCTTTGAGAAGGGAGATCTGCTCGTAAGCATTAAGAGTACCGAGCTGGAGGAGAAAAAGCGGTTCGCCGAATCCGCCGTTCAGGAGGCTGAAAGCGGGTTTAATCAGGCGGAGATAGGCCTGCGCATGGCGGAAGGTCAGCTTAAGCAGGCCGAATCCAACTTCGAGCTGGCAAAAAAGACCTATGACAGATACTCCAATCTTATAAAAAACGACTCCGTGAGCAAGCAGGAGTTCGATCAGGTGGAATCGAAGTATGAGCAGGCGAAGGAACAGGTTAATATCGTCAGAGAGAACGTGAGCCTTGCCAAGGAAAAGATGCAACAGCTCAGGCTCAAGAAACAGCAGGCGGAGGCTATGCTTGCAGAGGTACAGGCGTATCTCTCATACACTGAAATCAGAGCCCCCTTCAACGGCGTGGTTCTCGAAAAGCTTCTCGATACAGGCAACCTCGCCGCCCCCGGTAACCCGATCCTTAAGATAGGCAACAACGAGATGGTGGTTTACGCCTTCCTCAATGAGAGCCTTATCAATGACATCTCTGTGGGCTCCAGGGCGGAGATAACTGTGGATTCACTCAACTTCACATGCTCAAGCACCGTACTGCAGATAAGCCCCGATATCGATGCGGCCACAAGGAACTTCAAGGTTAAGCTCTCCGGCCACGAGCGTTTTGTTCCCGGCATGTATGCCAAGGTCAGCATCGCCACCGGAGAGGACAGCATCGTTACAGTACCCGAGAACGCCCTTGTTCAGCGAGGACAGCTGAGCGTCGTTTTCGTGGAAGAGAACATGAAGGCGGATATGCGTATAGTAAAGACGGGGCGTAATTTCGAGGGGGTCATCGAGATTCTGAGCGGCGTCAAGGCCGGTGAGAGTATTGTAGTTCAGAATGCAGAGGCGCTTAAAACGGGCGATAAACTGGAGACCGAGTAGTTATGGAAGAGAACAGGAAACAGGAAACAGAAAAGCCTAACCTCGCATCCCGTCTCGCTTCCGGGCTTATCACCAGCAAGCTGACACCACTGCTTATCATCGCCACACTCTTTATAGGTGCGGCTGCGGTCATCATGACCCCGAAGGAAGAAGAGCCGCAGATTACCGTTCCCATGATAGATATTTTCGTTCCTTACCCTGGAGCGAATGCCAGTAATGTGGAAAAAACCGTAACCGAACCCCTAGAGGAGATCATGTGGGAGATCCCGGGAGTGGAGTACGTTTACAGCACGGCCATGAACGATATGGGCATGGTGGTTGTGCGCTTTAAGGTTGGCGAGAGTGAAGAGGAATCGATCACCAAGCTGAAGATGAAGATTGATTACAACATGGACCGAATGCCCCACGGCGTTGTCCCTCCCATAATAAAGAGCCGTTCCATCGATAATGTGCCCCAGATGGCCGTTACCCTGTGGTCGGATAAACACGACTCCTATGAGCTCCGCCGTATCGCTGTGGAGACGGAGAAGCACCTCAAAGAGGTTCCCGATGTCTCAAAGACAAGCATACTGGGTGGATATAAGCGGGCTCTGCGTATAGAACCCGATATGGAGAAGCTGAAGGCGTACAATCTCGATCTTTTCATGGTTTATGAAGCCCTTAAGATGAATAACGCCTCTCTGAACACCGGACAGATCGTTCAGAGCAATGAGGTTATCTACATCACCGCAGGCGGCTTCTACAACACCTCCGCCGAGGTACGTGACACTGTAGTTGGAGCGTACGGCGGCAAGGCCGTACACCTTAAGGATGTTGCCGAAGTCATCGACGGACCGGAGGTACCCGATTCCTATACCCTCATGGGCTTCCACGAGAGAAAAACGGACGAAAGGTTCCCGGCTGTTACAATCTCCCTATCAAAGCGAAAGGGTAGCGACATAGTTGTTGTCGGAGACGATCTTCTCAGCAAGCTTGAGGGTCTCAAGGGGTATGTTATCCCCGATACCGTTAACACAACAGTTACGAAGAACTACGGCAAAACAGCCTACGAGAAGGTTAAGCTCCTTATGGAGCATCTTTTGGGTGCGATTATTGCCGTTATCATAGTTATGACTGTTACGATGGGGTGGCGTGCCGGCTTTGTGGTGTTTGTTGCACTACCCGTAACCTTCGCCCTCACCCTTTTCGTTTACTATATGCTCGATTACACCCTTAACCGGGTTACGCTTTTCGCCCTTATATTCGTCGCAGGGCTTGTTGTGGATGATGCGATCATCGTTGTTGAGAATATGGAGCGGCACTTCAAAATGAGCCGCAAAAACCTTCTCCAAAGGGCTATCTATGCCGTCGGAGAGGTGGGCAACCCCACGATCCTCGCAACGCTCACCGTTATCGTAGCGCTATATCCCATGGCGTTTGTACGGGGGCTGATGGGGCCTTACATGAAGCCTATGCCCATAGGTGCATCCCTTGCGATGATATTCTCCCTACTTGTGGCGCTCATGATTACTCCGTGGCTATCCTTTAAGCTCCTCTCGAAGATGAAGATCAAAGGTGAGGCAAAGGAGCTGAGCGAGGATGAATACGTCCGAGGTACGAGGCTGTATAAGTTTTACAAGGCTTTCCTGACCCCCTTTATGCACAGCCGGCCGAAGCGGTACATGCTCATGGGCTTTATGGTCCTTCTCTTCGCAGGGGCCTTCCTCTTCGTTCCCGCAAAGCTTGTGGTAATGAAGATGCTCCCTTTCGACAACAAGAATGAGCTTCAGGTTATTATAGATACCCCCGAAGGCACCCCTCTGGAGCAGACCACCCAGCTGGCCAGCGAGATAGGGAGCTATCTGGGAACTGTGGACGAGGTGGAGAACTACCAGATATACGCCGGAGGGCACGCTCCCTATAACTTCAACGGCCTTGTGCGCCACTACTACCTCCGCTCCGAGGAGAATCAGGCGGATATACAGGTCAACTTCGTGCATAAATCCGAAAGGAATCTGAAGAGCCACGGTATAGCAAAGAAGATAAGAGGCCCCATCGCAGAGATTGGGGATAAATATAACGCCAGCATAAAGATAGCAGAGGTTCCCCCGGGACCTCCCGTTCTCTCCACCCTTGTGGCAGAGGTTTACGGACCGGATGAGGAAACGAGGCGGGGTGTTGCCTCGAAGGTAATGAATATCTTCGAGAATACCGAAGGCGTCGTGGATATCGACACCTACGAGGAATCGAACATGAAGAAGCTCGATTTCAAGGTGGACAAGGAGAAGGCTGCACTTGTTGGGGTATCCTCCGAGATGGTCTCCAAGACCCTCTATATGGGGCTTAAGGGGATGAAGGCAGGCGTGCTCCATACAGGTACGGACAGAGAGGACGTGGATATTACAGTCCAGCTCTCCGAAGACCGAAAGAACGCCGTAACCGCACTTCGGGACATACACCTCATGTCGAAGAACGGCAAACCCGTTCCACTGGGTGAGCTGGTTACAGTTAAAGAGACCCAAAAGGAAAAGGCTATCTACCATAAAAACATGCAGCCTGTAACCTACATAACTGCAGACGTTGCCGGCGTTGAGGAGAGCCCCGTTTACGCAATCCTCAAGATGAAGGGTGATGTGGAGAAGCTCACCCATAACGGCAAATCCATAAAGCAGTACTGGACAAAACAGCCTGAATTCACCCAGGAGCCCTCCATCAAGTGGGACGGTGAATGGCAGATTACCTACGAGGTTTTCAGGGATCTCGGCCTCGCCTTTGCGGCTGTACTTGTCATAATGTATTTCGTCCTGGTGGGGTGGTTCAAGTCCTTCATAACGCCGATTATCATGATGATACCGATCCCGCTTAGTCTGCTCGGCATCATCCCCGGTCACTACCTCTTCGGGAAGTTCTTCACCGCCACCAGTATGATAGGCTTTATCGCACTGGCGGGAATCATGGTGCGGAATGCGGTTCTCCTCATCGATTTCATAGAACACGGCCTCAGAAACGGCAAAAGCCTTGAGGATGCAGTGATAGAATCCGGTGCAATACGAACAAGGCCCGTTTTCCTTACAACGATATCGGTAATCGTTGGCGCCCTCTTCATGCTGCCGGATCCCATATTCGCAGGGCTGGGTGTATCACTTATTACAGGTGCATTCGTTTCAACGATCCTTACGTTGGGTGTAATACCACTCATATATTATCTGAACTATAAATTCCTGGAGAAATTCAGGAAGAAAGGAGCGTGACATGACAGTTAAGTATATCCTCAGACTGGTTCCGGGGATCATGATCCTTGTGAGCCTTGCCCTTGGTCTCACTGTAAATCAATGGTGGTTTGCCCTCGCGGCATTCGTGGGATTGAACCTTATTCAATCAGCATTCACAAAATGGTGCCTCCTTGAGTCTATCCTGATAAAGATAGGCGTACCGGAGGAGTAGAATATTTTATGGCGGGCTCCTTTAGCGGGAGCCCTCTATTCTCCGCTGGTTGAAATATCCAGTATTACCTCTGCGTTTATCTTCTCTCTTAGGGAGCGTTTCAGATGCTCACGGAGAAACTCGCTCGCCTCAACATACCAGCCGGAGAGTATTATCTCAATGAGCCGGACGTGCTCGGCGCACTGCCCCTCCACCCTTTTTCTATCCACACTCTGCAGAAGCTCCATGGCACGCCGCTGCATATTCACCCTGCGTACGGTTTGGAGTATGAAACGGTTATGACATGAGGCGGCGGGGAGCTCGTGCATCTCTGCACCAAGACTTACAAGGTCCATATCGGTGAAGTCACCGGAGCCGTTTTCTGCGATATGGCGCTGTATTTCAAGCATCCTCTTAAAGGCTTCCCTGTCCGGCTCGAAGGATGGAAGCATAACCACCTGAGGTTCAAGGAGTATTCTGAGTTCGTAGTTCTCCCGCAGGCTCTCCTTGGAATCGACCATTGGGAGGAAACGCCATCCGTGGAAGGCCTTCTGCTCGATCCACCCCTCCTCCGCAATCTGGGTTAGAACCCTCTTCAGCTGACCTCTAGAGATGTTGTATCTGCGCATCAGCTCATTCTCTGTCACGGTGTCCTCAAGTTGTCGCTTTATACGATCCCTTGCTATGTTCCTGTACAGCCCTTCGGGTGTGTCCGTATCCTCCGTAGGCGGGTTCTCCACCGTAATCTCCGAAGCATCCATGTTCAGGAAGCACCCCCTGTTCTGCTCCGCATAGGCAAAGCCGTTTTCGCAAAGCTCTTTCAGAGCACGGCGGACAGGGGTTCTTGATATGCCGAGGGATTCGGTAATCTCTGCCTCGGTCAGCCTGTCACCACGGCTCATACGCTTTATCCTCGCCTGCTGGAGTATACCTTCGGCAACCTTGCTCAGTTTTCCTGTAAATCTGCCCATAGTGTGACCGCCTTCCTTATTTCGCTGGAAGTATAGCATATGTATTTAGTCTATGCAAAATACATTTACACGGTTTTGCGATTGTGCTATACGGTAATAAAGTACGATAGACGGGGTGTATCAGATGGAAAGGCTTGTGATTATCATTGTGATGGGAATAATAGGAGGGGTTCTTGCTGATAAATACCATATCCCCGGCGGTGCTGTTGTGGGAGCCATGGCGGGCTCCGGCGTATGCTCCATACTCATCTCCCCCGGTATCGCAATGCCTTCATCGGTAAACACCACTATCCAGATCCTCCTCGGCATATCTCTGGGGATAACATTCCAACCCTCTTTTGTTAAGATGATACCCAAGGTTCTCCCCATTGCCGTTCTCAGCACACTTATCCTGCTCATCGTTGCCGTTGCCATGTCCTATCTTGCCAAAAGATTCGGGCTTATGGATTTCGGCACGGCACTTTTCGGGTTTTCACCCGGCGGCATGTCCGGCATGGCGATAATTGCCAAGGAAGAGGGGCTCCAAACCTCTGTAGTGGCGTTTCTTCATGTGGTAAGGATTTTCACGCTGTTCGTTGTTGTTCCGATTATAGTCAGGCTTCTTTTTGTGAAAACACCAGATTAAAGGAGGGGGATGAAGGAGTTGAGCTTTCGCCCGTACTCCTGAACCATGGAGATCTCCGCATCACCAACGTTGATTTTGAACCTTTCAAGGGGTGCTGAGACGCTGAGAGAGCCGAAGATGTCTCCTCCAGCATCGAAGAGAGGCACGGCCACCGCCGCAAGGTAGGGGTCCCTTTCACCAAGAGTTACCGCATACCCTCTCTCACGAACCTCAGTGAGCTGTTTCTCAAGGACACTGGGATCGGGATAGGAGTTGCTTATATCCACACCTGAAAGGTATGCGTTGAAGAAAACCTTCGGAGCATAGGCCAGGATAACCTTCCCCGTTGCCCCCAGATGGAGGGGGAGCTTCTGCCCCAGGGAAACGCTCACACGCAGGGCGGTTTCCGCCTCATGACGCATAATACACTTCCTCTCAAGGCCGGCGAGCCGGTATATTGTCACCGTCTCACCTATCTTCCCCCCAAGCTCCTTCATAATCTGCTGTATGGAGGTGGGTGCGGAGGCGGAGTTAAGGTATATGTTGGCAAGTTCAAGCATTCGGATCCCGAGCCGGTAGGTCTGGTTTCTCGAATCCTTGGTGAGGAAGCCCTCTGCTGTAAGCGTTGAGCAGAGGCGGTACACACTCGGCTTTGATATGTTCAGCATAGAGCATATATCACCAAGGGATAGCTCACGTTCCTCCCCTGTAAAGCAGGTCAGTATCTGCAGTGCCTTTTCCACACTGCTTGATGTTGCGGGCATTTGTCAGTCCGTCAGGTTCAGTTTTTCGATGAGGGGGTAGTGGACGGATATACGGCTGTTGAACTCACGCCCGTATATCCCCTTCGCCAGCTCAGCGGCTTTAACTATAGCACCCAGTGAGACGCTTTTCAACTCCCCCATGGACTGCAGCATGTACACCATATCCTCGGTGGCCTGATTTCCGGGGGCTCCCTTCATAAAGGGGCATCCCCCCATGCCGGCAACCGAGCTGTCGAAGATTACAGCACCACCCTCTATTCCGGCGAGGACGTTTGCCATCGCCATGCCGAAGGTGTCGTGCATATGAAGACCGAGGGGTCTGTCGCCGGACATGGCAGAGACTCTGCGGCAGATGCGCTCCACCTGAGCCGGTCTTGCAAAGCCCGCTGTATCGGAAAGACCTATCTCATCGGCACCCGCCTCCAGATACTTCTCTGTGAGGGTGTAAACCCTTTCCTCGTCCACCCTTCCTTCATAGTAGCAACCGAAGGCGGCCTGTATCCCCGCACGTACACGTATACCTGCGGAAACGGCCTCCTTTATCATATCGGTAATTCCGGGAAGTGCTTCTGCAATGCCTTTCCCTGTGTTCTCTCGGTTATGGGTATCGCTGGCGGAGATGGATATATTTAGAAGCTTAACGCCGCACTCCACCGCACGCTCAAGCCCCTTTCTATTAAGAACAAGGCCGGAAAAGAGTACACCATCTTTATCTGCATATCGTTGAAACAGCTCTTCAACACCGGCCATCTGAGGGACACGCTTCTCGTTCACAAAGGAGCCGAGCTGAATACGCTCTATCCCCGATTCCATAACCATATCAATAAGATTAACCTTCTGCTCCATGGTCAGTATCTCGGGATTGCTCTGCAGACCCTCACGAAGCCCCACTTCCTCAAGCTGTATTCTTCCCATTCGTATCAATCCTCCAGCGGGGCGAGTATGCCCGCATCTCTAAGTTCTTCCGCCCTCTTTCCATCTATCCCTATGCGTCTTAGAATGTCCGAAGCCCCTTCGTTAATTCTCGGCGGTGCACCTTTATCGCACTGCCTCCAGCTCCCTATCCTCAAGGGGAGGGAGGGGAGCTTAGCCTTTATTCCCCCTTCAAGCTCCGTTTCCACAAGGTTTCCTTCGGCGTTCATCTGCGGATCATCGAAGAGATCCCCCGGCTTTGAAACCTTGCCGTAGGGTATCTCCGCCTCCTCGCAACGCTTGAGTATCTCATCAAGGGGGAGCTCCTCCACACGATTCTCAAGCTCAACGATGAGCCATTCACGCTCATCGAGCCTGCTGTTGTTGGTGGCAAGCTTCTCATTACCGCACAGGTCATCGAAGCCAAAGGCTCGACAGAACCTCTGCCAGTGGCGGTCGCTGGTTATGCCTATGAAAATCCTGTCACCCTCGCTGCTCGTGAACAGATCGTATATCGACCACGCCCTTCCACGCTCGGGCATGGGGGGAACGGGAACACCCGTTATCGCCTCGTTTGCCATATGCTGACCCATGAGGAAAGCGGCGGATTCAAACAGTGTGGAGACTACATAGGTTCCGGCACCCGTAACCTGACGCTGGTAAAGAGCTGTGATGATCCCGAGGGCGGCGTAGGTTCCACCCATAACATCAACAACGGATGCGCCTGCACGAAGGGGCTTGTTCCTTGGTCCTGTCATATATGCAAGACCGGACATCATCTGCACAACTTCATCAAGGGCGGCCCGCTTCTCATAGGGCCCCTTCATGAACCCTTTCATTGAGCAGAATATCACAGCCGGGTTTATCTCCCGGACCGTTTCATATCCGAACCCCAACCGCTCTATGGTTCCGGGGGCGAAGTTCTCTATGAAAACATCCGCCTCCTTTACAAGGTCACGCACGATCCCTTTTCCTTCATCACTTTTCAGGTCGAGGCAGAGGCTCTTCTTGTTCCTGTTGTAGAAGCCGTAGAAACCTCTGGCGAAACCCTTTAGTCTTCGTGTATCATCGCCGTCGGTCTTCTCTATGCGGATAACATCTGCACCCATATCTGCAAGAATAAGCCCGCAGGTGGGACCCATTACGTTCTGCGTCAGTTCTAGTACCGTAATCCCCTGAAGGGGGAGTTCGGGATTGCTGGTCATTATCTTTACCTCTTTCGCACTCTTTTTGTTTCATAATACAAAATATAATTTCACTAGACGATACACCCGCTACAGGTAGCAGTCAAGCATAAAGGAGCCGGCTTGGTAATTAAACGGTGTGTGGTATGGGCTTCGGGCTGATTTATGGTGCTTTTTTTCACTGGATTTATTTATTCCCCAAAGCTAAGTTCATAGGGTAAGGATTTCCCATGGGGAAAGGGTGGCTATGCTCAAAAGGATTATCGGTTTTATAAAGCCGAAAACATTACAGAATAAGCTGATATTGATTATAAGCGGCCTTGTCGTTCTGCAGATGATCGCCCTGGGCACTATGTCGCTGCAGATAATCGCAGAGATTCTGGAAAACCAGATAGGTAAGCGAGCCCTTTCCGTCTCCAAGACAGTCTCCGAGATCCCCTCCATACGAAAAGAGATAATGCACGGCGATCCGGAGGGGAGGATACAGGGGATTGTCGAGGGGATCCGGATTAAAACGGGTGCGGAATTCATCGTTGTAGGCAACCACGAGGGGCGCAGGTTCGCCCATCCGGACGAGTACAAGATCGGTCGGTTCATGGTGGGCGGCGACAGCAAAAGGGCCCTTCAGCGTGGTGAATCCTACGTATCCAAAGCTGTGGGAACCCTTGGACCCTCCATTCGGGGGAAGGTCCCTGTATTTGACGATAACGGCAATGTCATCGGCATCGTATCCACCGGCTACCTTATCAAAGAGGTGGAGGAGATCATAGGCAACTATCAGATGAGCCTCAAGTATCTGATAGCGATGATGGCACTCATCGGGGTTGCAGCCGCTGTATACATATCGAGGGGCTTCAAGAAGGCGATCTTCGGCCTCGAGCCAAGGGAGATTGCAAACCTACTCGAGGAGAAGAATGCGATCCTCGAGTCTATACGGGAAGGGGTTGCGGCGGTTAACGAGGAGGGGCGTGTGACCATGCTCAATACTGCGGCTCTGAGTATCCTGAACCTCCCCAACGCCGATGATATCCTCGGTAGAAGGATTGGTGAATCCGAGCCGGAACGTCTTATGACTCAGGTTCTTAAAACAGGTAATCCGAAACAAGATCAGGATTTAAAGATCGGCGAGATCGCCGTCGTAATGAACATCTACCCTATTAAGCATAACGCCGATGTAATTGGAGCCGTGGCAAGCTTCCGCCGCAAGGATGAGATCTCACGCATGGCAAAGGAGCTATCAAGGGTTAAGCAGTACTCAGAGATGCTGAGAGCACAGACCCACGAGTTCTCCAATAAGCTCCACACACTGGCAGGTCTCATACAGATTGAGGCATACACAGAAGCCCTCGACATGATAATAACCGAATCCACCGGCTACTACGACTTCTTTAAGCTCATGAGCTCCACGGTGAAAGATCCGATGCTATCTGCCATAATCATAGGGAAATACAGCTATGCACAGGAAAATAATATAGAGGTAACAATATCCGGAGAAAGCAGTATGAAGGATATCCCCGAGCATATCGACAGGGAGAGGCTGGTAACCATTCTCGGCAACCTCTTCGACAACGCCTTCGATGCTGTCCGTGAGGAATGTGCTGTTGAGAAGAAGGTGCATCTCCTCATGATGGACTACGGCAAGGAGCTTATATTCGAGATAGAGGATTCCGGCTGCGGTATAGATCCCGGCATGGAGATGCGAATCTTCGAAAAAGGGGTAACCACAAAGGATGAGCAGGGGAGAGGCTACGGCCTACACCTTGTAAGGCGTATTCTGGAGGAGATGGGTGGCTATATAACCGTTTCCGAAAGCAAACTTGGCGGTGCTCTTTTTACGGTAGCGCTCCCGAAGGAAGGGCAGGATGGATAATTTCAGGATACTCATTGTCGAAGACGATATAAAGATATCAAAGATCCACAGCCTCTATGCAGAGAAGGTGGAGGGCTTCGAAGTGGCGGGCATTGCGAACACTCTTGAGGACGCAGGGGATATGTACTCTATCCTAGAGCCGGATCTGATACTGCTGGACCTTTACTTCCCCGAAGGAAACGGGCTCGAGTTCCTGAGAAAGGTGCGCAGCGGCAATGCTCAGGCGGACTTCATACTCATCACGGCGGCAAAGGAGATGAAATCACTACAGGCGGCACTGTATGGAGGTGCCTTCGACTATCTTATTAAACCGGTTATATTCGACAGGTTCCAGGAATCACTCATACGTTTCAGAGAACACAGAAGAGGCCTTGCCTCTTCGGATACAGTTGAGCAGAAGGATGTTGACAGGTATTTCAGTATAACAGCAAGTCCGCCACAAACTGAAACATCCGTGCCTAAAGGTGTGGATCCCTTAACGCTCAAGAAGATCAAAAAAGTGTTCAAAGGCTCTACTGGTGAAGGTTTCAGCGCAGAGGCTGTAAGCGAGATATCGGGGGTAAGCCGTTCCACAGCTCGAAGATATCTTGAATACCTCATAAGCATTAACTATTTATACGCTGATCAGGTCTACGGCACAGTGGGGCGTCCGGAGCGGAAGTATTTCAAGATGAAATAGAAAATACGAATATCACCCATTCCCGTGGTTTTTATGAACAAAATAACCTTTAAGCTTTAAATCCAGAATATTCCCAGAAACTTTACTAATCAAAAAATTCAAATATTGTTCTAAGAAAGAGAACAATTGATTGCGTACCGTTTTAATACGCTGTTTTTTGTCCTTTTATCCACTGTCATATTGGCATTTGTCGATAACAGCGGAGGAATCACACGATTATATATTTGAGTTGACATACCAACTATGTTTTGGTATTTAAAACTATATTTCGTATTACGAAACAACACAGGAGGCACAGATGTCAATGTTCAGAAACCTCGTAAGAATCGGTTTTATAACCCTTGCCGCAGTTATGTTTATGACAGCGGCTCCCTTCCAGCAGGCTTCTGCGGAAGAGATCGATGAAATTCACTTCCTTATCCCCGGCGGCGCAGGCGGCGGCTGGGACGGTACCGCAAGGGGTGTGGGTAAAGCACTTCTCGATTCCGGCCTAATCGAAGAAGCATCCTTCGAAAACATGTCCGGCGGTGGCGGCGGTAAGGCAATCAACCACCTTATCTCCACAGCGAGAAGACAGAAGAAGACTATGATGGTTAACTCCACCCCCATCGTAATCCGTTCTCTCACCGGCGTTTTCCCCCAGTCCTTCAGGGACCTCACTCCCATCGCATCTGTTATTGCAGACTATGCAGCATTCGTTGTACCTGCAAAGTCCAAGTATCAGAGCTGGGGCGATGTTATGGCGGATTTCAAAGCAGACCCCAAGAGCGTAAAGATCGGCGGCGGTTCTGTTAAGGGTGGTATGGATCACCTCGTTCCCTCACTCGCCATTCAGGCAGCAGACGAAGACCCACTTAAGCTCACCTACATCCCCTACGATGCAGGTGGCAAAGCTATGGCCGGCCTTCTTTCCGGCGATACTCAGGTTCTCGCCACAGGATTCGGCGAAGCCCTCGGCCTTGCAAAGCAGGGTGAGGTTCGCATCCTTGCGGTAACCGCAGAGGAAAGGCTCGATGTTGCACCCAATACTCCCACCCTTAAGGAGCAGGGTTTTGACGTAACATTCGCAAACTGGAGAGGATTTTTCGGACCTCCCAACCTTGAGCAGGAAAGGGCGGATGCACTTCGTGCCGTACTTAAGAAGATGTACGACACACCCGAGTGGAAGGACATCAAAACCAAGCGTGGCTGGCAGAACCTCTATCAGCCCGGTGATGAATTCGTAGCGTTCCTTGAGAAGCAGGAAAATGAACTCGGCGGAATCATGCGCAAGCTCGGCTTCATAAGATAATATCTAACATTCGTTAATGAGCGGGGGAGCATTCGCTCCCCCATTTTAATTTGTTCAGTTAAAGGAGTTATACATGACCAGAGAAAAACTCGGCGGACTTGTTATGCTGATTTTCTCCATCGCTTACGGCATACAGGCCTTCCGGCTCCCATTGAGCTTCCTAGCACAGCAGGAGAGCTTCAACTCAAGGACAATGCCCCTAGCGCTTGCCGTTGCAGGGATAGTCTTTTCCCTGGCGATACTAATCCTCCCCACGGTGGATCCCGACGGCAAGCCCACCCTTGGCCAGGTTACTAAAGGTATGGAGTTCAAGAAAACAGGACTCCTCATAGTTTCAATGATCATCTACGGACTGATAATGAAGTGGATAGGCTTCCTTATCTCCTCGGCGATCTTTCTTATGGCAGGATTCTATATCCTCGGCGAGAGGAGGATCAAGATTATGCTTCTTGGCGCAATACCCCTTGTTATTGTGCTTTGGATAATAATGTCGCTTCTCCTCGGCGTATATATCGCACCGGGCGAGCTGTTTTACATAATGGGGATAATCGATGTTTGAGTCAATGATATCAGGAATGACAACGGGGATAACGCAGACCTTTGTCCCCATAAATATAGCAATGGTGCTCTTCGGCTGTTTCATGGGAAGCTTCATCGGGATGATGCCCGGTCTTGGCCCTATCACAGCCGTTGCACTGATGATTCCCGTTACCTATGGGCTTGACCCCACAACGGGAATGGTACTTCTGGCAGGCGTATACTACGGTGCAATCTTCGGAGGCTCTACCTCTTCCATCCTTATCAATGCACCGGGCGAAGCGGCAACGGTTGCCACATCGCTGGACGGATACCCGCTGGCACGCTCAGGAAAGCCCGGCAAAGCCCTTGCAATTGCGGCATATTCCTCATTCTCTGGCGGAACTGTGGCTGTTATTCTGCTCATGTTCTTTGCTCCGATGCTCGCCTCCGTATCCAAGAGCTTCCAGTCGGTGGACTACTTCGCCCTTATGATACTGGGGCTCACCGCAGTCTCCGCCTTTGCAGGCAGGGGCGGCTTCCTCAAGGCGATGCTCATGACCGTGCTCGGGCTTATGCTTTCCACCGTTGGTACGGACCAGACATCAGGAACACAGCGGTACACCTTCGGTTCCCTTGAACTGCTCGACGGTATCGAATTCCTTATGCTTGCCATGGCAACATTCGCCCTCACAGAAGCACTCCTCCTTGTTATGAAAAGGGACGCCTCATCCGACAGCCTCGATCCGAAGTCGATCACATTCAAGGACCTCAAGGTTACTAAGGATGAGTTTAAGAATATAGCACCCACCATAGGGCGCTCTTCACTTCTCGGTTTCTTCGTCGGTGTTCTCCCCGGAGCGGGTGCAACACTCGGTTCCTTCATGTCCTACGGTATGGAGCGTAACCTTGCTCCGCCAGAGGAGCAGAAGAAGTTCGGAAAAGGCTCGCTCAGAGGTCTTGCCGCACCCGAAACAGGCAACAACGCTGCCAGCTCCGGCTCCTTCGTACCCCTTCTCACCCTCGGTATTCCCGGTTCTGGAACCACTGCGGTGATGCTCGGTGCCCTTATAGCCTATGGTATAGAGCCAGGCCCCCGTCTATTCGTCGACAGTCCGGAGGTCTTCTGGGGCGTTATCATGTCGATGTATCTCGGGAACGTGTTCCTCCTAGTGCTGAACCTTCCCCTGATCCCCTATTTCGCAAGACTGCTCGCTATACCCAGGGTAATCATGATACCGGCGATACTGTTCTTCTCGATCATGGGTGTTTACCTTGTTACGTTCAACACCTTCGATATACAGATGATGGTTATATTCTGCGTATCAGCCCTTGCGCTAAGACTTATGAATATGCCCATGGCTCCACTGCTTCTTGGGTTCATCCTCGGTGGACTGATGGAGGACAACCTCCGAAGAGGACTCGCCATATACGACGGCTCCGTTTCTTTTATGTGGGAAAGACCCGTTACACTGGCGATTAACCTGCTCACAATATTCGTTCTCATGTTCCCCCTTATGAGAACCTTTATGGCTAAGAGAAGAGAACTAAAGGCGGGCTGAGAATAAGCCTGCGCTCCATAAACAGTAAACCTTTTTGCGTAACCCCTCCCAGATGGCTCCCCGATTTTATGGTCGGGGAGCTTACGCTTGCATTTTACTTGAGAAGAAATTGAGCCTTATCACCACAACAGCTGAAACCCAGCTGGAACTCCTCCACAATAAGCACTCCCTCCGGGTGGAGTGGTATATCGTTATCCTCATCGTCGTGGAGATCCTGCTCACACTTTACGAGATGTTTATCAGACATGTTTAGCGGCGGGAGAGCCGTTTAACAGCGACTATTATGTGGTATATAAGCACCGAATTCATTATATAGAACAGAAGGCTTATTGACTCAATGCCGTCAATAAGTCCAGATTTGAAATGCACCGCTTAGCTGCTTATGCTTATTCGTCTGATGGTGTTACCAGTTTTTTGGTAAAATGATTTTCGATAATTTATTGGAGCTGTGATATGAATCATTCAGGGTCATGCCTTTGTGGGAAGATTGTCTTTAGGATCGACGGTGTTTTTGATAACTTCTTCTTATGTCATTGCGAGCACTGCCGCAAGGACACTGGGTCAGCACATGCCGCAAGTCTGTTTTCCGCCTCTGCAAAACTGAAATGGATCTCTGGTGAGAGTTTTGTCAAAACATTCGATTATAAATCCAGCGGACATATAAAGAGTTTTTGTACTGAGTGCGGTTCAGCATTACCTAATATCCAGATGGATGGAGCACTCCTTGTTGTACCAGCCGGAAGTCTGGATGTTGAAGTAAATATTAAGCCTGATGGACATATATTCTGGGCTAACAGAGCAAACTGGGATAATGAGCTTCAAGCTATTAATAAGTATGATAAATTGCCGAATATCTCTGAATAGGATAATTATTTAAATATAACAGGCGGCATCTACTGGCATTGCCTTGAGATATGAAGGTTGAAAACTGCTTAAAAATGCCGAGACCGGAATGTAAGTCGTCTTGTATGTTATTGGAAGGGCTGTGTAAATACTCTATCGGTATGTTCTTGTACCGTCATATGTACCGTCAAGAAATCTATGCTATATAATTATTATCAAAAATAGATAATCATACACCCTATAGGCCATCACCGATTATTGGGCATATTTGACACGTATTTAACTTGATTACATAACACGTTGCTTGAGTATAGACTATAGAGATACGATCCCCCCCTCCCTTTTCACCATAAACTTGAAGTTGGCTAATTCAAGCATTTCAAGATCTCCAGAACCATTACCGTAAGCATAAATATCGGTATAGTCTTCTAGCTTTAGTAGCTCTTTTATTCTTTTGGCTTTTTCGAAACCGTTGCAATTATGCCCCTTTATCTTACCTGTTAATTTGCCCTGTGTGACTTCGATTTTAGTTGAAAGGAGTTCTAGGCCTTGTTCCTTACACCATATATGCAGGTAGTCATTTAGCGAGGCTGAGACCACAATAATACGGTCTCCGTTCTCTCTATGCTGATTAAGAATCTTTGTTGTGTCTTCTCTTAAAATTGTGGGGATAATATACCTTGAATAGTTGCAAGCCTTATTTTGGAACTTATCATATATTTCACCAGCAAAAAATAGACTCAGAAATATCTCTTTCATTCTATGACCACTTATCAGTTTGGTCTTATACATAATTAATAGTGGTGATAGAGCTGTCATGAATAAATAGAACAACCAACGGCCTTTGTAATATTTTGCAAAGTCTAACAAGCTATCTGTATTTGTAAGAGTCCCATCAAAATCAAACAGCACTAGAGTTTTATTCATGCTAAATGCTGAGTCTTTTAAATATAGATTCCGGTATATGCCTTATTATAAACATTATAATCCTCCAGATTCCCTTAGTGTAAAGTATGTTCTTTCTCTTTTGCTGATACTTATAGATGGCACTAGCCACCTCATCAGGCTGGGCAGTTAACTTTTCCGGCAGGTCCATGTCTTGTGTCATTCTTGTATTTACAAACCCTGGCTTAACTGTAAGAACAGGTACATTCGAGTTATTTAGCCTATTTCTAAGGCCGCTGAGGTATGCTGTTAAACCTGCTTTTGCGCTCCCATATAAGTAGTTTGTCTTACGCCCTCTATCTCCAGCAACAGAGCTGACAGCAACAATAAAACCATTCCTATGTTTCTCATAGTCATTGGCAATAATATTCAACAAGCTCACACATCCAGTAAAGTTAGTGTTTATTGTCTTTAAGGTCTCATCTAGTTCTGCTTGTGCTATCTCCTGATCAGCCATATATCCAACACATATTATCGTACCAACGGGTCTTTCAGGTAGTTTATCGTAAAACTCAACATGCTCTTCTAAGTTGCACACATCAAGCTCAAATAGTTTAACAGTATTACTACTTCTTAAGGATATATCGTTTGCAAAAGCCGTAAGTTCCTCATGTTCACGAGCTGCAAGGTACAGGTTGTAGCCATTTTCCGAATACTTTCTAGCAACTGCTTTAGCAATATCACTCTTAGCGCCAACAATTAATACATAGCTCATAATCCAAGTCTCCTTGACTGTAAAGAGTTGAGGTGTTTGTCCATCTTATAATCCATCCTCAAGGCTCTGAAGTCCTTGAGCTTATGGTATCCAGCTGCAAATGCTTCGCTGCTTACTCTTACATCTTTGGTCAAATAGATCCTTCCACCATGCTCGAGAACGATTCTATCCAACTCATCCAGAAGTCTAAAAAGTCCTCTTTCTATTTTAAAATCAAGTGCCAGGGAGTAACCCTCTATTGGAAATGAAAGGTAGTTATCATTTGCTTTCCCATAAAGTTTGAGAACGGCAAGAAAAGATCCTTTACCACTTTTTGATATAGTGTCTAATATTTTTTTAAGCCCATCGTAACTTCTTTCTTTTGGAAGAATGAATTGATACTGGGTGAAACCTTTTCGCCCATAAATTCTATTCCAGTTGCCTATAGAGTCCAAAGGATAGAAAAAGCTATCAATGTCAACCTTTTGCTCGGAAATGCCTTCTGGAGCCTTGCGATAATAGAGTGTATTAAAAAGAGAGACAGAAGCTTTATTAAGGGAGATGGATGGAAATTCGAATGGTATTCCTAAGCCGCCTTTTGGCTCATATTTAAGCTTTCCTCTTTTACAAAAATCACCAACCATGAGGAGGCACTTACCAATGTTTGGTTCTTTTGCTAAGCAGTCTATCCAGGCAACAGAGTATGGCAAGTGAGAATAAGCTTCAAACGCCTCAAACGTTTCTTTAAGATTCTTTGTTTTAATTGTTGTCTGTTCAATTGTGCTTGATGGAATTTTCTTTAACTTAAGCTTAGCAGTTAGAATAACTCCAGTAAGCCCCATCCCTCCACAAGTGGCCTTAAAAAGCTCGTCACTCTTTGCGCACTTTACAACTCTGTTATCTGGTAAAAGCAATTCCATTTCCTCAACACAAGAGCTGAAACAGCCTTCTATGTGGTGGTTCTTGCCATGTACATCGCTTGCAATAGCTCCTCCAACAGTTATTAATTTAGTACCAGGAGTTACTGAAAGAAACCAGCCTTTTGGAACGAATGCGGTTAAAATATCGGAAAGCATAGCTCCGCTTTGACAGTGCAGTGTTCCATCACGATTGTCAAAGCTTAGAAAATAGTCA
The DNA here is from genome assembly GCF_000421105.1 of Limisalsivibrio acetivorans. Taxonomy (NCBI): domain Bacteria; kingdom Pseudomonadati; phylum Deferribacterota; class Deferribacteres; order Deferribacterales; family Geovibrionaceae; genus Limisalsivibrio; species Limisalsivibrio acetivorans. Next base: position 2,097,251 of record NZ_ATWF01000001.1, read on the forward strand.
TACTTGTTACAAGCTAAAATATTATCTGCAAGAGCGCTGTCACCGTAACTCCTACCGTTACCGTAAGGTATAAAGTCAGTTCCAGAATTATACAGCTCTTGTGCAGTCTCAATATTCCTTAGTTGCTTAACATTTGATTCTATTACAGGGTATTTTCCCCAGCCGCATACTTTCATTTCTAACCCTTAAACACATATTTCTTATCTAACTTATACTTTATTAAATAGCCTATAGAAAGACCGGTCACTGCCCCTAAATACTTTGCTAGTTTAAAGTCAAAAATGTAGTTAAAACTAATCTCAAAACTCCAGAATATTAGTGTAGTGATTACACCCATAGAAGTGTAAAGGATAAACTTAATACTATCATCAAGTTTATTCTTTGTTATGTAATAAAAGATATATCTTTTATCAAGGATATACTTAGTCACCAGCCCAAACAAAGTTCCCCAGAATATTGCGATATATAAAGAGTATGTACCTGCGTATATCTTGAGTGAAAGGAACTGTGAGGAAAGATTAACGATTGTTGAGATTCCTGCAAAGATTATATATTTAACTGCTATCATACGAGCTTTACCAAGACAAAGAACAACGTTATCCATAGAAAGATTGTGACTTGTAGAAATCTGTCTTTTATAACAATCCTTGTCGGGCTACCGCTATTTTGTTCTACAAAAGTTATTTGCATATAACGCATTATTCCAAGAACAACAAAGAAAGTAGTGATAAAAAGGTTATCAGTACCAAGTCGCTCAATAACTGAAGGTGATACAGAGTAGAGTAAGTAGGCAACAATAACTACCCCTGACATTAAAACCATAGTTGCATTAACAAACTCTAAGTTATAACCATCAATGTTTTTTCTGGTCTGATGTCCCCGAGTTGAAAGCAGAACGTCATCTCTTCTCTTTGCCACAGCAAGGAAGAGGGCTAACAGAAAAGTTACAACAATAATCCATTTAGAAAGCTCAATATCGGTAACTGAGTTTCCTGCATATAGCCTTAATACAAAACCAGTAGCAATAATTGCAATATCAACAATAGCAATATGCTTAAGTTTGAAGGAATAGGCAATATTAAGGACAAAGTATATCAGGAAAACCAGAAGTAGATTACTTGAAAGAAAAAAAGCAGATATAAACGCAGTCAAAGCTAGGGTAATAGATGTTAAGGCTGCTGTGAATGGTTTGATTATTCCAGAAGCAATTGGCCTATGTTTTTTTACTGGGTGTTTTCTATCTTCTTCCAAATCTTTAATGTCATTTATTATATAAATCGAGCTTGCTAAAAGAGAGAACAGAGCAAATACAATAAACGTCTTAAATATAATGTAGATATCGAGATTGAATGAGAAAAAAACGGGAGCGAAAACAAATAAGTTCTTTATATATTGATGCGGTCGAAGGAGCCTAAAAAATCCCATTTTAGTCACCACTATTTCCTATTATAAAATGTCCTATTGAGTACTTTTCATCTCCGTCCTCTGGAACTATAAATACTTCATCTGCGATTACTGGGTTATCGAAGAGTACTTCTTTTCTATTAAGTCCAGTAGAACCATATTGTCCATAAACTCTTACATTTTCGACGATTTTATCTTTGTTTACAAATATAACTGTGTAAAGATCAGTGTGGTCATATGAGATATCAAACGATTTAATTGACATCGCCGTATTTAAGTTTATGACAAGATAGTGTTCTGGTTTTATTATAACGGTATTTTGATTCCATATATGGCCGCTTCTTTTGGGGGCTTGAAGCTTTGAAATGTCTATTTTTTGAGTTTCAAGATACTCGATTTTATAGGTGTTAAACTTAAGGTATTCTTCAATATAATGATTATACAAACCTATGTTTAAATACAGTATATGTTTTAATCTTTCTAAGGTAAATACATCGCCTCTTGTAATACTTCTAATTGTGTCATAATACTCTGATAAATCATCATTTATTATTAGATTCTTATTGCTTTGTATAGACTCTTTATAGCCATATGGAAGACTTCTTACGAAATGCCCGATTCTCCAGTTAGTGTTAAAGTCTTGTGGTATTTTTGACAACAATGGATCTACAAGTCCACACTTATCAATAATATAGTGCTCTGGTCCGTGCCAAACGCCAAAAAAACCTATTCCGGCTTTTCTTGTGTGTACATTGGCATAACTATTACCAATATTAGTATCGTAAACACTCTCTTTATAATTCAAGCCGTAGTTGTTTGAGAGACTAGCAAAAAGGCTTCTTTTCCTTGAAGAGTAATATTTTCTCTCATCAGCTATTCCAGTTCCTCTGATGTTGTCTTTACTAGCAGTGACCAACCCATTTCTCATAACCTTAGGAGAGTTGATATTTATTGACGAAAGCCCAAATAGTAAGATGATGAAAAAGAAAATATTTATATTTTTAAGACGGTGATAATTAAAACTAGACACTACTAACGCTGTAGCAAAAAAAGGTACTGCAAAAAATCTTCCAGACATAAAATCGCCGCCTATTTTTAGGATATAGAGCAAATAGAGCAAGACGCCAAATGATAAAAGCTTGTGTAGTATGCTTCTGCTGACTATTGATGCGATTAGTGCTGTAATAATGACACCTATTGTAAATGGATCGAACTGAATTACGTCGATATAGTACAAGATACCTTGCTTCATAAGTTCATACTTTGGTAGACCTGTATTCAGTTTGGCATATGCAGTATTAGGGAGAGGGAGGCCGTAGTAGACTAATGAAAAGAATTCCCATATTATAAACGGAATTGAGCCAACAAATAAACATTTAAGCGCATTTGTAGTATTATTGACTTTTAGCTGTTGATAAACGATATATATTTGTGAAGGAAGTGCTATTAATATTAAATCTGGCCTGTTGAGGAACATAAAAAAAACAGTAACCAACTCGTAGAGATACTTTTTTCAAAGTTTGAATCTGTAATTTTTGCAAAGTTAACTATGTAAAATGAAATTAGCAAGAATGATAAAGGGTTTTCTAATCCAGATGTTGAGTAATCAATGAATGCTTGTGAGAAGAACAGTATAAGCAAGAAAATTATAGAACATGTAATATCTTTGAAGTAGTATTTTATTGCAACTATCAGAGATGCCAAAACTGTTATAATTGATATTGCGATAGTTGAGTAATATATATGTCCAAAAATAAGATAAGCAAAAGTAAGAACAATAAACCAAAGAGTGTGAGTATAAGCCTGAACTCTTTCTCCAACATTAAATACTGGACCAAAACCGTGTGTAAAATTCATCACACTTCTTAATGTAATTGCAGCATCATCTGAAATCCAAGAAGTTCTAAGAATGGTAATAAGCAGTAAAGATAATAAGAATGTTACTGCAACTATGTTAGTAAAATTCTTATTCATGAGAATTCACACCTGTTATTAGTTTTTCTTTAGAGTTACTGTTTGCAACATTTCGTATGTAACTGTCTATATAGAACAAGAAAAGAGGTATGATTATTGGGTAAATAATTCCTAACGTCCTAGTCTTTTGGCCAGATAGAAGTATTATTACTGTCATTATGACAGGTATCGCTAAAGAGCTTTTTGCAAGAAATCTTGATTTGTTTATATTAAGAAGCCCTGCCCAGACAAAAGAAAATGCACAAAAGAAAGCTATTAATGTATCAATAAAACCATTCCAGGAAAGGAAATGGTTTAGATAACCTTTAGGGAATTCACCTTCAAGAAGATTATAGCCGTAGTTTACTTCAGCCAAACCTCCACCTAAAAAATACCTCAGCAATACAAAGGTTATTCCTGGTATACTGGCTATTATAAGAGTTTTGAAATTCATCGATGAAAATAGATTTCTTAACGATAGATTGTGAAAAATCCATAAGAAAGATGCAACAAGTAAAATCTCCTTTGTCATCACACCTAGAACTGACGAAAATATAAAAAGTAGCACATTTTCCCTTTGAATAGAGATCATAATTAGTATCATCCAAAAGAAACTAAATATCTCAAGCATGGGCAATATTAAAGTATTTGTTGTTGTTACCATCGTAACAAATAGAATATTGCCGAATAGTGTAGTTACATGATTGAAGCCAAGCTTTAAAAGATAGTCTCTAAATATGAGAACGATGGCTGTTAAAAGTATAATATTAAGTATTAGGTATGCCTTATAATAGCTAGTATTAAGTATATGTTTTATGAGTTTTGCTATTGAAGTAGGTAGGATTCTGTACTTGTAAGGTGGTTTACCACTGGACTGTTCAATTGTTTGAGCTAAATAGAATCTTGAATCTCCACTGAAAAGAGTCCATTCTTTACTGCTGACCTTTAACTGTTCTTTATATTGATGAAACTTGCCAATATCGTCAAAGAATTTTTTGGGCATGTAGTTAGCAGGTAGTTTTTGCCAATAATATCTTGTAGTTATTCTAGTCTCACTCTTATCATATATTAGATGCAACGATGTTGAGTATATTATTGTAAACAGTATTAAAAGCTCTAATATGATGAATTGATATTTATGACTATTTTTTAGCATTGTCTTGAGTCTCATAGCCCATTAGAAATGTTCGAATTACATTTAGCAGGCTTATTCTTTTTGTCAAATTCTCATAATAATAACCATGAACAAGTGTTCTTGAATTACAGAGGTATGAAGTATTACCAGCTTTATTAATCTTCATATTTGTATCCCATGAGTCTTCATACGGCACTGTGTTATCTCTGTCACCATGGACAATAAGCGTGGTAGGCAGACCAGGTGAAATATAATTATATGGCTCAATAAATCTTGCATTCACTCTATAATCTTTTCTGTAATAACCACCTTCCCTTAAGCGTGTTACTGGATTTATAAGGACAAGTTTACTCGGCTTAACATTAAGATTATATGAAAATAAGGGTATTGTTAGCATAGAAAGCGCTAAGTGCCCGCCCGCAGACTCTCCACCAACAATAAAGTTATCGACATAGCTTCTGGTTCTATGTTTGTTATATGCCCATAGATATGCATATTTTGCATCTCTGACTGATATAAAAGGCATATGAGAGTCCCATACTTTTGTGTACTCTGGAAGGTGTACAGCGAAGCCTAGGCTCGCAAAATACTCTCCTATGAAAGATATTTGTTCAGGCTTGCCTCCAGTCCAGCCACCACCGTGGAAAAATACTATTACACCTTTGGGCTTATTCAAAGGATAATATGAAATGACTCCTATGTACTTATCTTGAGCCTTGTATTTTTCTTTTTTTATTGTGTAGCCGTTTTTTTCAAATTGCTCGAGCGGTACTGGGTTATAGTTGTATATTTCGGTAAAATTACCAGTGCATTGATAACGAATAATGTATGGAGAAAGATCGTATGCCTTAGCCATATGATTGTTAGTAACTAAAAGTAACAAGGCAATTATTAAATTTAAAACTTTTTGCATATTATACCTTCAAGCATTTCATTGTTCTGTTTATCACTATTAGAAAAGAAATGGTATCCCTGTAAACATCTAGTCAATAATGATGAGGTGCTTCAATTAAAGAGGTTTTATAGGTTTTTAGCCCTATACGCATACCTGAATATGTTGACTTTTATTGAGCATATTGTGGAGGTGTCTTTACACACTTAGATACAGATACAAACTATAAAACCTCTAAAACCTACAGAACTATACATGTGAAACTGAACGTGGAGTAAATAGAGAGAAGGACAGAGCCCCGGAAAGAACCAGGTCTCTGCCCCTCTGCTCTGGGGGGGGGTTAAATCTTCTTAACGTTAGGGTTTATATAATAGTCTAGTCCTTGCGGTCTGCCGCCTTTACTGCCTCTGTTAGTTGGCTTGACACTTTTTATCCAGTTAAGCTGTTCTAAGTATTCAAGAGCATCTTTTATTACTTCAGTATTTTCCAGCATTGACCAGCCCTTACGTTTAATATCGGCCACCTTAAACGGTGTAGGTAAATCATTATCTTCATTTCTAAGCTTTTTAGATAGGCTCTTAGATACATTATATATATAATCTTCATTAATATCATACAAACGCATTGCGTGACTCTCTAAGTATTCGCACCATTGAATAGCCAGTTTCAAACTTTCTACAGAAATGTTTTTTTCAAAGTTTTCTGAACAAATATCTGTTAGATGGAATATCAGAGCCAGCGAAGGCAGAAGAGATTCATATTTGCTGATATGTTGTCCGAGCATACAGCTATCCATTTCTACAGTACGGGCAATAAGCTCTTTGTCCCAGTCTTCAAAAACTTTCTGAGCCTCTGAATTAAATCTAATGATGTTATCATTTCCAGACTTTGATTCTAAGCTATCAAAAATTGATCTGTAATCAAGAAATGTAAGTTTGTTAAGTATACTGTATACAGTCTCTTGTGCTTTATCATTATTGCTCTCATCAGTGTATTTGCGTTCTGCTGTGTCAGGATAGACCATGAGTTGAAATCGTTGAATAAACCCGTCATTACCTTTCTTACGTAATGATTCTGAGATATGTTGTATAAGAACTTCCGGCTGGATACCACCCACAATAGATAAACAGGCATGCTCTACTTTTATGCTTTTTCTGCCTATCCGGTGGTCATGATAGGGAGAGTCACCATTCCATGATTCTAGCAGAATTGTCTTCTTTTGTTCATAGCCTTTCTTGTTTAAACTATCAAGCAGAGCGGATATTTCATCACGATAGTAGAGCAAGCCCTGAGGGTTTTCGCTTAACAACTCCATCAGCGCCTCAGCTGTTACATCATTTATTTTTAGTTGTCTTTTCGATGGAATGCTAGAAAGGTTTTCTTTATGCTTACGTATTTCCATGGTGATATTTCTTGCTTCTTGAATAGTAGTAGCTTTACATTTCTTAACCTCTAAACCCTTAATTACAGTATTAATGGCATCCCTCTCATTCTCATATTTTTCTGAGTAGTGCTTACTAATTTCATTCTCTAAATACCTTATAGGCCTGTTAAGAGCTGCTGTTAAAGCAGGGCTTTTCTTAGTTGAAGGATCTCCCACTACTATACCCCAAAGGTTTGGAACAACTTTCCATGAAGTATCTTTGCGTTTCGGTATAACTTTTAACTCTCTGCCAATTAATGAGCCTGTGAGAGTAATCAAAGGTACTGCAATATACTCTAGTGGAACTTGTAATCGGTATGACACATCAACAATAAAGTCTCTGTATGCTTTCGGTAACATACCACTTGTTAATTTAATAACAGGCCTGAGACCCTTTTCAAATTCTTCAGGTCGCTGCCATTCGAATGTATCAGGGTCTCCAATTAATTCTTGATTGATTGACGAATAATAGGTAACATCATTTATTGTATTGGTGTTTTTTTGAAGCTCATGTACAGTCGCACCTGCCATGGGCTTTTCCTTTTGATTCATATTTGAGCCTCATTGTTTGTTCTGGAATCATTAATTCTCTGGTCAATCCACTCAATTACTTCACTCTCTAGCCACCCGACTGAACGTGTGCTGAGCTTGATTGACTTAGGAAAGGTTCCTTTTTCCATCTTCGCATAAATTGATGATCTGGATAGGCCTGTGATTGCTTCGACTTGCTTACGCCGTAAAAGATTTTTTCTCATACTTTTCCTCGTTTTATTTTGTGTAGATAACGATATATTATGAAAAGTAAATAAGCGTATGCAAAATACTATGTTGTTATTTTACCAACAGAGAAAGACTAAAAATTAAAGTCACTGGTACGTTTGATCATGTGTGCAAGATACTCATGGCGCTCATTTTTGTTTAGTGAGTCAAAATGATTAAGTATCTGATTTATTTTCTTTTTGTCTAAATAAAATGAGTTAACCTTATCTCTGCGGTGACCTAAAATTGAGTCATAAGATGAACTAAGCTTCTTCGCTAAATAATCACAACCGGATTCCTTTAATTCAGTAGCATTATTCTTTGTAGGCGGGATATTCAGTATAAACTCTAATGCCCATAAGGCTAATGCCACATCAGCACTGATATAATAGTAATCTGTCTGAGGGGTTCTATCCTCAATATTTTTCCCTCTGCCAACCTTCTTGAGTGTGCCTGCTGTATTATCAACACAATAGGCAATGACTGATTCGGGGAGTTGTTGATATTGGTGACCTGCTTCTAGATTTTCTTTAATAGCAGAACTCAAAACATTTCTTATAAATTTATTTTTTTTGTTATGAGCTAAGTAATCTAAATAATCAAAATTACCAATCATAGCTTTATTATGTTCTGTTGTTAAGTCATCTATTGGTTCTTTTCTTTTGTGGAATATCAACTGGAGTATGATATCAATTATCTCCTCTTTCGATATTTCCTTTATTTGGTTATTATCTCCATCGAAAAGCTCAAGGCTAGCAATATAGCACTTATACTCCTCCCAAAACATAAGAAGTTTTGCACACCTTGTCAGCTCCTTGAAATTTAGTTTGATTTTAATCTTTCTAGACAATCCGACCACCATTGCATCATTTTCGTGCGTTCCTTAAGGTATTGAGCATGGTTATATGCTGCTTTAACTTTATTCTTTTCCGCATGTGCAAGTTGCATCTCAATTATATCAGAGTTCCATCCATTTTCATGTAAAAGCGTTGAAGCCATAGCCCTGAAACCGTGACCTGTTATCTGATCTTTTTCAAATCCCATAGTACGCAATGCTGAGTTGATTGTGTTGTTACTCATCGGTCTAGTCTTTCTGTTTACTGAAGGGAATACGTATTTTTCATTGCCAGATACTTTTTGGATATCCTCGAGTATGCTTACTGACTGAGTTGATAGAGGAACCATATGTATCCTGTTCATTTTCATCTTTTCAGCAGGGATTTTCCATATAGCATTATCTAAGTCTATCTCACACCATTCAGCATTTCTAAGTTCTCCAACCCTAGTAAAAACATTTGGTAAAAGCTTTAAAGCACAGATTGTAACATAACTGCCTTGATAGTCTTCAATAGCCCTTAGAAGCGCTCCTACAGCCTTAGGCTCAGTAATTGTAGCCATGTTCTTATTACGTTTTGGCTTTAGTGCACCTGCTAATGCTTGGCTAGGATCGTTATCGCATCTATCAGTAATAATACCGTACCTGAAAATCTCTCCGCAGATACCTTTCACTCTGTGGGCTATCTCTATTGCACCTCTATTTTGTATACGGTTTAGTACAGTCAAAAGCTCTCTTGAGGTTATATTGTTTATAGGGCGATTACCGATATAGGGTAAGGCATCCTTTTCCAGAAAATGCCACTTTCGTTTTGCTGTATCAGGGTTATACTTTGAAACTGCCTTATCGAACCACTCTTTAGCAACATTCCCGAAGCTGTTGATAATATTTTCTTCAGCTTTAGCTTTCTGGTTCTTCTTCTCCTCGTTAGGATCAATATTCTTGGCAATGAGCTTTCTAGCTTCGTCTCTGCTCTCTCTAGCTTCTTTTAATGAGATGTCAGGATATACTCCTATAGCAAAAGTTTTCCGTCTTCCATGGAACCTATAATCAAGCCTGAAATATTTGCCTGATTTAGTTACAAGTAGGTACATGCTTTTCTCGTCAGTGATCTTATAATTCTTATCTTTAGGCTTTGCATTTTTAATGACAGTATCTGTAAGAGCCATGACGGTATAACCTCGGTTATTTTTAATTGATACCGTTAAAACATTATCTATGATTAGATACGCTTGACGGTATAGGATATGTCTGAATTATATGGTACCGTCACATCTACCGTCAACAGAAGCTGGATATAGCAGGAATATTATGGAATGCATTGGCTCACGAGGCCTTGCAAAAGGCTGTATTTCATGAATTTTATAGCTTTCTACAGAACTACCAGGATGCTGCCTAAATGCCCGAGACCGGAATCGAACCGGTACAGAGCTTCGCTCCGAGGGATTTTAAGTCCCTTGCGTCTACCAATTCCGCCACTCGGGCAGGCAGTTGTGAACCTGTTTTATACGCTCTTTTCAGCTTTGGTGTCAATATGCAATAGGTGTATGTTGATGGTGCAGTGAGAATTATTTTATTACTACAGGTGATTCGCCGCCTGGCAGGACTGTACCGATAACCTCTACGTGGGGATACCCCGAATCCTTCAGTGTGCTGAGCATCCTCTCAGCATCGTCCTCGCAAACCCCTATGAGCAGGCCGCCGGAGGTCTGGGGATCGAAGTATATTATGTGGGAGTTATCCTGCATCTGCTCATATGTGCAGTCAGTACCAAGGAATTGCTGATTGGAGAGTGCGCCGCCGGGTATGACGAACTGGGAAGCAAAATCCGCCGCACCCTCCATGACGTGGATAGCCGATTTGTTTATCTCTATGCTGAGTCCAGCCCCCTTAGCCATCTCACATGCATGCCCTGTGAGCCCGAAGCCTGTGATGTCGGTAACGGCTGATACATCGTAGCTTCTGAGCAATTCCGCCGCCATCCGGTTCGAAATAAGCATCTCTTTAGTAACTTCCTCAGCCTGTTCATTGGTGGCTTTGCCAGCCTTTATGGCCGTTGTGAGGATGCCGATTCCGATGGCTTTTGTGTATATGAGAACATCGCCTGGGCGCAGGTCGCAGTTGCGGTAGTATTTATCGTCTTCGATAACGCCGGTTACGGCAAAGCCCGCCTTGATCTCATCATCGCTTACGGTGTGCCCCCCCAGAAGAGTACACCCCGCATCGGTGAGCTCATCGCAGGCCCCCTGCATTATCTCACGGATAAGCCCTTCTTCGGCGGAGCAGTTGTAGCTGAAAACGGACATGGCTGTAATGGGTATGCCGCCCATGGCGTATACATCGCTCATGGAGTTGAGCGCAGCTATACGGCCGAAGGTGTGCGCATCATCCACCACTGGTGTGATGAAGTCCACCGTCTGAACCAGTATCCTGCCGTCGGGCATTTTGAACAAACCAGCATCGTCGCTTGTTTCAAAGCCCACAAGCAGTCGTTCATCCCGGTAGCGGGATAATCCATCAAGCATTCCTGCCAGGTCCGCCGGACCCAGTTTAGCCGCTCAGCCCGCCGCTTTGGCGTATTCTGTCAGCCGTTTCTTATCCGCCATAATCTCCTCTAGTATAATCCAAAAGGTGATAATGCAAAAGGGGGAACCATAGGCTCCCCCTTAAGCGTATAGGATTCTACAGGGTTTAGTTACTACTTAGCAAGATCCTTGCATCCGGCGAAGATTCCGTCCAGAAGCTCTTCTGTATCCGAAGCCTCCACGCAGGAGAAAGCGATCCTCAGATCTGTTTTGTTAACGGATATCGTTCCGATTCCGTAGTTATCAAGGAGGTGGACACGAAGCTCTTCTGCGTCCACATTCTTGAGCTTAAGGCACATGAAGTAGCCGGAGTTGAAGGGGTAATACTCGAACTGCTCGAGGTATTTGCCAGTGTTAAGCACCTCTTTGAATTTAAGGGCCCTTTCCTTCATAAGCTCAAACTTCTGCTGTTTCTGCTCCTTGAAGCATTCGTCATCAAGGCTGTTGAGAACGAATGTCTGTGAGGGGTGGGGGCAGTTTGAGATGGTTCCACGGATAAGTCCGGTAACCTTCTTCTCAAGTGCCGCCATCATATCCTTCTGCTCGGAGCTTTCCGTAGCGCCGAAGGTGATGAATCCCACACGGAATCCCCAAACGAACTCCTCTTTTGTGGCTCCATCGAGCTTAACTGGGAGAAGGTTTTTGCTTCTGCCTGTAAGAAGGCCGAAGATGGATTCCTTTATAGTGTCCTCATAGAAGAGGGTGAAGTAAGCATCATCTGTAACAGCGATTACCTTGATACCCTTCTCTGCGATGGCAGTGAGTCCGTCTGCAATGGCTGTTGCCTCTGCAACGGTGGGCGTGTATCCGCTGGGGTTGTTGGGGAAGTTAAGGATCGCAACGGCCTTGCCTTTGATCCTTCCGCACTCCTCAACCTTGTCGAGAAGAGCCTGAACGTTGAAGCCCCCTTCCTCTGTGAAAGTCTCATACGTTGCGATCTCAGCACCGCCGATAACGGAGAAGCCTAGCCTGTAGTTGCCCCAGAATTTATCGGGGAGAACAACGTAGTCCCCTTTATCAAGGAACATGTCGCCCACAACGTTAAGTCCGTGGGTAAGGGCGTTTGTCACAACGGGGTTGCTCGTAGCCTTGCCGCTGAGAGTCGGGTTTTCGTCGAATATCTTCTGCTTCCATCTCTTGCGGAGTTCAGGTTTACCCGAAGAGGGTGCATAGGGGAAGATATCCTTGGGTGCGTATTTGCTGAGATTGTCGTATACGCACTGAAGATACATCGGCTGACCGTTTTCCAGGGCGATGCCGATAGTTGCGTTGAACTTATGTGCTTTTTCCTTTGCTTCTGCGGACTGGGTTACGATACCCTTGGGCATGAAAAGATTCTTGCCCAGCTCAGAGAGCATTTCAAGCACTGCCGGGTTGTCTTTGGCGATAAGTTCGTTAAGTTCCTTTGCGAGAGCGTTCATTTAATTAGCCTCCGAATAAAGCTATGTTTGCTTGCAGGATAGCAATTAAATATACAAAATAGTTACAAATTTTGAAAGAAGAATATTATAATGTATATGTGCAAAACAGGTAGTAAAAAAAGGAGGCAAGAATGAACTTGGAATTACTTCAAGCACTAAAGACGGCTTACAACGCAGAGGTTGAGGGTATGCGTGCATACCTGAAATTCGCAAAACAAACAGAGGTTGTAAGCGGCAAGAACATGCTTATTCAGCTTGCACTCGATGAAATAGACCACATGGAACTCGTGGGTAAGTTCATGGAGAAGATGATCAAGGGTGAGGTATACGAAGGCGCAGAGGTCCCCAAGGGAAGGCTTAGCGGCTTTATGCCCGATGTGAGCGATGCCAGCCTCCAGAAGACCGAGAAGGCTACGGTTGGTGATGACGAGGCGCTCAAGATAGCCCTTGTACACGAGGAGAAGGCGAGAGACTTCTACCTTGAGCAGGCGGAGAAGGCTGACGACCCGGCGGCGAAGAAGCTTTTCAGCGATCTGGCCGCAGTTGAGCAGAAACACTTCGAAATCATTCGTGCAGAAATGGAATTCATCCAGCAGGATGGCTTCTGGTTCGACATGATGGAGTTCTCTCTGGAGAAGTAAAACGGGTTAAAATCAGTTAATTTACAGAAACTTCCGCTGTCGGGGATTTTTTTTAAAATCTTATTGACAAAGAAAGGGCGTGTTGATATAGTCCTATCTCGTTAATCAATCCCCGGTAGCTCAATCGGCAGAGCGGGTGACTGTTAATCACTAGGTTGGCGGTTCAAGTCCGTCCCGGGGAGTTTCTTTAATCCTGTAGAATCCATTTCATAAACCCCGCCTTTTCGGCGGGGTTTTTTAGTTGGTGAAACAATAAACAATAAAAAAGCCGGGGAGTACCCGGCTTAGTAATTATCCTTCCTTTTCCATCGCCTGACCGCAGCATTTGAGCTCGGTCTTGCAGTTAGTGTTGCCGTCGGTTATGCCGCATGTGCACTCTGTGAGAACCTTCACCTCAAGGCCGCATATCTTGCAGACATAAATATCATCCTTTTTCATATTTCCGCAGTTTGTCATCTTTTGTCCTCCTCAATAATATTTATATAACGATCCTAACACACTGAGAGGCTGTGTCAGGTGAAATCCTGCTCCCTGTATGCAACCTCAGCCTTGAGATCGAGCAAGGTTACTGCTATTATTACCAGCATTCTTTTTTAATATTTTCCATAAACAATACGGAGTGATTCGATGAGCGATAAACCATGGGCGGGGCGCTTCAAGCTACCCACCAACAAGTTCGTTGAGGAATTCAACGCATCTATCCATTTCGATAAAAGGCTTTATAAATACGACGTAAACGGAAGCATCGCCCATGTGCGCATGCTCGCCGCCTGCGGTATCGTCACCGATGAAGAGGCGGACTCTATCGTCGAAGGGCTCGGCAATGTCCTTCAGGAGATCGAGGACGGAACCTTTGAGTTCCGCACAGAGGATGAGGATATCCACATGGCTGTGGAAAAGCGGATGACCGAGCTTGTGGGTCCAGTGGGTGGAAAACTCCACACAGCCAGAAGCCGCAACGATCAGGTAGCTCTTGATATGCGGATGTATCTCCGTGCCGAGATAGAGATCATCAGGGGCTATCTCCTTGAGCTAATCAAGGTCTTATGTGATAAGGCGGAGGCTGAGATGGGCGCGGTTATGCCCGGCTACACCCATCTGCAGACTGCCCAGCCTATCCTTTTCTCCCACTATATTATGGCGTACTGCCAGATGTTGAAAAGGGATTACGGTCGCTTTACGGACTGCGCCGAACGGATGAACCTTTCCCCCCTCGGCTCCGGAGCACTCGCAGGAACAACATTCCCCATAGACCGTGACAGAACAGCGGAGGCCCTCGGCTTCGATGCACCCACGGAGAACAGCCTCGATTCCGTTAGCGATCGTGATTTCGCCCTCGAGTTCCTGAGTGCCGCCTCCATATGCCAGATGCACCTCTCCAGACTCTCCGAGGAGCTTATCATATACTCCACTTCGGAGTTCGATTTCATAGAACTCAGCGATGACTTCTGCACAGGAAGCTCCATCATGCCCCAGAAGAAGAATCCGGATATGCCCGAGCTAATAAGAGGAAAGACCGGCAGGGTCTATGGTTCGTTGATGGGCATGCTCACAACGATGAAGGGACTCCCCCTCGCATATAATAAGGATATGCAGGAGGATAAGGAGCCTGTATTCGATACTGCGGATACCATTAAAGCCTCACTCAAGATCTTCATACCCATGATGGAGAAGATGCAGATAAAGCGTGAGAAGATGCGTGAATCCGCCTCCCTGGGATTCTCCACAGCCACAGACCTTGCGGACTACCTTGTGCGCAAGGGTGTTCCGTTCCGTCAGTCCCACCATATCGTGGGTAGTGCTGTGGCAAAGGCTCTGGATAAGGGGTGTGATATCAGCGAGCTGACAATTGAGGAACTGAAATCCTTTTCCAACCGTATAGATGAGGATGTATACTCCTATATAACCGTTGATGCCTCCGTAAACAGCAGAGCCGCAAAGGGTGGCACAGCGGAGAAATCGGTCAAGGAACAGATAGATAATGCGAGGAAATTCATTGAGGACAACTCTTAGGCTTCTTATTGCCGCACTGCTTATCGTCCCCCTTCTTTCCTGCGGGAAGAAGACGGAGCCGGTGGTGAAGAAATACATCGAAGTGCCTGTACCCTCGGAGTATGAGATCTTTAATACCAGGGAGGGCGTAATGTTCCGTAGCGGACAGAGCAGTTACCTTCTGCATATATCCCGTGCGGAGTATGACCCCGAGTGCGGTTGCCTCTCGGAGTATAAGCCGCTTACGTCCATGAAGGGGGGCGAAGTGTTTACCGATACAGATGTTGCGGAGAATGTCCGCTATGTCTACAAGCTGAGGAATGAGCATATCCCCTATAAGATCCTCTCCGATGAGGCGAGGGAGGTGGTCATCTATGCAGAGCCGATCTTTATTGAATCTGTTCAGGCATCGGAACTTCCCGGAAGACGCTACACCTTTGAGGTGGAGACAAACCGCCCCTTCGAGCGGCTAATAGCCTTCGCCGGCGACAGGAAAGCGGCCTCTACCATAGAGGATGAGTTCACTGTAAACTTCACCGAAACGGATACAGGAACCCTTACCATCTATGCCTACGATGAATACGGCAACGCAGGTGAGCCGAAGGTTGTGTCCATATTTGCAGAGGGGGGGAACAAGCCGGACGCTCCATTCAGCCTCAAGACCATCTCTGCGGAGGGGAAAACCACCATCTCATGGATGGAACCCGAAGGGGTGTGGCTCTACAACGTATACAGGATGAAAGGGGATGCATATGAGTACGTTACAAGGGTAGACCTCCCCTATTATATGTTTCGTACGGGGGATGAGCCGGGTTGCAGTATGTTTGCGGTATCTTCGCTGAAGAACGGGGCGGAGTCGGAGAAGACGGTCATAGAGGTCTGCTATCCCTGATTTCCCTTGAAAAAGAGTCCTGCGGGTAATATAATCCCGCTTTGCAAAATAATAACTAATAATCCAGGAGTCTTATAAATGCTTACTCTCCTCATTTCCGTAGCAGTTTCCGTAGCCGCTTCCCTAGGGCTTTACTACGCCACATACAGCTTCGCCTGGGCAATCGCTCTGGCGGTACTGCTCATCATCCTAATCAACGTTCTTATGGGAAGGCACTTCCTCAACAAGCTAAAGGGTCTCTTTGCCTCTGTGGAGAAGGATCTCAAAGCTGGCAGAAACGAAAAAGCCATTGAAAAGCTTAAGGATGGATACCAGTATGCAAACTGGCAGTTCTTCGTAAAGGAGCAGATCAACTCCCAGATAGGTATGATCCTCTATGCCAATAAGAAGTTTGAGGACGCAAGACCGTATCTTGAGAAGGGCTTCAAAAAGAACTGGATGGGTCTTGCCATGCTCGCCGCCCTTTACTATAAGGATAAGAATATGGAGAAGGCGATAAAGACCATGGAAACCGCCGTTAAGAACGCTCCGAAGGAAGGCTTCCCCTACAGCTTCCTCGCCTGGCTCCACGTTCAGAACAACGAGACGGATAAGGCTATCGATGTTCTCGGTAGGGGAACCAAGAAGAACCCCCTTGATGAGAGGCTTGAGTCCGATATAGAACTGCTTAAGAACGGTAAGAAGCTCAAGATGGAGCGTTATGGAACGGTCTGGATGCAGCTTCACCTCGGCAAACTCCCCGAGGGGGCAAAGCACTATCAGCAGTTTCTTGCAAATCAGCGCATTAAGAGAAAGTAATCTTGCGTGATATACAAAACGAGTACGACAGCAGGAATATATACATCGACAAGGTGGGGATTAAGGACATTGTCTACCCCATCGTACTTGATGATAAGCAGAAGGGGAAACAGCATACAAACGCCCGCATAAATATGTATGTGCGCCTTCCCCATGATTTCAAAGGGACCCACATGTCCCGTTTTGTGGAGGTTCTGAACCGTCACAGGGAGAAGATGGGGATCTCCTCTGTCTGGGATATACTCAAAGAGATGCGGGAGAAGCTTGAGAGTGAGGAATCCCACATCGAGCTTTTCTTCAAGTATTTCGTAGAGAAAACCGCACCCGTATCCGGTCTAGCCTCCATGATGGACTATACTTGCGAATACTACGCCTCCAGCACCGGTGAGGAGAAGGACTTCATCCTCTGCGTAAAGGTCCCGGTTATGACCCTCTGCCCCTGCTCCAAGGAGATCTCCTGCCACGGAGCCCACAACCAGCGGGGTGAGATATCAATCAAGGTACGTTTCCGTAAGATGCTTTGGATAGAGGAGCTCATCGACATAGCCGAATCCTCGGCAAGCTCGCCCGTATACCCCCTCCTTAAAAGGGAGGATGAGAAATTTGTCACCGAAAAATCCTATGAAAACCCCGCCTTTGTTGAGGATGTTGTTCGCAACTGCGCAGAGAAGCTTATGAAAGAGCCCAGAATAGACTGGTTTGAGGTCTCCAGCGAGAACTTTGAGAGCATCCACAACCACAGCGCCTATGCCGTTATCGTTCGTGATAAAAGGAATCAAAAAGCCCTGGGCGAATCGGGTCGGATTTAATCATTTTTCTGTTTGAACATTCCTTTATTCGGAGTAGAATAGTTTGAATGTTTGATACGGATTCTCTTATACAATGAAGCTCCTCAAAAGGATAACACTCCACAGCGCCGTATTCGCTCTGTTTATCGCATTGAGCGCAATGGCATCTGCCTACTTCTTCTTCAGCCACACAGTGAAAGAGCGTGCAATCAGCCAGCAGACCGAATGTCTCAGCATCTCTGAGGTGAGACTACTGGAAAGCCTTGATTCCTTGCAGGTTTACCCCGGCATCGCAGGCTTTACCGTTCCGGACAACGAGATTGGCTACACCTTCTCACGCAGACAGCTTCAGTCCGTTCTGGAGGGCTACAGCGAGATTAACGCCATAGCAGCAGCTGATTCATCGGGGGAGATATGGTTTTCGATGAGCAAGGATAAGCCCCTTTTCATTGACGACAACATAGGTGATCGACCTATTTTTCAATCCCCCCTCCGAACCGGCTCCGGATATGTTGCTGGTGTTCAGCGAACGGTTGGCGGCGATGTTTTTATGGACATATCCACACCGATGTATAATCCCAATATCGAAGGGAGTGCAGTGGGAGTGAGCGTCTTCAGGCTGTCTCTGGAACCACTTAATACAGCCCTCACATGCCCCGGAACTAGCGGGGAGAGGATGTTTCTTTTCAATACAAAGACGGGCGACCTTGTTCTCGGCGATATGGATGAAACGCTCTTTCCGGGTATATACCGTAGTGTATCCTCCATGCAGGACGATTCCGGTGTTATAGATAAATGGGGGGAGAGCATAGCATACTCAAGATTCTCATACCTTAACCTCAATCTCACCCTTGCATCGGTTCGTGAAAAGGCCGCCGTTATGAACACTTTAAATGCCCCCTTTGCAGGTTTTGCCGCCATAACGCTCTTTGCATCCCTTGCTGGGATATATTTCTTTTTTATATCAATCAAAGGTAATTTTGCCCCGCTCAGGGAGGCTCTTTCAAACTGTACAGCCATACTTGGCAGGATTGAAGCGAAGCAGACTCGCTCGGATAACGAACTCGAGACCATCGCCGCAGGCACCGGAGCCGTTCGGTTGCGCATAGAAAGCCTTTTGGACCAGCTGGAGCGAATGGAGGAGGAAATAGAGGAAAGAGTGAAGCTTCGGACCGAGAGCCTGCAGGCCCTTGTATCTGAACTTGAGGGGAAGCTTGAGGATGAGGCTGGCAAGAGCGTACGTAAAGACCAGCTTATGGTTCGCCAATCACGCCTTGCCGCCATGGGAGAGATGATAAGCAACATCGCCCACCAGTGGCGCCAGCCCCTTAACGCACTCGCCCTTACAGTGCAGGATATCGAGGATACCTTCCGCCACGGTGGTATTGATGAGGACTATATCGTTGATGTTGTGGAAAACTCCATGGAGCTTATCCAGCATATGTCCACCACCATTGATGATTTCCGCAACTTCTATAGAACAAATAAGGAGGTTGTTGAGTTTGATGTACGTGAGGCCGTTGATGAGGCGGTTAATATTATCCACGCAAGTCTGGACAACTTCCGCATAGAGCTGATTATGGATGCCGAAGACGGTGTAATGGCCAAAGGCTTCCCCAACGAGTTTGCCCAGGTTGTACTTAATCTGCTCAGCAATGCCAAGGACGCAGTTATTGAGAACAGGCGCAAGGAAAGATACATAAAGATAAGCATCGCCTCCCTTGGGGAGAAGAGCCTTGTGCGTATTCTGGACAACGGAGGCGGAATCCCCGAGCAGATCCTCGTGAATGTGTTTGAGCCCTATTTCACAACCAAGGAGCAGGGGAAGGGTACAGGAATAGGCCTGTACATGTCTAAGATGATAATCGAGAATAACATGGGCGGAAACATCAACATAGAGAACAGGGAGCATGGAACCGAAGTGAGCATTGTTCTCTGAGGAAACTTTGCATTGACTAACTGAAGGGGAGTATTCTAAAACAACACCATGTCATACCTCGCACTCGCCAGAAAACTCAGGCCGCAGAACTTTGATGAGATAGTCGCACAGGAATTTGTGGTGACTACCCTCAAAAACGCCATGGAGATGGACAGACTTGTCCACGCCTACCTCTTCACAGGCCCCCGTGGCGTGGGTAAAACCTCCACTGCACGTATATTCGCAAAGGCTCTCAACTGTCTCTCACCAAAGGGTGTTAATCCGTGTAACGAGTGCGAAAACTGCCTTGAGATAACAGGCGGAACATCCATGGATGTGATAGAGGTGGACGGTGCCTCAAACAGGGGTATCGATGAGATTCGTGACCTGCGTGAGGCGGTTAAATTCTTCCCTGTGAAGTGCCGGAAGAAGGTGTACATCATCGATGAGGTGCACATGCTCACCGAGCAGGCGTTCAATGCCCTGCTCAAAACCCTTGAGGAACCTCCAGAGCATGCCCTATTCATCCTTGCAACAACCGATCCCCAGAGGATTCCTGCAACTATAATATCCCGTACCCAGAAATACGACTTCCGTAAGATACCCTTTGAAAGGATGTACTCATCACTCAGCGAGATCCTTGCCAAAGAGGGGATCGAGTACGATGAGGATGCCCTTAACCTTGTCATACGAAACTCGGACGGATGCATGCGGGATTCCCTCTCCATGCTGGATCAGATAATAGCATACACCAACGGGCGTGTGGATGAATCGAACACGGCCTTCCTCCTCGGCTACTCCGAGGCGAGTATCATCGTAGAGCTTTTCAAGGCTATCCTTGAGGAGCGTAAGGAGGATATAGCAGGGCATATCACCGAGCTGACCTCAAAGGGTGTTAATCTCAAATTTGCCGCAGAGAGCCTCATAGAGCATACCCGCAATCTGCTTTTCTATATGACTGGCGGGGGAACCCTCAAGGGCTTAACAAGCTATGAGGAGGAGCTTTACAGTGATCTCTCCTTAAGGGTTACAGAGCATCGGCTCTTCGCCCTCTTTCAGATATTCCAGAAACTGCTCAACGATTTGAAGTTTTTCAGCTTCGATCAGTATGTTTTCGAGTTCGCCATGTATAAGGCGGCCTCTTTCTCTGCTGTTATCCCTGTCACGGGGGGAACACCCCAGGCTGCGGTATCATCTGCCAGGCAGTCCCCGGCGAGAAGTGCCCAGCAGTCCCCTTCCCATAAAGCCCCACGGCAGGAGAGCCCATCCCAGGGGGGTGGTGACAAATGGCAGGAGATGATAAAGCATATCTCCGAAGAGAACGCTCCCGTAGCCTCATATCTCAGCAACGTTTACCTCTCCCGTGTGGAAGGAGATACGCTCTATATAGGTGTTGCAGAGGAAAAGCGATTCTACGTGCAGATGCTTGAGAAGCCGGAGACGAGGGATTACCTGAACAAAACTGCCGGTAAGTTCTATCCTGGTGTTTCATATATCAAGGCTGTTCTGGATTCGGAGCCGAAAAAAAAAACGGTAACTGAGAAGAAGAAGGAAAGGGAAACCTACTACGAACGCAAGACAAAGAAGGAAGCCGGAGAAAACGAGGTCGTTAAACAGCTCAAGCAGGAATTCGAAGGCGAGATTCTTGATATAAAGGTTCTAGGAACACCGGACGGCGATTCGGAACAGACTGAATAGCCCCGGAAAAAAGGACCTCCCCCCTATTCCCCGGTATTATCTATATATCTATCCTTAATAACTTTTTATGAACCAACAGCCTCAATGAGATTTACGGATTTCTTAGCCTTCTGTTTCTCGGCGTGTTTTGCCATCTTGTCATAGTCTGGCTGCTGGCGGCAGTTGAAGTAATCACAAGCCTTGTAGTAGCGCAGATCCTCCATCCAGAGGCGGAAGAACTGCTTATCGTTAAGCACACGGCTCAGAAGACCGGCGGGGTGCTCGAAAAACTCCGTTACAGGGCCCATAAGCGTAGATGGATCACGAAAGCACTCCCAGTCGCAAATGCGGCAGTCCGCCTTGGGAACTCCGCCGGTTGTGTCCAGATTCTCATAAGGGCCAAAGTCATCATTTGCCCTGAATCCGCATGGGTAGGCATGCCCCTTAACTCCGTCTATATAGAAGAAATCAAGACCGCCACGGCAGGCGTAGTCTGCATAGTCATCCCCGCTGTACTGCCTGATAAGGCTAAGGAGCGATGTTCTGGGTGTGAAGATACGGAGCTCGGAGCGAAACTCGGGGATTGTATCGTAGAGTGCGCTGAAGAGCTGTATCTTCTCTGTCTTTGTGAAGCTCACCATCATATCGGCGGATTCCGCCTGATAGACCGCATTCTCCTCTGCACTCATCGGATAACAGGCGTTTACTATGGTGAAACCGAGGCCGGCGGCGTTGCGGTAAAACCTTTTGAAACCCTCACGGAAGGAGCTGTAGAACGTTTGTTTTGCATCTTCGCTGTCGAGCTTTTCCGGAAGCTTGCCGCAGGCAACGTGGCGGTTTATCCCTAGGTTTGCCGATGGATGTATGCCGAATTCGTGGAAGATAGGGAGTGCCTTCTCCATACCCTTCACAACGCCGGGAAGTCCACGGCTCTCTTCATGAACCTCCGCATTCCATGAATCGAGGCTGAACCATATGGTGTATAGCTCAGTGGACGCAAGCTTCTCCGCGAGACGCTTTATCTTGTCCTCAAAGTCGGGCTTCTCGCTCCCCATGCAGAAGAATGCGTTTGTGCCAGTACGTATGAACCTTATGCCGGCCTTTGAGGCGTGGTTTATGTGGCCTATGAGTTCATCTGTATGGAGAAAGGGCTCTCCGCCTGTGAAGGAGAGAGCGGTTACGCTGTTTTGGGCGGCACGGTCGATGATCCTGCGTACCTTATCCTGCTCCAGCTTGCTCCGCTGGAACTTCTCTTGAACACGCATGCCGCACTGGGGGCATTTTGCGTTGCAGTAGTCTGTCATCTGTATAATGACTTGACCGGGCATCCTTCCCCTCAGGAAGGTTCCTGCCTGATTCATGAAATCCTTTGCATTTATGGACATTAATTCACCTTGGTTATTATTTATGCCACCGAGAACCTGCGTCCCGGTTCTTCTCCGTTTTCTCCGGAGTTTTCCTGGCTAAGCTCCGGCTTCTTTTTAAGGAAGATATCCTGCAGTACCTTATCCCAGTTGAAGACCTCCATAACCCTTGCTCTGGCAGCTATGGAGTATTTTTCATATTCCGCAGGACTGGTTCTGGCCATCTCTATGAGAGAGCTGATGCGCTCCTCCCACTCCTCAACATTATTAGCTGTGCAGACGAATCCGGTTTCGCCATCCTTGATGATCTCCTTCGGTCCACCTTCATCGGAAACGACGGCTGGAACTCCGCAAGCCTGAGCCTCCAGAACAACCATGCCGAAGGTATCCGTGTTGCTGGGGAATACAAACAGATCCGAAGAGGCGTACATCTCGGGCATCCTGTCGTGCTCAATCTCGTTAAGGATCTCCATATTGCCCAGTTCCTTGGCTGCAGATTTCGTTTCATCGATGAACGGGCCGTCACCCGCCATGACAAAGCGGATATTGTCGAAGCGTGCGTTTATCCTTTTGCAGAGGTCAAAGTAGAACTCGAGGTTCTTATCCTTTGATATACGCCCTGCATAGGCGATAACAAAAGGGTCATCCGCAGTTTTTTCGCGCTTGACAGGGCGGAAGAGGCGTGTGTCGATCCCTCTGTTAAAGACGCTCATCTTCTCGCGGCTTATCCCCCTGCGCTCCATATAGAGCATGTATTCCCTTGAGGTTGTCTTAAGCTCAACTACGGCATCGAAGAACCAGCGAGTGTATGATTCCACAAGGGTTTTGAGGGAGTCGTTACCAGTGATCTCGTAGCACTCTTTGGTGAAGTCGGTGTGGTATATGCCGTAGCTCTTAACGCTCAACAGCTTCGATGCGAGAAGCCCGAGCAGGCCCACAGGGCCGGGTGTTGATATGTAGACCTCATCAGGATCGAAGTTGTAGATGTCCTCCAATGACTTAAGCACAGAGGGGATCTTAACCAGAAGCTTTTCGTAGTACGGCAGTTTAAAGGCGTGGACGGGTTTGAGATTCACAAAGTTTTCAGGAAGGCGGTGATCTACTTCATCATCGGTAAGTGAGCCGATGAGCTTAAGGTCGTATCCCTGCTCGGCGGCGAGTCTTCCTACGGTTCTTAATGTTACCGATACGCCGTTTAGGTCATTAATAGTGTCTGTGAACCAGAGGATACGTTTTTTGTTGTTTACGCTTCTGATGGAGAATCGTCTCTCGAGTTCGTCCAGAATGCCCCTGTCTTTGTACATATGAGTGAAGGATGTGAAGAAAGGAACGCTCAGGAAGATCCCGGGAAGAACGGAGTTTATGCTCTTAAGTAGTTCATCCAGTTTGAAATTGTTCTTATCAAGGTTAACACCGGATATCGCCATCTTAAGGTATTCATCGGCAATGTTAGCCGCTTTGTCGTAAACTACTTCAAGCTTCTTGTTCGTATTTGTATCGGATATGCCTCGAACTTCTTCCACAAGCTCAATAAGCTCAGCCCTCACACGGCTGGCATCTCTGGATCTGTTCCTGTTCTTTATCTTGAAACCCTTCATGCGGAGTCTTTCCATGAATGTGGGCTTGCGGTCGGTGAATATCTGGTTTGTTATATTGTTGAACAGGCTCTCAGCACCAGCCGCCTTGTTCTTGTTGTGCTGGGTGAAATCGTAGGCGATCTTGTACACTGTGAAAGCGAGTGTATGGAAGTTGCTGTAGTTCCCTGCGTGTCTCGTCTGTCTGGTTCTGAGTTTGTTGATAAACTCTTCGGGGGTGGACGCCTTTGTTATAGTGTATGTGTTGCCGAGAAAAAGCCCTGCGTGGTCATCGGAACCTCCGGTGAAGCCCTTTATCCATGAACTGGTGCTGAAAGGCTCGATGCGGTATTTGTCGTACAGCTCGTCTATCTTTTCCGGGGTTAACCCTTCTAGTACGTTGACCCACGTCTGGTTGTGCAGTTTCCCCCTGCCGCCGTTTATCCCCTCAAAGACATCGAACAGGAGGACAAGCTTCTCAAGGTGTTCGATCTTCAGCCTGTTGTTGACGGAGTAGGTTCCGTGGGCGAGGGAATATGCCAGGTTCTGCTCGCGTATATAGTCACGGAAATCGTAGATATTGCGGCGGATTTTCTGTATCTCTGAGAACTGTGACTCGTTGAGGCCGTACACAAGGCAATGTATCTTGCATCCATCCTCGGGGAAATAAACCGTTGACTCAACCCCTGTGAAAGTATCCTCGGGGTGCTTCTCGTGAAGATACATAGATGCGTCTATTTTATTGTGGTCGGTTACGGTAACGAAATCCATTCCCCTTTCCTTCATAGTGTTATAGATGAAGTCGGGTTCTGTGTAGGACTCTGCTGAACCAAGTCTCTGCAGGAACCACTCAGTGGGGTGGTTTGAGAACTTGGAGTGACAGTGCAGGTCAGCCTTAGCCATTGTATCTAGCCTCCGGTGGGTGTTTGGGGTTTTTCTGTCCGGATTTGTCCATCCGATCTGTATCATATATTATGTTGCATGTATTAATACAACCGGGCTGTTAATTTGTTGTGCCGTACTTGCAAAATAAATGTAAAGCCTAGTGATTTGATATTTTTTTTACAGTAACAACAAGAAAACCTGACAGGTGGGAAATATAGTTTTCTGTTAAGAACAGTTTTATTCATGGAGGCATGATGAACACCTTAAGAGGGCCCAGAGTTAGAAAAGCTGTCGGAGTTATAGGAAGTCTTTCAAAGAACTTCCGTTTTCGTCTTCGTACCTACAGACCCCACGTTAAAATCAATATCGATTCCCGGAAGTATACCGTTAAAACGATCGAGAACGGGCAGGAGCTCAGCGGGGTACTCAAGCTCCGTCACGAGGTTTTCTATCGTGAACTCCTTTCCAAGCGACGCCTTCGTGGGAAGGATATAGATAAATACGACTTCCAGTTTGATCACCTGGCTGTTATCGAGAAATCAAGCGGAAACGTTATCGGCACATACAGACTCAACTGTTCACTTTTTAATGATAAGTTCTATTCCGCCAAAGAGTTCGACATGGACGGCATTATCGCAAAGCCCGGCACAAAGATCGAGCTAGGCAGGGCATGCATACACCCTGACTATAGAAGCGGCTCAACCATAGCGGCACTCTGGAAAGGGCTTGGTAAATATATGGCGGAAACTGGTTCATCAGCACTTTTCGGGTGTTCCTCTGTTAAAACAACGGATAACTTCACCATAGCACTCATACATAACTACCTGATGGAGAACAATCTTGCGGATGAATCCCTCATAGCTATTCCCAGAGGGAAGTTCTATACCGAAAGATACTTCAAGATGCTCAGCATGATACAGGAGAAACGCTTCGCACCTTTCCGTGCGGCGGCGGAAAACCTTGTACCACCGCTTCTCCTCTCCTATCTCAAGGCAGGCGGTGTGGTATGCGGCGAGCCCGCTTTCGACAAGGCTTTCAGGTGCTACGACTACCTCACATTCCTCGAACTGGACAGCATGGAAGAAGGCTTCAGGAGAAAGTTTACAGAGTGAGGGGAGTGATTGTTAAGTTTCTCATCCTGATATACATGTACACCCAGAGGCTGCTAAGGAGCCTCGTGCGGGATGAAGATGCAAAAAGAAGATTATCCATAGGTTTTACAAGCATAATGTGCCGTCTTGGTCTGAATGCACTCAAGGTTCGTACAGAGGTTGATAACCGTGAGGGGCTCCACTCAGAAGGCGGCTGCTTGATCGTCTCCAACCATATGTCTTACATAGATATCCTGCTTATATCCTCACAGCGGCCGGCTGTGTTTGTCTCTACTAAAGAGGTGGAAGAGGACCCGTATACCGGTACACTCGCCGCACTAGGCGGAACAGTCTTCATTGAGAGAAGGAGCGCCTCACGTATACGTGAGGAGATTGAGATGCTGGCAGAGCTAATGCGAAAAGGCTTTGCCGTTGTCATCTTTCCCGAAGGAACCACTACCAATGGAGAGAATATACTCCCATTCCGTGCACCCTTCATTGAAGCAGCAAAAAAAGCGGGCGTGCCTGTAATACCTGTGTGCATAAACTATAAAACAGTGAATGGAGAAAGGTTTTCGCCAAAAAATCGCGACCTCGTATGCTGGTACGGAGATATGGAGTTTGAACCCCACTTCAATGACCTTGTTAAACAAAAGGAGATCACTGCCCAAATCAATGTCCTGAATCCAGTGAGCTCAGAAGGGATGCGTAGAAAAGAACTCGGTGAACTGCTACATCGAAATATTTCTGAAATCTTTGTATGTAATTAAAGCACTAAGGGGAAATTTTAATGATGACGAATTTCCCAGATTGGATTAGTCTGGCTTCCATGGATGGAAGCCCTGAAGGCGAAACTAAATTGAATTGTATTCAATTTATGTAGCCGGAAGTGCGAGAGGGCAGGGTTTCCCTGCCCGAACAACAATGGAATTTCCATGGATGGTAAATTCCATAGATTAAATCAGATAAGAAAGCCCACTACTCAGTGTATTCCTTCACCTTCTTAAGTATTAACTCCGGCTTGCGTTCCTTTGTTAAATACTCATCTGCATAAAGTGATGAAAAGTTGCGCTTATACTGCTCGTAGGCTGTGAGAAGGAAAACAGGGAGCTGCTCGTTCTTAATCTTTATCTCCTTGAGTATATCAAGGCCGCTCTTACCGGGCATATTCACATCAAGAAGAACAAGATCCGGCAGCTCTTTGCTCAGCTCCTCCAGTGCCTGCTCGCCATCCATAGCTACACTAACCTCATAGTCGTTAGAGGTTAATAACTCGCTGTAGAACTGGATAATCCCTCTGTCATCATCCACAAGCAGAACCTTTGCTTTACTCATCTATTCCTCCATGCCTCGGAAGTATCAGGGCAAAAACCGCACCACTCTCATCGTTGCTGACAACAATATCGCCGCCATGTGCAGTCATTATCTTCTTTGACAGTGGAAGACCCAGCCCAGTTCCGTCTTTCTTCGTTGTATGAAAGGGCTCGAATATCTTCTCGATATCATCAAGGGCTACCCCCCCTCCGCTGTCTTTTATATACAATATAGTTTTTTCTTCATTATGTTCAGCAGAAATCTTTAAATCACCGCCGTCAGGCATAGCTTGAATACCATTGATGATAATATTAATCAACACCTGTTTAAACCTGTCGGGGTCAACAAGAACCTTCAAACCGGGCTCAACATCCGTCGATACATGTACCATGTTCACGCTGAATTTTTCCCTGAGAAGGTTTGTTATCTCGTCTGTTACATCCTTAAGATTCATCAGAGTGAACTTGAGATCCACATTCTTTGAGTAATCGAGGATTTCAGAGACGAGGTTTTCAAGCCTGCCAACCTCAGACTGGATCATGCGAACGTAGTTCTCTGTTCTCGGATCGTTGCAGAAGCTGGCAAGCCTCTTTGCAAAGCCGCCTATGGCGACAAGCGGATTCTTAAGCTCGTGGGCAACTGTGGCGGCAAGTTTACCCATCTTCACAAGATCCTTAGAGATATAATCGATACTTGCAGGTTCCCTTGCAGAGCTACGATATCTTTCAAGCTCAGAGCGGATGTTTGTGAACTCCATCGAGAGTGAAATGATGCTGGCATACAACGAGACAAAATCTAGATCACAGGGGCTGAAAACATCCTTTTTAACCATGAGCACCCCTGTGGGTCTTGTCCCAATACCCAATGAGGAGGCTGTGACTTCACCATCGATAAACTCCTCAACGGGTCCCCAGTTATCAAGTTTGGAAAGATCAATGGTATCCGAACGTTTAAAGAACATTATGTCGGAAAGAATATTCTTCTTGTTTAGCTTTATTTTCTTTGAGCGGAACTCAAGGCTTGTGGTGTCTACCTCAAACCCTCTTTGTCCGAAAACAACCCCTCTCAGCTCCATAAGAGCCTCGTTGAGGAAGAATATAGCAGCCCTTTCGTAATTTCCGGGTTTTATAAGATTAGAGATTACCTCACCAAGAACAATGTCTATGCTATGATTACCGATCGCCTCGAGAAGCGTTGCGCCTTTTAGGTAATGGTTGTATAGATAGGTTTTGTTTGCCTCAAAGTAAACACTGGCGAGCTCGCAGAATACCTCATGCTTAGCGTCCTTGAGCTCTTCTTCGGCATCGTACCTTATCTCAACACGATATAAATCGGTTTCAGCAATGCTTACGAACCTCTCAGGGGCTCCTTTGAATTCTTTTTCATGGAGAGCACCATCCACGTGAACACGGATCCTTGTTACACTGATATTCAATATCTTATCTAGGAGGCTTATAAACCGTAATTCAGAATACATTGCATGTTCCCGTGCTTAAAAAAGGGGGCCGAAGCCCCCTTGGATGAGCCTATTATGTTTGTTGGTTATACTATTTGTTCTTCAATGCCGCATGGGCAGCGGACAGCCTTGCAACAGGTACTCTGAAAGGTGAGCAGCTGACATAGTCTAGCCCTGTTTTCTGGCAGAAGTTTATTGATTCAGGGTCACCGCCGTGTTCACCGCAGATTCCCGTCTTAAGATCTTTCTTAACGGAGCGCCCCTTCTGAACTCCCATCTCAACGAGCTGGCCAACGCCGCTCTGGTCTATGGATACAAAGGGGTCATCGCTGTAGATCCCCTTGTCCACATAGAGGGGGAGGAACCTGCCGGAATCATCCCTGCTGACTCCAAGGGTTGTCTGCGTGAGATCGTTTGTGCCGAAGGAGAAGAAGTCCGCATGGGCCGCAACTTCGTCTGCTGTAAGGGCGGCTCTGGGGAGCTCGATCATCGTTCCCACGAGGTACTCAACCTTTCTTCCAGCCTTCTCGAAGGACTCTTCTGCAACTCTTTCAACCATTTCACGAAGTTCGCTCAGCTCCTTCTCATGCCCCACAAGGGGGATCATGATCTCGGGAACAACGGTCTGCCCCTCTGCGCCGAGTTCGCAGGCTGCCTCGAATATAGCCTCGCACTGCATCTCGTATATCTCGGGATAGGTTATACCGAGGCGGCAGCCTCTATGACCGAGCATAGGGTTAAACTCATGGAGTTCGCTCGCCTTCCTCTTAAGCTCCTCGAACTGAAGGCCGGAGGCATCTGCCACACGCTGAATATCCTCATCTGTGTGGGGGATAAACTCGTGGAGCGGGGGGTCAAGGAGTCTGATTGTGACGGGTAGTCCGGCCATAGCCTTGAATATGCCGAGGAAGTCCTCCTTCTGGAAGGGCTTCACCTTGGCAAGTGCTCTTCTGCGACCCTCTTCACAACTGGCGAGGATCATCTCGCGAACTGCGTCGATACGCTCCGCCTCGAAGAACATGTGCTCCGTACGGCAGAGGCCGATACCTTGGGCTCCGAAATCCCTAGCAGTGGCTGAATCCTTCGGTGTGTCCGCGTTGGTGCGAACGCCAAGTGTTCTGAACTCATCCGACCATGCGAGGATCTTGGCGAACTCTCCCGAAAGTGTAGGCTCCACAAGGGGAACCTTGTCGATTATCACTTCGCCTGTCGTTCCGTTTATAGTGATCCAGTCACCCTCTTTAACGGTATGGCCGGCTACGCTGAACTGCTTAGCCTTTTCGTCGATATCAAGAGAGCCGCATCCGGCAACACAGCACTTACCCATTCCTCTGGCAACAACTGCGGCGTGGCTTGTCATACCGCCTGTGGCTGTAAGAATGCCCTTGGAGGCGTGCATGCCGCCAATGTCTTCGGGGCTTGTCTCGTTACGGACAAGGATAACATCCTCACCCTTTTCCCTCATGCTCTCGGCAATCTCCGCATTGAACACAGCCTTGCCCACAGCAGCGCCGGGTGATGCGGGGAGCCCTTTTGCAACAGCCTCATAGGAGGTGCTTTCATCGATCATGGGATGCAGAAGTTGATCCACCTGATCGGGAGCAACACGAAGTACGGCTGTCTCCTTATCGATAAAGCCTTCCTCAACCATATCAACGGCTATCTTAACAGCGGCGGCCGCTGTTCGTTTTCCCGTTCTGGTCTGGAGCATGAAGAGCTTATTTCTCTCTATGGTAAACTCTATATCCTGAACATCCTTGTAGTGGTTCTCCAGCTTGCGGTAAACCTCTTCAAGCTGTTGAAAGGCTTCGGGCATTCTGTCCTGCAGGTCCTTTATCGGTTCGGGGGTACGGATACCAGCAACGACATCCTCACCCTGGGCGTTTATGAGGAATTCACCGAAGAATTCCTTCTCGCCTGTGGAGGGGTTTCTTGTGAAGGCAACGCCTGTTCCGCAGTCATCCCCCATGTTTCCGAAAACCATAGCCTGAACGTTAACACCCGTTCCCCACTCGTGGGGTATCTTGTGGATCTTCCTGTAGGTCTTGGCACGCTGGTTATTCCATGAGTCGAATACGGCATTAACAGCAAGCTTCAGCTGCTCCTTCGGCTCCTGGGGAAAAGGATTCCCCGTTTCCATGGAGACAACTTTCTTGAACTCCTCAACAAGCTTGGCGAGGTCCTCCGCATCCAGCTGGGTATCTATCTCCACATTCTTATCCTGCTTCATCTGGCGGAGGATCTTCTCAAATTTATTATGGCTGATGCCCAGCACAACATCACCGAACATCTGTATGAATCTTCTGTAGGAATCGTATGCAAAACGTTTGTTGTTTGAGGACTTTGCAAGCCCATCAACGGATACATCGTTAAGCCCGAGGTTAAGGACAGTGTCCATCATACCGGGCATGGAAACCCTTGCTCCGGAGCGGACAGAGACAAGGAGGGGAAACTCATCGTCACCGAACTTTTTCCCGGTGCTTTTCTCAAGATCCTCCATCGCCTTTTCCATCTGGCCCTCAAGGCCGTCTGGATAGTTTCTGTCGTTGTTGTAATATTCAACGCAGGCTCCGGTGGTAATAGTGAAACCGGGAGGGACGGGGATTCCGATGTTGGTCATCTCGGCGAGACCCGCACCTTTTCCGCCTAACAGCTCCTTATCGGAGCCCTCCCCTTCGGCCTTGCCGTCGCCGAAGAAGTATACCCATTTTTGTGACATTACATGACCCCCAAAATTTATTAAGCCAGCCTTGAGAGATCGCCTGCAAGACCAAAAACATCCCTTAGTCCTGCTAGCATTCCGAGTCGGTTTTTCTTAACGGACTCATCCTCTGCCATAACCATAACGCCGTCGAAGAAGGCGTTTACGGGTTTGCTGAACCCAAGAAGCTCTCTCAAAGCCTCATCAAAGTCCTCTTGCTCTATCTTTGCCCTGATACTCTTCTCCTTCTCCTCGAAGGTATCGGCCAAAGCTTTCTCCTCATCCTGCTCAAAGAGATCCCTGCTGAACTTCGGCTCGACCTCTCCCGTTTTCTTCAGGATGTTATTAATTCTCTTATATCCTTGGGATATAACGGCAAACTCTTCAGTCCCCTTTATTTCTCCAAGGGCTTTTGCCGCCTTCTCTATGAGGATTATATCATCGAAATTCTCCTGAACAGCATCAAAAGCCTCTGCAGGAATACCCTCATTAAGAAGAAGCTGGCGGAGACGGAGAACGATAAACTCACGAACCTGTCCCTTTACCTCGATCTTATCAAAGCTTTGATCCTTTTCAAGGAGACCAAGGCTCATGTCAAGAAGACTGCTCAGCCTGAGCCTGTATCCGCCTGACCTGATGATCTGGATTATACCGATGGCGTTCCTGCGCAGTGCGTAGGGGTCGTTGTTTCCGCTGGGAATGAGACCTATGCAGAAGCAACCGCATATGGTGTCCAGCTTGTCGGCGAGGGAAACAAAGGCTCCTTCATTGTCGGCGGGCAGATCATCACCTGCAAACCTGGGAAGATAGTGCTCGTAGATAGCTCTGCAGACAGCCTCCGGCTCTTTCTGTAGTCCGGCATACTCTCTACCCATTATACCCTGAAGCTCGGGGAATTCATAAACCATCTCACTAAGGAGATCAGCCTTACAAAGATACGCAGCTCTGTCCGCATTCTCTTTAACATCTTTATCGAGTGTGTCGG
Organism: Limisalsivibrio acetivorans; assembly: GCF_000421105.1. Classification (NCBI taxonomy): domain Bacteria; kingdom Pseudomonadati; phylum Deferribacterota; class Deferribacteres; order Deferribacterales; family Geovibrionaceae; genus Limisalsivibrio; species Limisalsivibrio acetivorans. Next base: position 2,129,734 of record NZ_ATWF01000001.1, read on the forward strand.
TAAGGTAGCCTGTTATCTCACGGAAACGCTCCATCTTCTGGTAGGATGTGCCAAGTTTCTCCTGATACACAACCTTGCGCAGTTCCTCTGTCCTCTGCTCAAGGGGGACTTTTATGTCGTTCTCATAAAAGAACATTGCATCGCTGAGTCTGGCTCTTAGGACCCGCTCGTACCCTGTACGGATCAGGCTCATGTCCTCTGCTCCGGTGTTTGAAACACCCACAAAGCAGTTCATGAGTTTTCCGTTGTTGTCTTCAACGTAAAAATACTTTTGGTGGTTCTTCATGGAGGTTATGAGGACCTCCGGCGGGAGCTTGAGGAAGTCCTCATTAAAGTAGCCGAGAACAGCTACCGGGGTTTCCACAAGATTAACAACCGTATCCAGAAGCTCTTCATCGGTGATTACATTGAGTTCCCCCTGGGAGGATATTGCCTCAATCTGCTCTAAAACGGCTCTTTTACGCTCTGCTGTATCAACAATAACCTTCGCCCTTGCCATGGTTTCACGGTAAGAGTCGTAGTCCTTAATCTCGAACTGCTCAGGACACATGATCCTGTGGCCGTATGTGTATTTGTCTGCTTCGATACCGTCAATCTCGAAGGGGAGCAGCTCGCCGTCGAATATCGACAGAAACCAGTGCACCGGCCTTGCAAAGCGGAAATCGTTATCACCCCATCTCATGGACTTCTGGAAGGGTATGGCTTTTATTATTGACGGAACAAGCTCACGGAAAAGATCCCTAGTCGGAACACCGATATATTTCTTAACGCCGGCGAGGTATTCACCTTTGTCCGAGCTGACCTTTTTAAGATCGGCAGTTTCCAGACCTTTAGACTTGGCAAAGCCCAGTCCTGCCTTAGTAAGCCCTCCATCAGCATCAAAGGCGATGGACGCCGGTGGGCCCATTATGGTTTCCTCGGAGTCCTTCTGGCGTTCGGCCAGACCATCTACGTATACGTAAAGCCTTCTCGGCGTACCATCTACAGTAACACCGGAGTAGCTGACATTTGAGCTTTTAAGCTGTTTTTGGAATTCGTTTTTAAGAAAGTCGCAAGCCCTGCCGATAAATCCGGCAGGAATCTCTTCACTGCCTATCTCAAGAAGATAAAAAGACATCATTCACCCTTTTTAAAGTTAGTCCTAAAGTTATATATTCTAGGGGACCTCTTTTCAAGAGAAATTCCCTGAAACGGGCTTATTTCAAAGATTTCAGGATATTTTAATGGCATTTCCCGAATTGTTTTATCTCATGAGCCCCCAAAGGATATTATTTATTCTGCCAAACTTCACATATTAAATAGATGCAGATTCTTTTCAGAGTGTCTGGTTGAATTTCCTTTGATTTAAGAATAGGAAAAAGATGCGTATTTTATGTGTGTAATATTTACATCTAAAAATTTACACGCTTTATATTGACATTTCTGATGATTGGATTTATGAATTATCAAATTTAGATAGGATAATTAGGATGAGTGCATACACTTCAATACAGATTATAAGCGGGATCAGGAAGCTTTCCAGGTTCCTTGACAAATACTCAAAGTATCTGAACAACAAGTATCAAATAACCCTCCCCCAGCTTCTCTGCCTCCATGAGATTCAGAAGGAGGACGGCATTAACCTCACAGAGCTCACGAAGCGGATCAACATAAATAACAGTGCCATTACAGGTATTGTGGACCGCCTTGAGGCAAAGGGGTATGTTCAGCGTGCTAAAACGGGTAAGGATCGCAGAACGATCAATATCCTGCTCACCGAAGCGGGCAGGGAGTTTACAAACCGCTCCTTTGCCATCCTCGAAGAGGACAGTTTCTACGACGACGGAAAGATCAATGACGAGGACGCAGTTAGCCTGATGGAGAGCCTGAATACGATAATCGGTTCCCTCGATCCAGAGGTAAAGAAAATCGACCTTGTGTAGGTTGGGTGTCGACCTTTCTAAAATTATTTTTTGGAATTTACCATCCATATAATCTGGGAAATTCATCATCCTGAGAATTTCCCTGGTCTGATTTTATCTATGGAATTTACCATTCATGGAAATTCCATTGTTGTTCGGGCAAGGATACCTTGCCCTCTCGCACTTCCGGCTACATAAATTGAATACAATTCAATTTAGTTTCGCCTGCAGAGCTCCCATCCATGGGAGCCTTTTATATATATCAACCTTAAATGTTTGATTAGCAAAAGCTTTCATGGATGAAAGTGCGCTTGCGTAATTGAGAAGGAAGCCCTTTTCTTTGAATGTCAGAATAATTCCATGGACGGTAAATTATTCAAATAGATAAAAGATTTTTTGAGGGTTTGTTAAGGGGTGGTGTGTTCCTGAAAATTTACCTTAGTCTTTAATTATATGTATGGAATTTACCATCCATGGAAATTCCATTGTTGTTCGGGCAAGGAGACCTTGCCCTCTCGCACTTCCGGCTTCGATATATCTGGGAAATTCATCATCCTGAGAATTTCCCTGCCGCTACTCTCGGCAAAGCCTTCGCTCCGCTTACTTCCGTTACAGAATATGAAGCATAGCTCCATATTCTTCACTTCAGGGCTTCCATCCATGGAAGCCTGTTGAGTAGCAACCTCAAACGTGTAATTAGCATAAGCTTTCATGGATGAAAGTGCGCTTGCGTAATTGAGAAGGAAGCCCTTTTCTTTGAATGTCAGAATAATTCCATGGACGGTAAATTATTCAAATAGATAAAAGATTTTTTGAGGGGTTGTTAAGGGGTGGTGTGTTCCTGAAAATTTACCTTAGTCTTTAATTATATGTATGGAATTTACCATCCATGGAAATTCCATTGTTGTTCGGGCAAGGAGACCTTGCCCTCTCGCACTTCCGGCTTCGATATATCTGGGAAATTCATCATCCTGAGAATTTCCCTGCCGCTACTCTCGGCAAAGCCTTCGCTCCGCTTACTTCCGCTACAGAATATGAAGCATAGCTCCATATTCTTCACTTCAGGGCTTCCATCCATGGAAGCCTGTTGAGTAGCAACCTCAAACGTGTAATTAGCATAAGCTTTCATGGATGAAAGTGCGCTTGCGTAATTGAGAAGGAAGCCCTTTTCTTTGAATGTCAGAATAATTCCATGGACGGTAAATTATTCAAATAGATAAAAGATTTTTTGAGGGGTTGTTAAGGGGTGGTGTGTTCCTGAAAATTTACCTTAGTCTTTAATTATATGTATGGAATTTACCATCCATGGAAATTCCGTTGTTGTTCGGGCAAGGAGACCTTGCCCTCTCGCACTTCCGGCTTCGATATATCTGGGAAATTCATCATCCTGAGAATTTCCCTGCCGCTACTCTCGGCAAAGCCTTCGCTCCGCTTACTTCCGTTACAGAATATGAAGCATAGCTCCATATTCTTCACTTCAGGGCTTCCATCCATGGAAGCCTGTTGAGTAGCAACCTCAAACGTGTAATTAGCATAAGCTTTCATGGATGAAAGTGCGCTTGCGTAATTGAGAAGGAAGCCTTTTTCTTCGAATGTAAGAATAATTCCATGGATGGGAAATGATTCAGATAGATTAAGATGGGTTTTTGAGGGGTGCGGGGAACTTTGTTCCCTAAAAAGTTCCCTGCGATCTTAGTTCTACTAATCTATGGAATTTTCCATCCATGGAAGACTGTTAGTTATCGGCATTTAGAATGCGTTTTCGATATGTGTTATTTCATCTTTATCGATGGATATGACATCGAACCGGCAGGGTATTTCCTGTTCTTGTTTAACGATATAGAGTTCCGCAGTTTTTCGCAGTCTGCGCATTTTTTCATGGGTAATAGCATCGAGTCCTGTCCCGTATGAGTTATCTGTTCTTGTTTTAACTTCGACGAAGGCGGTTACACCGTCCTTTTCTGCGATGATGTCTATCTCACCGAAGCGTGACCGGAAATTGCGCTCGCATATCGTATACCCCTTCTTTTTTAGGTATTTAACGGCTTTTGCCTCGCCTTTTTGTCCTCTTAGGATCTTCATTTCAGGAAGCTCATCCGGTGCAGGGGGGTCGGACCGTATTTTGCGATTGCCTCCATATGGATCTTTGCGCCGTATCCTTTGTTGGAGTACCAGCCGTATTCGGGGTAGTGGATATGCATTCTTTTCATGAGGCGGTCACGGTAGACCTTGGCGAGGATTGATGCGGCGGCGACGCATGGGTGGCTGTCCTCCGCCTTGAAGGGGTGTTCCATAGGAACATCTATATTGCGGAGTTTGACCGCATCGATGATAACTCTGTCGAAGGGTATAGCCAGTCTTGAAAGGGCTTTGTGCATCGCCTGCTTTGTGGCTCGCAGGATATTCACCTGGTCGATGAGACCGGAGCAGACGGAGCCGTATGCGTAGGCGGCAGAATTTTCCATAATGAGCCTGGCCATCGACTCCCGCCGTTTTTCGGTCAGCTTCTTTGAATCGATAAGTCTTTCATGGGAGAAGCCCTCTTTGAGTATGACCGCACAGGCCACAACCGGCCCTGCAAGGCATCCCCTGCCGACTTCATCCATTCCGGCGGTAGCTATTATACGCCTCTTTTCTCGTTTACCTTTGTTTCGATCCAGTCAGCGATCTCTGTGAGTCCTTCCCCTGTTTTGCAGGATGCCTCGAAGATATCAAGCCCCGGGTTAACCCCTATGGCGTACTCACGGCATTTCGCCACATCGAAATCCACATGGGGGAGGAGGTCTATCTTATTGATGATGAATGCTGATGATACATGAAACATGGAGGGATACTTAGCAGGCTTGTCCTCACCCTCGGTTACGCTCAGTACACACACCTTCATATCCTCGCCAAGTTCAAATGCGGAGGGGCATACGAGGTTGCCAACGTTCTCTATAACAAGGAGATCGATGTGTCCTTCAAATGATGTCATCGCCTTTTGGATATCGTTTGCATCGAGATGGCAGGCACGACCTGTGTTCACCTGAACAGCCTCAACTCCGGCGGCTCTTATCCGCTCTGCATCGTTCTCTGTCTGAAGATCGCCCTCGATAACCGCAATGCGGAACTTATCGTTAAGCCTTGCAAGCACATCTGCAAGGATGCTTGTTTTTCCGCTTCCTGGGGAGGATACGAAGTTGAGCACGAGCGTTTTATCTTTGTCGAATCCCTCTTTCAGGGCAGCTGCGAGGGTTTCGTTCTTTGAAAGTATCTTCTTCTTAACATCTACTTTTGGCATAACATACTCCTAATCGATCTCTATTTCGGTGATGGCGAGCTCTTCACCTGTGAGAAGTTCAACTGCATAGGATGCGCAATGGGGGCAATGAAGCATTATCGCCTCGAATTCCGAAACCTTGCCGCAATCCTTGCATTTACCCGTGATACCGACATCCTCAATGATCATCTCAGCATCTTCTGCCATCGTTTCCTCTTTAAGGGCATCGAAGGCGAAGAGGAGCGCATCATTTTCCACAGCCTGGAGCCGACCTATCCGTACGAAAACCTTTGTTATCTTCCCGGCATTGTTGGCTCTGGCTGTATCAAAAACTATTTCCATCAAACTCTGGGCTATACTGGCTTCATGCATGGGAGGTAGGATAATACCGGGGTGTTATTACGTCAACTGAATTCAAGCTCGTCGGGGCGGATGGAAAGACCGTCGCATTCCACCTCCTCCAACATTATTGCACCGGAGCCGCAGGCTATCTCGATCCCCGCACTGTCTCTTGAGAGAACGGTTCCCGGCTCGCCGTATTCACCCTGCCATTTCTCTGTGGAGGCCTTCCATACGGTGTATTCCTTGCATCCTGAGCGGAAATATGCTCCGAAGAAGGGTCGGGAGAAGGCTCTTATATGATTGTAGAGGCTGAATGCGTCACGATTGAAGTCGATAACTGCCTCTTTCTTCCGCTTCCTTGCCAGGTAGAATGCCTTTGTTTCATCCTGTGGTTCTGGGGTGAACTGCTCCAGCCCGTTGTCCGCAAGGTCGAGGATAAAGCTTGCGGCGCACTCGGCGTATTTCTCTAAAAAGTCGATGGGGTAATCCTTGAAATCTATACTGATATTTTCCCTGCGGAGTATGTCGCCGCCGTCTATCTTCTCCCCTGCTTTATAGAAGCTCGCTCCCGAGCGGACAACACCCCTTGCGAACTGCTCTGTAATTGCGCTGTAGCCCCTGTACATAGGCAGGAGTGAGGGGTGAGAATATATGATATAACCGGGGAAATCATGGAAAAAGTCCTTTGTCCAGTCGATACATACGGCAACGGTGTCAGCATCCGCCTTGATCCTCCCCTCCTCTTCGGAATAGCGGTTACGGCTTATCTGGATGAGCGGGAATTTCATGGCGAAGGGTGAGAAGTCCCTGGAGAGTGCAGTCCGTCTGGCACCGGGTGTATATGTAACAGTATCCGGATAAAAGCTGTATGAGTCGAGCTTCTCAAGGAGCAGCTCGCCAGTGATGTTGGATGTGAACAGGAGTAGTCTCACCAGCTGCCGCCCCCTCCGCCGCCGAAGCCGCCGCCTGAGAAACCGCCTCCACCGGAAAAGCCGCTGGAGCCGCTGCCTGCACTGGTCTGGGCAGGCTGGGAGGCCATGGTTGAGCCCATGCTGGATACGCCTCTGCTGAGGGAGTCTGCGAGGTAAACCGCTGAAAAGGTTGAGCCGTGGCGCATGGTATACCAGTCCGGCGGTTCCTTGAGGAGACCGTCAAACTTTTTGGCCCACTTATCCGCCATGCCAAACGCTACGGCATAGGGGAGTGTTGTATTGAAATACTCAGGGTACTTGTCCATGAGCCTTTTTATCCGCGGCTTTTCGGCTCTTTCAAGAAACTCCTTAAAGCCGAGAAGGTAGCGGTATTTTATATTTCCGTCTGCTGTTTTCTTGGGCATTATCTTCCCGAAAAGTATCCCTGCAATGAGCATAACTGCACCGGAAACGATCCATTTGAACTCGCCGGTGGTTATCGCTGTGAAGGCTGAAAGGATGAAGGCTGCAAAGCCGAGGAATATTATCCCCTTTCCTGCGAGCCTGGTGAATGGTGCGTAGAATTCATTCATACGGATATACCTGTTCAGCTCCTCTTTTGCATCCTGCATCGTGGTGTAGTAGTTGTTTTTAAGCTCACTCAGGACTCTGTGTTTCATGCTGCCGGGGAACATTCCTCTAAACAGGATCTTCTCGAACTCCGGTGCCGTGTCCGGTATATCATTCTTTCGTGAAAAGAGAAAGTCGCTCTTTCCGAGTATGGAGTTATAGTCCTCACGCTCCTCAATGGTTATGTACCCCTCTGTTCCCCACTTGAAGAAGACGGATACGAGATCACGGTTGTCCAGCTTATCGTCAATAAGCAGACCCGCCTCGGCGGGACTCATGCCTTCGGGAGGTTTATAGCGAACAACGGTGGAGAGAGCGGTATCCCTTCCCATGAACCACCAGATGGAGAAAAGTATAAGAATAAAGAGCAGCGGTATCACCATAAACTTATTATTCGCCAGAAACAGCCTTGTTCTCAGCCATGTGTTGCCCTTGTCCAAAACGTGCTTTGGGAGCATAACCCCTATGGTCAAGGCTTCGTTTGGGCTTAGTCTCCTTGTGGTGTGCCCTTTTATGAGGGTATCTTCTATTGTATACTCAGCATTTGTGCCCACAGAGCCTACCCTGCCTGTGTACACAAAGGTTTCGTCCCGGTTGATGAAGGTTCCTTCGGGGAATTTTACGGTGAATTCAGCTCTGTTTATTGTGGTCTGCCAGTGCGGGCCTATGAGATTCCAGTATACCTCAAGGGTTGTGTCGAAGAAGTTGACTGCGCCGAATACCTTGTACGATATCTCGTAGTTCTCAACTCCGCTTACAAAAACACCCGGCGTACCTATGCGGATCCGGTAGTTACCGTTCTCTTTTGTTATCTTCTGTTCGTGCCCCCTTACGGAAATGTCGTCCACCAGGGTGATGTACTTGCCTCCGAAGGTGTTGGGTCTTTCGGCGCTACCCTTCTTTTTACCCTGTATGTATGCATAGGGGATGTCGCGGTAGATCCCCTGCCTCGGCTGGGTGAAGCGGACCCTGAGCTTTTCAGTCACGTGGATAACCGAGTTCTTTTTAACCTCAAGGGCTATATCATAGTGTTCTATGACAAAATATTCGGCATGGGCGATGGAGGAAAAGAGTAATACGATCAGAGCTGTAATCAGCCTTTTCATCGTTCTGCTCCCTAGAATTTCACCTGTACGTTCTCACGTTGAGTATCCTCTATTTCGAAGTACTCCAGCTTTGTGAAGCTGAACATGTTTGCGATTATTACGGATGGGAACGTATCTGTGAGAGTGTTGAAGTCACGCACTACTGCGTTGTAATACCGCCTGGCGAGCTGGATGCTGTCCTCGGTCTCCTGCAGAGTTCTCTGGAGCTCGAGGAAGTTTGTATTCGCCTTAAGCTCCGGGTAGTTCTCGGATAATGCGAAGAGCGACTTCAGCGCTCCAGTAAGCATATTCTCTGCCTCGGCCTGCCTTTCAACACCCTGAGCATTCATCGCCTCCGCCCGTGCCCTTGTGACCTCTTCGAAGGTATCCTTTTCATGGGAAGCGTATCCTTTAACGGTCTCCACAATGTTCGGGATAAGATCGTATCTCCGCTTAAGCTGAACATCGATATCGCTCCAAGCGGCCTCACTCTGGTTACGGAGTGAAACGAATTTATTGTAATAGAATATAAAAAGAGCAACCAGCAGAACAACGATTACCAGAAATATAAGCCCAGCCATCTTCCAGCCTCCGGTTTTGATTTGTAATATATAATAGTACAGCAACGGGTGAGGAGCGAGGCAATTTTTAGCAAAAATTAATGTTAAATAAACAACGATAAAAACACGCCGGATGGAGGTACTAGTTCTCAATAGTCAGCGCATATAAGTGGTTTGAGGATGTAGTTAATTTAATGTATATTTTCATTGCATTAATTACTCAAACATAGCATCATTGCATGAACTCAGAAAATGGAGATGTAAATATCTTGTAGCTCATGTTTTAAAAGTGGGAAAACGGACGTGCTCTCCGTTTCCAAAGGGGATGCTGAACTGGTTCAGAACACCCTTTCAAATTTCAATAAAGTTATAGACAGGATATTATAATTGTGTTATACGCAATTGTATACAGTATACGATTGCGTGAGTTAATACCGTGGAGTGTGTGATGTCGCAAGTTTGCTACGGATTTTGGAAAGACAAGGTAATTGACAACAGGGGCAAACCGAAGGAAGAGTGGAGCGAATCCCCTTTTAAGACTTCGGAGAAGTACGGCGACAAGCCTTTGAAAGCCCTCGTTGACTGGGACGGATTCCTGGTTTTCGATGAAAAGACGGACATTCTGGCTATTTTGGCTAAATATATGTTCGAGATAAGCAGCGATGGATGCTGCGGAAGGTGCTTCCCCGGACGGGTCGGAACAAGGTTGCTTGCCGAGCAGCTTATGAAGATACGTTCCGGTGCCGTTGAGGAGAAGGATCTGGACAAGGCCTATGAAATGGCTGAATCCATTAACCTTTCCGCAAAATGTACCGTTGCACCCACAGCGGCTATACCCGTTATGGGCTTTCTCAAAAACTTCCGGGATCAGGTTGAGAAGGATGTTGTCCCCTTTGAGTATGACTACCATACCCATGTTACAGCACCCTGCACTGCCGGATGCCCCGCTAATGTGCCCATCCCTGAATTTATCGAAGAGATAAAGGACCATCGCTACCTTGACGCAATCGCCACCATACGCCGCACCATGCCCCTAGCGGGTGTATGCGGACGTGTCTGTCCCCACCCCTGCGAAGATAACTGCCGCAGAGGGCTTGTGGATGAGGACCCTGTAAGCATCATGGTTCTCAAGCGTGCACCATGGGATTACGAATACTATCAGGATAAAGCCCCCAAACTCCCCGAAAAGGCGGAGCCGAAGGATAAGAAGGTCGGCATTGTCGGCGCAGGGCCTGCAGGGCTTACAGCAGCATACTACCTCACCCTTATGGGCTATGAGTGTAAGATATACGAATGGATGCAGGAACCCGGAGGCATGGTTGCCCTCGGTATCCCTGACTACCGTGAACCTAGACACCTTCTCCGCCGTGAGGTTGATATTATACAGTCCCTCGGCGTTGAGATAGAATACGGGCGCAAGCTCGGTGATGATGTCTCCCTTGAATACCTTAAGAAAACCTACGACGCAGTCCTCGTTACCATAGGCGCATGGAAAAGCCGTGATATGGGTATCGAAGGCGAGAAAGAGGGCTACGAGGGCGTTCTTGCCAGCGGTATCCTTTTCCTCCGCCAGCAGGCGATGGGGATGGAAACCAACATGGAAGGCAAGAAGGTCGTTGTTGTCGGAGGTGGTAACACCGCCATCGACTGTGTTCGTGTGGCTCTGCGGGAAGGTGCAACGGATGTTAACCTTATCTACCGCCGCTCACGTAAAGAGATGCCCGCTGAGGACTACGAGATTGCCGATGCCATTGAAGAGGGCATCAACTTCCACTTCCTCTGCAACCCCACTAAGGTTCTGACAGAGAACAACAAGGTTGTGGGTGTTGAGGCTGTGCGCATGGAGCTTGGCGAGCCGGACGAATCAGGACGAAGAAGACCCCAGCCCGTTGAGGGCTCCGAATTTATAATCGACTGTGACATTGTTATCCCCGCCATCGGTCAGTTCTCAGACCTCACCTTCCTCAAAGAGGAGGACGGTATCGAGGTTACAAAGTGGAACACCTTCAAGGTTGTGGATGATCTCTACGTCTCAAGCGATCCGCAGATATTCTCCGCAGGGGACTGCGAATGGGGACCGATGACCGTTGTTAAGGCCATTGGCGCCGCACGCTGGTCCGCAATAATGATCGATCGCTACCTGCAGGAGGGCAAGCCCTACCTCACAGAACAGGAAACACTCCAGCTTGACCTCCAGAAGAACAACGTCTTCGATAAGAACGAGGACGTTAAAGGGCAGGAATGCCCAACTATTCCCAGGGTGCATCAGCATAAGCTCACCGGCGAAGAGAGAAGGGATAACTACGAAGAGGTCGAAAAGCCCTATACCGATAAGCAGGCCTATGACGAAGCCACAAGGTGCCTCCGCTGTGTAAGAATGGCGATGGTTGCCCTTGAGAATGTGCGTGAACCGAAGGATGGCGATGGTGCCACCAAAAACGAAGACAGTGTAGAGGTGTAACCGATGGCTGAAATCATCATAAACGGAAAGGAATGCACCTTTGAGAAAGGGGAGACCGTTCTGGATGTTGCTGAAAGAAACGGAATCCATATCCCCACCCTCTGCTACCTTAAAGAGGTTACACCCATCGGAGCATGCCGTCTTTGCCTTGTGCAGGTGGACGGAGCGGAGAGGCTTCAATCAGCCTGTACCCTCTATGCTCTTGATGGAATGAAGATAGAGACCGATAACGAGTATATCTGGAAGCACAGGAAACAGATGCTCGATTTCATACTTATCAAGCACCCCCTAGACTGCCCCATCTGCGACAAGGCTGGGGAGTGTATGCTCCAGGATACTGCCTACGAGTTCGGTATGATGGAGGAGACCATCTCCTCTGAGAAGCCGAACGAACCCAAGGCATACTGGAACAAGATTGTATACAACTCAAACCTCTGCGTCCTTTGCGAAAGGTGCATGAAATCCTGCCGTGAGATGACAGGATGCGCCGCTCTCGATATGGAGGACAGAGGGTTCAATAACCATGTTGTACCCTCCAAGGGTGAAACCCTCGACTGCGATTTCTGCGGAACCTGTATCGACCGCTGCCCAGTAGGGGCTCTGCTCGACAATCAGTTCCACCACAGCGCAAGGGTGTGGGATCTCAACGAGACAAGTACAGCCTCACCATTCTCCGCTTCGGAGGGGGATGTGGTTTACGGTGTGCGTGACGGCAAGATCGAAAGGGGCCGTTCCGTTGAGGATTCTCAGATATCATCCCAGGGCAGGTTCGCCTATAGCTATATCTACAACAAAACCAGGGTTTCAGCACCTCTGCTCAAGTCCGGTGATGAGTTCTCTGCAAAAAGCTGGGAAGAGATAGAGGAATGCCTCAAGGATAAAAACGCTGGTGAAAAGACAGCCCTCGTCATGGGCTCACGCCTCACAAACGAAGCGATGGCCGCCTATACTGAACTCATGAAGAAACTCGGTTCTGACAAGATAATCACCGAGGCGGACTTCAACAAAGCGGTCTACATGAAGAAGTACAAGGAGAAGTTCGCCACATACAGCAACATCGGCACTTTAGAGGATCTCAAAGGCTCCGAGCTTACCTTTGTAATCGGCTCCGATCTCCGCAGGGAGGCGATAGGCCTTAAGTGGAAGGTGATGAACGCTGTGGTGCACAACGAATGCAAGCTCGTTACCGTTGGTCTTAGAAAGTATGAGTACGATGTTTTCACCGATAAGTCCCTCATGGCGGATCAGGGTAATTTTGCCCGTGTCCTTGAGGAGATAAAGAAAGGTGAGGGTAAGAAATACGAAGAGATCAGGGAGTATATCGCCGGCGCATCTAAGATATCCTTCATAGTCGGGAGTGAGTATACCCAGGCCGAGGATCAGCTCGAGGCTGTTTTTGCCTTCGCAGATTTCGTCGGTAAGGACAAGCTCCATTGCTTCTTTAATGCAAACGATAAAACCAATACAGACGCACTCTACAGAATGGGTCTCTTCGGCGGTGGTTACACACCCGCCAAGCTTGCTGAGGATATCGAGTCCAAAAAGGCTGAGACAGTTATCCTTGCAGGATTCAACAATACTTATTCCGATGAATCGGCAGACAGGCTGGAGGATGCCCTCAAGCATGCAGAGAACGTTATCGCAGTTGACCTCTTCAAGGATGGTTCGTCATCAGCTGCCAGCGTGATACTCCCCGCCAAAGCTGCCCTTGAAACTGAGGGTACATTCACCAAGATAGACGGACGTGTTGCAAAGGTGAACAAGGTCACCGAATCTGTCGGCGAGGAAAAGGCAGATGTAGAGATTGCCTCCATAATCGCCAAGGCATTCGGCGTTGAGCTCCCTTGCACCGCAGAGGATGCTTTCAATAGCCTTGTATCCGGTAAAAACGGATACCCCGCAGTTTCTTATAACGAGGTAGACGGTTGCCTCTACGCAGAAACAGCCAGCAGCTATAACGAAACACCCTACACCTTCGATGAGAAACCAAGAAAAGCTAAGGAAATAAGGGTTAAGCCGAAGTACCACAGCGGCACTATTACCGTTAAGGCAAACTTCGATTATGAGGATGAACAGGTATCCAGGGAGTTTCACTTCAAACCGGAGAAGGATGTTATTGCAAGTGCCAACTCGTCTTTCAGCGGAAAATTCACCGAAAGCGAGGATGTTGCGAAGGGCATTGCGCTGATACCCGAGAAATACTAGTAGATTAAGTTCTTATAAATAGTAGGGCCCGCACAGTGTGCGGGCTTTTTTTAATATAATCTGGGAAATTCATCATCCTGAGAATTTCCCTGGCTGATTTAATTTATGGAATTTACCATCCATGGAAATTCCATTGTTGTTCGAGCAAGGAGACCTTGCCCTCTCGTACTTCCGGCTACGTGAATTGAGCAGAGCCCAATTCAGCTACGCCTTCAGAGCCAACATCCAGGTTGGCTTTATTCGCCTCAACCTTAAATGCTTGATTAGCATAAGCTTTCATGGATGAAAGCGTACTACACATCAATCATTATATTTATCTTCAAAATGGGTTTTTGAGGGGTGCGGGGAACTTTGTTCCCTAAAAAGTTCCCTGCGATCTTTTGATTTACAAATCTATGGAATTTATCATCCATGGAAATTCCATCGCCGCTACGCTTGGCAAAGCCTTCGCTCCGCTTACTTCCGGCTACGTCAGACCAGCAAAGCTGTTCTTCCTTTCGCCTTCAGAGCCAACATCCAGGTTGGCTTTATTCGCCTCAACCTTAAATGCTTGATTAGCATGAGCTTTCATGGATGAAAGCTCGCTTGCGTAAGTGAGAAGGAAGTCTCTTTCTTCGAACGGCAGAATAATATCCATGGATGGAAAATTATTCATATAGATATAGCGGGGTGGTTTGTTCCTAAAACCACCCATTAAGTCTTTTCTATACATAATCACATTCGAAATTATTCAGAGAGAATTAGATTTTGTGCTAGGGCACGCTATTCATTAATGCGTATGCAGTCCCCCGAGGATACTTTGGAGTTCATTAAATGTAAGTATGCCTTTCTCCGCAACAGGGAGGTTACCGTCTGTATCGAAGATGAAGTAGGCGGGGGCGTCAAGTTTGGTTCTGTTGAGGAATTTCTGCTCTTCCTCTTTTTTGAAGACCATGTAGGCAGTTCTCTCGCCGTATTTCTCCACAGTGGCGCTCTTTTCCTCGATGGCTTTCTGGTATTCGGATTGGTTGGATGTGTATTGGGCTATGCCGATACCGCCGGATTGCCTGGCCATTGCTTTAAGCACATTAATAGGTTCCTGGCTTTTCTTGAAATCGGGTATAACAGAGATTCCCATCAGTACAGCTACTACTATTACAAAAATCGGGATAAATATCTTTTTGTTCATACATGCCTCCGCACAACTATAAGAATAAATTAAAACATTAGTATCCGCTTGTAGTGAATATAGCTTCGATATTCTGCCTGCACAATGGAAAATCATACTGTAATGCTATGTTATGAGCGCATGTTAGAGTTTGATTGAACAAAAACAAGGTAAAATATACATAGGTAATGAGTATTGCACATAACTCTACCTGTCCCATACGAAGTTTTGGGGCTGATAATACGGTGAATATTGCTATTCAAACGGCATTTTGATAACCTAGGTTTAAAATAAAAACCGGTGGAGGTTTAGATATATGGATGCTAAGAAGCTCTTTATAGGCGGAGAATGGTTAGATACAGGGGACTATCTCGATGTTGCGAGCCCCTTTGACGGAAAGCCGGCGGGCAGGGTTTCCAAGGCTGATGCAGAGACGACCCAAAGGGCGATCAAGTGTGCCTTTGATGCCAAAGGTATCATGAAATCACTCACTGCCAAGCAGAGAGGTGACATACTGGACAGGCTTGGTTCACTCATAGAGCGTGATAAGGAAGAGATTGCAGGCATCATTACAGCTGAGGCTGGCAAAGGTATCATGTTTTCCCGCGGAGAGGCGGGGCGCACTGCTGAAAACTTTCATTTCGCCGCCGATGAGGCAAGAAGACTTGGCGGGGAGCTTATCCCCTTTGATGCTTCGGGGTCAGGTTCCGGTAGATTCGGCTACTATAAGCGCTACCCTATCGGTGTTGTTGGAGCGATAACTCCTTTTAACTTCCCTCTGAACCTTGTGGCGCATAAGGTCGGTCCAGCGATAGCTGCAGGATGCCCCATAGTTCTTAAGCCAGCTTCCAGCACACCTCTTACAGCAGTGAAGCTGGTGGAGCTCATGCTCGAGGCCGGTATGCCGAAGGAGGGTATAAACCTTGTGGTCGGTTCCGGCTCCGTTGTGGGTAACGCAATGGTGGAATCTGAACTGATAAATATGCTTACCTTCACAGGTTCTCCCGAGGTAGGTCTGGACATAAAGTCGAAGGCTGGGATCAAGAAAGTCACCTTGGAGCTTGGCTCTAATTCAGCCGCTGTTATCCACGGGGATGCTGATATAAAGTACGCCGTGCCAAAATGTGTTACGGGTGGTTTCGCAAACTCCGGGCAGGTCTGCATAAGTATACAGCGTATATACATTCACGAGAGCAGGTACGATGAGTTCCGTGACATGTTCGTTGATAGTGTTAAGGCGAGCGGTTTTGGTGATCCTGCCGATGAGAAAACGCTTGTGGGACCGATGATAGATGACGGCGAAGCGAAGCGTGTTGAGGGGTGGATAAAGGAGGCTGTGGAGCAGGGTGCAACACTGCTTACCGGTGGTGGCAGAAAAGGGGCTATGCTTGAGCCCACTGTTCTTGAAGGCACCACGGAGAAGATGAAGGTTGTTTCCGATGAAGCTTTTGCGCCCCTTGTGTGCATAATGAAATACAAGACCCTGGAAGAGGTTGTGGAGCGAGTGAACGATTCCCAGTTCGGCCTGCAGGCTGGTTTCTTCACCAACGACATAAAGAACGCATTCTACGCCATTGACAACATAGACGTAGGCGGTGTTATGATAAACGATATGCCCACCTTCCGGGTGGACCAGATGCCCTATGGCGGTGTGAAGCTCTCCGGTACAGGAAGAGAGGGCCCCAAGTTTGCCGTGGAGGAGATGACAGAGATTAAGACTGTCATGATAAATCTAAACGAGGCCTGATAATAAGAATGCTCAAAAGAATAATTGTGATGCTTGCGGCCGCACTGCTTCTTAACGGTGCGGCCTTTGCTGTTAAGATTGATGATATTTCCCGCTCCTTCTTCCCCGATGTGAAGAGGCTGAACGGAGGCGAGGAACTGTGGCTTAATACCGGCATAACCCAGAAGGATTTCCGAACCGGAGTGAAATACTCCACCCACTATTCCCACTATTCTCCAAGGGCTGAGACGCTCATGGATATACGCCGTAAGAAGACCTTCGATGTATATGCCGATGTGTACGCCTTTAACAATTTCGTTAAGGCGCACAACCTCTATAAGGAGCTGACCTCTAAACTGGATAACAAGAAGACCCAGGAGATCTCCTTCGGCGACCGGGGCGTGTTTACCTATGTTCCAAAATCAAGCTACATAAACGATGCGGATTTCACCATTGTATTCATGAACAAGATCTTTGTAGCGGAAATAAAGGCGGATGACGGCTTTGCACTGATGGATGTTGCCGCCCATGTGAACATGAATATGCAGAACTTTATCCTTGCAAATCTGAAGATGTTTCTGGTGAAGAACCTTACTTTGGCAGTCTCTGCGGATGGCTACGAGGAGATTATCCACAATTTCACTTTCACCGATGACAGTCCGGCGGAGGTAACGGTCTCCGGACAGGTTTTTGGTGAGGGTACTGAACCTGTGGCCGGAACGGAGATAACTATCCTGGAAACAGGGGATTCCGTGCTTACGGATATTGCAGGCAAATACAGCTACACCGTTGAGATCGAAGGCGGAGAGAAAAATCTCAGCTTTTCAAAGAATTTTTATATGGAAAAACTCCCCGGCGTGGAGTCCGCTGCACCGGTATTTAGCGGTGGAGTTTTTGATACCCGTACATCCTATTCTAAGGACAACAAGACCATCGATGCTGTCTGGAGGCTGGACCGTTACGGTGATAATCTTTTCGGCGAGGCTCTCATAGATATCTCAGGCAAGAAACGCAAGTATCCACTGAACGGAAAGGTGGAAAAGGGGCAGGTTAATATATCTCTCGACTGTCAAAGACCCGGCTCATCATTCAAATGCGAACAGACCTTTGAGGGCTTTCTGACCGATGAGTTTGTCAGTGGGACATGGCACGGAACCGGCGGCGGGGGAACATGGCGCATGGAGCTGGATTCCTACGGAACCGAGACGGAGTACGTGTACCTTGATGAGGCGGTCTCTTCCATAGAGCGTGTCGGCCTCAGCGCAGAGGAATACAACCTTCGGCCGGGTATGCCCTATGTTGCGGCATCCGATGAGGTGCGAAACGGCTTCTTTGTAAGGCTCAACAGGGATAAGCTGGGGCTCGGCGGCATGTTTGTTAAGGGAGCCTCCCTTGTTCTCTCCCATCTTCCGAACAGGCAGTCCGGCATGATGAGGATATACAGCTACGACAGCATGAAGAGCCCTGCAGAGAAGGGGTATGCCCCGGGAACGATGACATACATAACACAGCTTTTCGAGAAGGATGAGCCATACAGCGTTGAAGTGGATATGACCAACTACATCCATACCCCCGGCATGGAGGGTGTTCTCATTGCGCCATTACTGCAGGGAGATGGAACGGGGTATCACCTTTTCGGCGGTTATTCTGTGAGGCCCGAGGCGTACAGGCCCAAGCTCAAGATAGAGAGATATGTCCAAGCAGGAGGCGCCAGCCCCATAGAGCTCTTTCTGCAGAGTGGTATGGGTAAGGACGTTGTCAGCGAGAGAAATGTCATACGCAGCGATGGAAGGGCGGATATAACCATAGAGGCTGTTATAAGAAGGCCCGGCGAACGGCTTGAGAGTGTGGAGATAATCTCCGGCGGTGAACTGAAAAAGGTATGGAACACCGACCCGCTTGACATTTACCCTGCTATCGGCTTAATTAGAGGGAAGGAGCTGCTTAATAAAGCGGATGGAAGTATAGCTTGGCTCATTGAGAAGCCGGAGGAACGCCTTAGCCTTCATATCAGCTCAGATCCCGGCAAAGGAGCAAGATTCCGCATAAAGATAGGCGGTGAATGGTATGAGGGTGATATAAAAAGGAAGGAATAGTATGGAAGAATACATTGGACTGGTTGTCTTTATCGTATTCGTAATCCTCGTCTCCCGTATTAAGCCGGGTGCTGGCTGAGGCCCTAACAGCACAAGCTGCAGTATCGAGGATCGATACAAAAAAGATAAGAAAAAAAAGAAATAGATATGAATGAATTATACAGAAAGCTTACTCAGGCTCCCTTCGTTATAGCGGGACCCTGTGTTTTAGAGGATGCGGATACCGCCATGCGTATCTGCGCAGATATGAAAGAAGCGTGCGAAAAGGCTGGCTTTAGCTATGTTTTCAAAGCCAGCTTCGACAAGGC
The DNA here is from genome assembly GCF_000421105.1 of Limisalsivibrio acetivorans. Taxonomy (NCBI): domain Bacteria; kingdom Pseudomonadati; phylum Deferribacterota; class Deferribacteres; order Deferribacterales; family Geovibrionaceae; genus Limisalsivibrio; species Limisalsivibrio acetivorans. Next base: position 2,148,365 of record NZ_ATWF01000001.1, read on the forward strand.
CAACCGTACATCTCTGTCATCATACAGAGGCCCCGGCATGGAAGAGGGGCTTAGGATGCTGGAAGAGATAGGCCGTGTGCAGGGTGTGCCCCTGCTTACAGATATCCACGAGCCAAGCCAGGCCGGACCCGCAGGCGAAGTTGCGGATATACTTCAGATACCTGCATTTCTTTGCAGGCAGACGGATCTGCTAACCTCTGCCGCAAAAACAGACAGGATAATCAACATAAAGAAGGCGCAGTTTCTCTCCGGCGGCGATATGGTTCACCCCCTCACAAAGGTACGGGAGTCTGGTAACCATAAGGTAATGCTCACCGAAAGAGGAACGATGTTCGGCTATAACAACCTCGTCGTGGATTACAGGAACGTCATTGATATGATGGAGATGGATGTGCCTGTCATTATGGACGCTACCCACTCCGTACAGCGACCAGGCGGGCTTGGCGGAAAGAGCGGGGGCGACGGCAGGCTTGCACCAAGGATGGCTTACGCAGCTGCGGCGGTGGGTGTAAAAGCGTTCTTTATCGAGACCCACCCGGACCCCGATTCTGCAAAATCGGACGGACCGAATATGATCCCCCTTGGCGACATGCCGGATTTCCTTAAAAAACTTATGCAGTTCATCGCTGTAACAAAATAGAACACCTATATTTTTAAATTACGATAAATGTAGTTTTATTTGCGTGAACTCTTAACCTTGAATATCACTTTAGCCAATATGCATGGGTCTGATAATAGTTGGCACATTCAACTGTATTATGTTTGTCAGTCATTTCCGCTATCGATATAAGCCTTGCCTGTAAAGCCTTGGGAGCTTGTCCCGTTTCATTGTCTTAACCGAGGGAACAAACAACGTACCCGTAAAACATGACAAAATTATCACAAAAAAATAATATTGAATTTTAATTTCTGGTAACTATTGTAACACCTCATGCAATAGTTGACAAAATATACCCAATTTTTTTGGAGGCTTTAATGAAGCTGAACTCAATTAAGTTCAAACTTTTTCTTATGTCCGTGTTTCCCTTGATTGTGCTCACTTTGTGCCTGGACGTTTTTGTGGGCATGCATATGAAGAACAAGGGTGAGGAAGATATCCATAGATTTGAGGCCGAAGAGATCCAGACCACAAAGGATGGTATCAGGAACAGCACCGATATCGCTTTTCATGCCGTTGAAAGCCTGTATGAAGAGAGCAGGCCGGAAAATGTGGGTAAGGTTCTTAAGAGGCAGGCGGAGACCTTCCACCAATATATGCTTAAATATCACAGGAATCTTACTGAGGGTAACGCCTATATCTCTGAGTTTGAGGCTGCATCGGCATTGAAGAAGCTTGTAAAGGCGTATAGGTACAATAATGGAGTTGGCTACTACTGGATTAATGATTTCGATAACAAAATGGTTATGCACCCCATCAAGCCCTCCCTGGATGGGGAGACTTTTGTGAATTCCGAAAAGGTTCCCTTTGTTGAGCTTGCCACAGAGGCTCTTAAGGGCGGGAAGAAAGAGGCCTATATAACCTATGAGTTTTTGAATCCCAAGTCCGGTGAATACGAGAAGAAGATCTCCTATGTATTTGTGTTTGAACCCTTCAACTGGATAGTCGGTACAGGAGACTACATAAGCAACATTAACGGCAAACTTCAGGAGCAGGCGAAGGACATACTCTCCGGTCTACGTTATGGCGACGACGGCAGGTTCTTCATTGTTGATTATTCAGGTGTTCCTATCCTTTATCCTGAAAACGAAAGTTTCGAAGGGAAGGATATGAGATCCCACAGAGCCGAGGACGGAACAATGCTCTTCCAGCAGATCCTGGATACGGCAAAGTCCGGACGTGGGGCTATAAAGTATACACCGGATACGGACCGCCCGCACCTTCACAGGGTAGTCCATGTGAAGGGTATGGATGAATGGGGATGGGCCGTGGGAACGTATACAGTATTCGACATGCAGAAGCTAAAGGCGGAGGAAGCCGCTCTCATGAAGGATGTGTGGAAGACGATTACCACCGTAAGTATTCTTTCCCTGGTGCTTATTATAGCCATTGGACTATTCAGCCAGTTTATGGCGGCTAGGATGGCGAAGAATATCATCATGGTAAATGAGCTGCTTCGAGAGATGTCCGAGGGTGAAGGTGATCTCACAAAGGAGATGCCGGTAAGCGGAAGCGATGAGATAGGCATGCTGTGCAGTCATTTCAATACATTCATAGCGAAGCTAAGGGACATTATCGAGAATGTGAAGCAGTCCGCCGAATCGGTCGCCTCGGGGAGTACCGAGCTTGCCAGTACGACTGAACAGCTCTCCTCAACCTTCAATGAGCAGGCGGGGCAGATATCCGAAGTTGCAACGGCCACCGAGGAGATGAGTACAACCTCCACTGAGATCGTTACTTCGCTGGAGGACGTGAACGAGAAGACATCCTCCGCAAAGGAATCAACGGATGCGGGTGTTGAGAACCTGCAGAGAATTATCAATGAGATGAATCTGATAAACGAAAGCGTAAACACACTGGGAGAAACGGTAAACAGCCTTTCCGGCTCATCGGAGGATATCGGCAATATCCTTAATGTGATCGATGATATTGCTGAGCAGACAAACCTCCTTGCCCTTAATGCGGCTATTGAAGCGGCAAGGGCTGGTGAACACGGCAGAGGCTTTGCTGTGGTTGCCGATGAGGTGCGAAAGCTGGCGGAGAGAACCCAGCGTGCCACTGGTGAAATCTCCGAGATTATCAACGGGCTCCGTGCGGAGACAAAGACAGCCACCCAGAATATGGAGAGTGCTAGGGAGCGTGTGGATAACGGTATGAAGGCGATTAATACCACAGAGCGCTCCTTCGGGGAGATTGTGGAATCCGTCACCATGATACACGATTCGAATGCCGCGGTGGGGACTGCAATAACCCAGCAGGCTCAGGCGGTTAATGAGATAAATGATAGCGCACAGTTTATATCATCCGGCGTGGAGCAGAGCTCGGCAGCTGTTAAGGAGGTAACCGCTACTGTGGGAGATCTTCAGAAGCAGGCCGACGAGCTGCGTTACCTAGTGGGAAGATTTAAGACTATGTAACTCTGGGTTCTTGCTCTGATAGAGGGTGTTTCTTTTTTTGAGAAGGGGGCTTATGCCCCCTTTTTTTATTTGCCGAAATAAAACCTTTCTTCCTTGAAGATGCTTTCTTCCACAAGGTCTTTATGTAGCAGACCGTTAACACAGCTCTCAGCAACGCTTTCCTCTATGCCGAAAACGGACGCTATATCACCGGTAGTGCATGGACGCATACGTAACAGGTTCATGATCTTCTCCGAGGGGCTGTCTGAAACGGAGCCACCAAGGCGTCTTATGAAGTTACCCACAGGCTCTATACGTATCCCCTGTTCCTTGAACATGAGCATAGCCTCTACGAGCTCCTTTTCGCCGAGTCCCTCGGTTTCGGAGTATGATGGAGGGCGGAATACGGTATTTAGCTGGACCATATCGTAGCGGCAACGGCTGATAACAGATGCAATCCGCTTGAGCTCATCCTCCGAATCGTTCACTCCCTTAACCAGAAGAACCTCCAGAAGTATTCTGCCGCTGAAGCTGTTTGTGAATGCTATGAGGGCTTCGTTAATCTCATGAATATCGAGATCCGGGTGGGGTCTGTTCACTCTTTCGAAAACATCCTGTGATGCTGCATCTATACTCGGCACGATAATGTCGAAGTTTTTAAGATCACTCCTTACATCGCAACGGGTTATGAGTGTGCTGTTTGTGAGTATGGCTAAGGGATGATCGGATACAGATTTTATCTTTGAGGCGAGAGTGCCCAGATCCGAGTTCATTGTGGGTTCGCCGGAGCCTGTTATGGTGACTACATCGAGATGTTCCTTGAGAGCGGGGTATTCCGATGCAAATTCGTCTATGACCCCTTCGGGGGGGTAAAAGCTTTCCCGCTCAATCCCCAGCCTGTTTGTGCGTCCCACCTCGCAGTATACGCAGTCGAGTGTGCATGTTTTTGAGGGCACGATGTCGATCCCCAGTGAACTTCCCAGGCGCCTCGACGGCACAGGCCCAAAAATGTGTTTTAGATTCATAGACAAAGCCCCCTTCAGATAGGAATCTATACCCCATGGAATAAAAAAACAAGTGTTATACAAATAGTTTAATGAATAGGTGTAAAATGAACTAATGCTCTGTACGAATCCTATAATATTAGTAGTTTCAGCACCTTACGTATACAGTTATTTTTGAGAATAGTTTCAAATTGCTTGATCAACACTGATAATACATGGTAATCTTAAATATAAAAATACGGTTTTATATTTGCTCACGGAGGTATGAGTCATGGGACTGCGTGAAAAACTAGATTTATACGGTATCAGCAGGAGAGATTTCCTAAAGTTTTGTTCGGCAGTCAGTGCCACGCTGGCTCTTCCTCCTGCGATGGCTCCCAAGGTGGCCGAGGCCCTTGAAAGCGATAACAGGCCCCCCGTAATATGGCTTGAGTTTCAAAGCTGTTCGGGTGATTCCGAATCCCTTCTGCGTTCCGGCCGCCCGGAGGTTGGCGAACTTGTCCTTGATATAATCTCCCTCGATTATGCCGAGGTGCTTATGGCGGCAGCCGGGCATCAGGCGGAAGAGGCGAAGAATAAATCCATGGAGGAGAACAAGGGTAAGTATATCCTTGTTGTTGAAGGCGCCATACCGCAGGATGAGGACGGTGTGTACTGCTGTATTGCGGGCGATTCCGCCCTTAACCATCTTGAAAAAGCAGCCGAAGGGGCTGCTATGATTATCGCCGTTGGAAACTGCGCATGTTACGGCGGTATCCCTGCGGGTTATCCCAACCCCACAGGTGCGGTTGGCGTTGCGGACCTTGTGAAGGGCGTTCCTGTGGTAAACGTGCCCGGATGTCCCATGAACTGCGACAACCTCACAGGGCTTATCGTACATTATCTCCTCTTCGGCAAACTCCCCGCACTCGATGCAAACCTCCGCCCCCATTTTGCCTTTGGAAAGCGCATCCACGACAACTGTGAAAGAAGAGCGCATTTCGATGCCGGCCAGTTTGTAGAGCAGTGGGGTGACGAGGGGCACAGGGATGGATGGTGCCTCTATAAGATGGGATGTAAAGGTCCCCAGTCGTGGCATAACTGCCCCACCCTCCGCTGGAACGACGGCCTCAGCTGGCCTGTTATGGCGGGGCACGGATGTGTGGGCTGTTCAGAGCCCGGTTTCCTTGACACCATGGCTCCCTTCTATGGAAGACTCCCCAACGTACCCGGTTTCGGTGTTGAATCCACAGCCACCAGCGTCGGCCTCAAGATTATGGGTGCAGCCGCTGTTATCTTCGGTGCTCACGGTATCGTAAGTATTATCCGCAACAGGGGTACTGTGAAGAAGGTCGAAGAAGGGCTTTATGAAAGTGAAGATAAATAAGAGGTGCATAGATGGCTGAAAGGATAGTTGTTGACCCCATTACCAGAATCGAGGGGCACTTGAGAATTGAGGCCAAGGTGGAAGACGGCAAGATTGTCGATGCCTGGTCGAGTAGTACAATGTTCAGAGGGATCGAGAAGATCCTTCAGGGAAGGGACCCCAGGGATGCCTGGTACATAACCCAGCGCTTCTGCGGTGTCTGTACCACGGTTCACGCCATCGCCTCCATCCGTTCGGTGGAGAACGCCGTCGGCATGAAGGTTCCCTACAATGCAGAGATGATACGTAACCTGATCATGGGAATGCAGTATGTTCAGGACCACGTGATACACTTCTATCACCTCCACGCCCTTGACTGGGTGGATATCGTCTCCGCACTCTCCGCAGACCCCAAGAAGACAGCCCAGCTCCAGCAGTCCGTTTCCGACTGGAAATACTCCAGCGAAGACTACTTTAAATCCGTTAAGGACAAGCTCACAGCTTTTGCAAAAACAGGAAGGCTCGGACCCTTCGGAAACGCATACTGGGGGCACTCAGCATACAAGCTCCCCCCCGAAGCAAACCTTATGGCAGCAGCACACTATCTTCAGGCACTTGAGGTACAGAAGGAGATCATCAAGGTTCATGCCGTTCTCGGCTCCAAGAACCCCCATCCCCAGACCTTCCTTGTGGGCGGGATGTCGATCCCCTGCGATCCCAACAGCCAGAACGCAATAAACGCTGATAAGATCGCAATGATCCAGCAGTACATCCAGACCGCAAAGGAATTTGTGGAGAAGGTCTATATCCCCGATATCATCGCCGTTGCACCCTTCTATCTCGACTGGGGTGGGATCGGTGCATGCAACGGAAACTATCTCTCCTATGGTGAGTTCCCCGAAGGCAGAGACGGCTTCCCGAATAACCTCTGGCTCCCCGCTGGTATCATCAAAGGTGGAGATCTCAGCAAGGTTCACCCCGTTGATCAGGAGAAGATCACAGAGGATGTTGTCCACTCATGGTTTGAGGATACAGGACCAAGACATCCCTATAAAGGGGAGACCGACAAGAAGTATACCGGTCCCAAGCCCCCCTATGAGTACCTTGATGTTGAGGATAAATACTCCTTCGTTAAGTCGCCCCGCTACGACGGCGAGGCTATGGAGGTTGGTCCCCTTTCAAGGATGCTTGTGGCTTATGCTTCAGGGCACAAAGAGGTTGTGGATACGGTTAACTATGTACTCAACACCCTCAATGTCGGCCCCGAGGCGCTCTTCTCAACCCTCGGACGTACGGCAGCAAGGGCGATTGAAACACTGCTCACCGTTAACAAGCTCGATGGCTGGCTTATGGACCTTGCCAACAACATCAATTCCGGTGATTACGCCATACAGGACACATCGAAATGGAGTCCCGATGACTGGCCGAAGACCGCACAGGGATACGGCTGGCACGAAGCCCCCAGAGGTGCCCTTGGCCACTGGATCGTCATTGAGGATAAGGCTATTAAGAACTATCAGGCCGTTGTTCCCTCAACGTGGAATGCAGGCCCCAGAGACGCCGACGGGAAGTCAGGCCCCTACGAGCTCAGTCTCATAGGAACACCTGTGGCGGATCCGGAGCAACCCCTTGAGATACTCAGGACGATACACTCCTTTGACCCGTGTCTTGCATGCGCTGTGCATGTGTATGACGAGAAGGATAAGCTCCGCTCAAAGGTTAAGGTACTTTAAAAGAATAAAACTCCTCGTATAGATGAAAAAAGGCTTCCGTCTGGTGCGGGAGCCTTTTTTTTATGTATTTCCCGTAACTTTGGACTATTATTAAAAAAATGATTTTGGTGAATAAATGAAACTTCTTGTGCTGGGTATAGGGAATATCCTTATGAATGACGATGCCGCTGGAGCCCTTGCTGCTCAGAGGCTTGCGGAACGATACGAAGAAACTGACGAGCTGCGCATTGTGGAGGGTGGAACCCTTGGACTGGATCTCCTCCCCATGGTGGAATGGGCGGATAAGCTTATCCTTATAGATGCAGTGGATGTGGACCACCCTTGCGGGACCGTTGTGCGCATCGAGGGTGAGGATGTGGAGCCGGTCTTTGAGACGAAGCTTTCCCCTCACCAGATGGGGATGAAGGATCTGCTCCTCACAGCGGAATTGGCCGGCTACAGACCGGAAGAGGTTACCCTCTTCGGAATCCAGTCCGGAAATGTTAACATGGATATGACCCTCTCCCCCGAGGTTGAAGCGAATATGGATAAGCTTGTAAACCTTGTGGGGCGGGAGATTGAGCTATTTCTAGAAGAAAGATAGAGTTTGACAAAACTAACTTTAGATGTTAGCCTGTTTTGCTTTTGTTTAAGAAAGTATGTACACATCCGGTGTTTTCCGGTTATGACAAGCCCTTATTGCACCGGCCGGTGTGCTTTAAAGATATCAACAAAATTTACGAGGAGATGATTTACCTATGGAATACTTTCCCTATGAAAATGGCGCACTCCAGTGCGAAGGCGTTTCTTTAGAAAAGATTGCCGAAGAGGTCGGCACACCCTTTTATGTATACAGTGCAGGCTATCTCCGTGAGAGATACCGTGAGTTCTACGACAGCTTCGAAGGATGCGAGAGGATAGTGTGCTTCGCCGTTAAGGCAAACAGCAACCTCGGCGTTCTCGGCATGCTGGCTTCCGAAGGATGCGGTGCGGATATCGTATCCGGCGGTGAGCTCCACAGAGCCCTTGAGGCTGGCATCGACCCCAAGAAGATCGCCTATGCGGGTGTCGGTAAAACAGAGGATGAGATGGAATTCGCCATAAACAGCGGAATCCTCATGTTCAACATCGAATCACGTCAGGAGCTTGATGTTCTCAACAAGGTAGCCGGAAGGCTGGGCAAAAAGGCCCCCATCGCTATCCGTGTGAACCCAAACGTTGACCCGAAGACCCATCCCTATATCTCCACAGGGCTTAAGAAGAATAAGTTCGGCCTTCCCGTTGAGGGCGTTATGGACGACTACCGCTATGCAGCAAAACTTGAGAATATCGAGGTCGTGGGAGCCCACTGCCACATCGGTTCCCAGCTCACCCAGGTGGATCCCTTCGTTGATGCCACAAGGATCATGGTTAAGCTTATACGTGACCTCAGAAAAGAGGACATAAACATAAAGTATCTCGACTTCGGCGGCGGGCTCGGCATCACCTATGATGATGAGGTTCCCCCCAGCATGAAGGATTACGCAGAGGCCCTTAAGAAAGAGATCGAAGGTGAGGGGCTTACCCTTGTTTTCGAACCCGGCAGAAGCATCGCCGGAAACTCCGGAGCCCTTGTTACCAAGGTTCTCTACACCAAGCAGACGGAGATGAAGCACTTCAAGATCGTGGACGCTGCTATGAACGATCTCAGCCGTCCCACCCTTTACGATGCTTACCATAAGATAGTCTCCGTTAAGGAGAAGGTTGAGGGTAAGGTTACCGCCGATGTTGTGGGAACTATATGCGAAACTGGCGACTTCCTCGCCAAGGACAGGGAGCTCCCCGATGTTCAACCCGGCGGCTACTATGCGGTTCTCTCCGCAGGTGCCTACGGCATGACCATGGCCTCTAACTACAACTCCCGCCCCAGAGCGGCTGAGGTGCTTGTGGATGGCGACAGCTACTTCATCGTACGCAGAAGGGAAACATACGAGGACCTTACAGGTCCCGAATCGATCCCTGCAAAGTATACTAAATAACAGAGGTGTCTATTATGAAACCTCAATTCTATAAAATGAGCGGAAGCGGCAACGACTTTGTTATAATAGATAACCGTGACGGAAGTATGAACGGCTTTGATCTGCCGGAATTCATACCGGCGGTTTGCTCACGCAGTGTTTCTGTGGGTGCGGACGGCCTTATCCTCATCGAGGACAGCGATACAGGCAAGGCGGACTTTAAATGGAGATTCTACAACTCCGACGCATCCGAAGCAGAGATGTGCGGAAACGGCTCCAGATGCGCAGCCAGATTCGCATACCTCAACGGCATAGCCGGAGAAAGGATGAAATTCGAAACCGTTGCGGGGATTATAGAGGCCGAGATCAAGGATGAGCCGGATGTTAAGGTTCAGCTCACGGACCCCTTCGATCTTCGGGAAAACTTCGAGCTCCAGCTCGAGGAAGAAAAGGTTACGGTCTCGCATATCAATACCGGCGTGCCCCATGTCGGTATGCAGGTTGAGGATATCGATAAGGTAGATCTAATGAAATACGGCAGCGCAATCCGGTATCACTCCGAATTCGCTCCCAAAGGGGCAAACGTGAACCTCTATGAGAAAACCGCCGAGGATACTATCCGGGTTAGAACCTATGAAAGGGGTGTCGAGGGCGAGACGCAGGCGTGCGGAACGGGTTCCGTTGCCTGCTCCATCTTTGCCGTTAATGCAGGGCTTGTGAAAAGCCCCGTTACAGTGGTTACCACCAGCGGCATCGAGCTCAAGGTCTATTTAGAGGACGACAAGGTCTATCTCGAAGGTGAGGCAAGGGTTGTCTACACCGGGGAACTTTGGAGCGAGGCCTACAAGTATTGAGAAACAGGAGGGATTACCCATGTTTACAGGCAGTATAGTTGCCATAGCCACACCACTTAAGGATGGAAAGGTAGACGAGCAGAAGCTTAGAGAGCTCGTTGACTTCCAGATAGAAAACGGAACGGACGGCGTTGTTCCCTGTGGAACCACAGGTGAATCAGCCACCCTTACCTATGAGGAACACTGCAAGGTTATCGATATTGTTATCGACCAGGTAAACAACCGTGTTCCCGTTATCGCCGGCTCCGGTTCAAACAGTACGCACGAGTCTGTATTCCTTACCCAGCATGCCCAGAAAGCGGGTGCGGATGGTGCTCTCGTTATAACCCCCTACTACAACAAGCCTACACAGGAAGGTCTTTACAGGCACTTTAAGGAAATATCCGATGCCGTAAAGATCCCCATTGTGCTTTATAACGTACCCGGAAGAACAGCCTGCAATATCCTTCCCGAGACTGTTATCCGCCTCTCCAAGTGCGATAATATTGTCGGCATCAAGGAGGCGAGCGGATCCCTTGAGCAGGCGGCAGCTGTTATTGAGGGCACCGATGACAACTTTTCCGTCATGAGCGGTGAGGATGCCCTTACGTATCTTCTTTTTGCAATTGGTGCCAAGGGTGTTATCAGTGCATCCACAAACGTTGTGCCCGCCGATATGGCCAAGATGTGGGATGCATGGGAGGCTGGCGATGTTGAAACGGCAAGAGCCCAGCACTATAAGCTCCTCCCTGTTTTTAGCGCACTCTTCCTCGAGACAAACCCCATACCTGTGAAGAAGGCTCTTTACCTTATGGGGCTGGCAGAGGATGAGATACGTCTCCCCCTTGTTTCCATGACCGATGCAGCCACAGAAAAGATGCGCGAGGCCCTTGTTGAGGCCGGCGTGAAGCTTGTGAGGTAACGATATGTCCAAGACAAAGGTCTGCATGGTCGGTGCCGCAGGCAAAATGGGTAGAAAGATAATAAACCTGCTGAGCGAAAGCCCTAAGGCTGAGCTCGGCGGAGCCTTGGAGTATTCCGAATCACCCTTCCTCGGCATGGACGCAGGCGAGGTTGCCGGTTGCGGCAAGAACAGCGTAATCATAACTGCTGATATCCATGAGGCGGTGAAGGATAGTGATGTGCTCATAGACTTCACAGGCTCCGGCCCCACAATGGCTAACCTTGATAGATACGTGGATGCGGGTAAGCCCCTTGTAGTGGGTAGCACAGGCTTCACCCCCGAGGAGACGGCAAAGCTTAAGAATCTGGAGGATAAGATACCGGTACTCTTCTCACCCAACATGAGCCTTGGTGTAAACCTTACCTTCAAGGTCCTTGAGATGGTTACAAAGGCCATCGGCGAGGACTACGACATAGAGATCATTGAGTCCCACCACAGGATGAAAAAGGATGCACCGAGCGGAACCGCCATGAGAATGGGAGAGGTTATCGCAGAGGTCCTCGGCAGGGATATAGAGAAGGACGGGAAATACTGCAGACGAGGACTGATTGGCGAAAGAAGCGATCGTGAGATCGGTATGCAGACGATAAGGGCAGGTGACATAGTTGGTGAGCATACCGCCATGTTCTGCGGCGAGGGGGAGCGTATAGAGATCACCCACCGTGCCCATACCAGAGATACCTTTGCTAAGGGAGCTATCTCCGGCGGTGCATGGCTTGCAGGTAAAGAACCCGGTTTTTACAGCATGTATGATGTTCTTGGACTCTAGAAGCCTGTAAAGATACCGTGGTTTAAATAAAAAGTTTTGTGATGGCGTAAGCCTCTGCAGTAAATTGATATATGGGCTCCTTGGGGAGCCCTTTTTTTGTGTAATTATACTGTTTAGTATAATGCAATGAGCGATAATGACGAATATACCTATAAGATAATCTGGGAGTGATAAGGTATGGCTTCGTCATTGCAAACAACAGGTGCAGTTACTGGTAGTTCTTTTTGTGGAAGGGTTTCCGAGCTTAACGAACTTTCCTCAAGGGTCGGTGAGGGTCTTAACACCGTTGTTTGCGTAAACGAGGGTGAGGGTGGTTCATCCTTTCTGGCAGAATCCACCGGCAGGGTGAAAGCGTTGTATGTTGAAGCTCCGTACTCTGCTGATCTGTGGACTGCTACCTGCGCAGTTTTCGACAGCTTCATGCGCTCATTGGAAACATCCGGACTAGAGGATGCACTCATCGAATACCGCTTTGCCTGGCCATATAAGGCTTTCAAATACAGGGGCCGAGTGCGCTATTTCCCGGAAGGTTCGGCCAGAAGTGCCGGCAGGATTCTCCGTTCCGTAAGTGAATCCGCAGAAAAAGGTGGCTTTAGGGCAATTTATATCGATACTGCGCCGGAAGATAAAGGTGTTGAAGCACTTTTTGGTGAGTCGATACTGCCCGTTGCCCTCCTAAGCAGAAGCGGTGGTGATATAAGGCTGGGCTACATCAACATGTGGGACTGGGTCCCGTTTATTACGAAAACCTTTGAGGCCCGTGATCTCTCATGCAGCGGTGATGAGGCCAGAGCCATTGCCGAACTTAGCTCTGGTCACCCCAGACATACCATCGGAATATGTTCTGAGATACTTTCATCCGGTAACAAAGTCTTTGGAAAGGACACGAGAGAGAAGGCCTTCCGAAGGTATATTCGCAAGATGCACAGCGAATTCCGCAGGGCATTCTCCATTGAAAGCGGTGGACGCAGGAAGGTTCTTTCCGCACTTGCAGGAGGGCATAAGGCGATATACTCATCATCTGTACTCGAACTGTTTGGAACATCTGCTGCGGTTATGCAGAAAGGGGCATCGAATCTTCGAGAAAGGGGGGTTATAATAGAGGAGAAGGGTGATCTCAGGATAAAGGATCCTGTTTATGGGGAATGGGTGCGAGCTCAGACCAGCTTTTTCCCCGCTTTAAGGGATTTATAGCAACTCTCGCAGAAGCACGGCTTGTTCTGGTATTCCTCTAGAACCTCATCGGAGAGAGGGGTGTACTTAATGCACCAACAGGTTTCGGGGCGCTCAAGGTTCGCCACTGCGCAAAGGTTTTCACCACCGCATATCGGGCATTCCTTCATATTCATGTCTGCGTAATTGCTCATGTATTAATTATGTCATGAAGATGTGGAAGCGACAAGACGCATTGGCACAATTGTTGCAATTTATATGGGAAGTATGACAAATAAGGAATTAATTACCTCACTGAGGCAGATATTTAATGATGACACCCGTTTTACGGGGGAGTTCGTCCGCTCACTGGATAAGGATACACTGAAAAAGGTTTTCCGCAGCAGGGTTCGTGAGGTGCATCCGGATCTGTATAGAGGAGGGGACAGCTCGGAGCTCAGGCGCAGGCACGAGGAATTCATACGCCTGAAATCCTCCTTTGAGACCGTCAGCGCATTCATCAGCATGAACGAAAAGCGCAAGCTTGCCGAGAACGCCAAAAGAGCCTCCACAGAGCAGGTTAGAAGGGATTATTACCAATCGCAGCAGAGGCGTAAGCACGCCCAATATTACAGGGGTGCGCTCCCGAAACGGAGGCTCCGCCTTGGTGAATATCTCTATTACAGCGGAATAGTCTCCTACAGGGATCTGAGCGGTGCTGTGGTATGGCAGAGATCGGAGCGCGACAGGATCGGGGACATTGCGAAGATGTGGGGGTGGTTCAATGAATCGGATATTGTTCCGCTTATTATGAATAAGAGGCCTGGCGAGCTTATCGGTACAATACTCACTAAAAACGATGTTATTTCGGGCTTCAACCTGCGTGTATTGCTGACAGCCCAACGAAAGGCACAGCCGCTGATAGGAAGGTACTTTCTTGATAATGATGTGCTTGATGTAAGGACACTCGCCTCAGCGATAACAAGGGTCAGGTACCATAACCTTTACTATAAGAAATAAAGATGGCGGACCGGGACGGTCCGCCGAAAAGTTGACTCCCCCCGAACCTTTATTGTAGCACAATATCAAAAGCTGGGAAGGGGAAGTTTATATTTATCTGTAATTACGGGCATATTCGTTAAAAAAACTCTAAGTCATCATCCGAGCTGACACCCACATTCTCCGTTGACTTGAGCCTGTCCACAATCAGCATAATTGAGCTCACAAGTGACTGATCGAGGAAATGTATATCCTGGGCAGTCTGCTCATCGAAGACGATCTTCTTCCACTCCTGCATGTCATCGAGAACCGAATAGAGCATCTGGCAGATAAATTCCAGGTCTTCATCTGAGAAGTCTGCAAAAGGCCTTTCTGCAAGGAAATCCGCCAGAGAGCGCATCGCATACTCAAGCCCGGCGAAGTCAATAAGGCTGTAAAGTGTATTCGAATATGACTCGAGGATGTGCAGGATCTCTTCGAAGATATGGTAGGATTTGTTCTTTTCGAAGGCCATAACCGTGGAATATAGCTCATCGTTATGTTCGTTTAGTGCATCGGTGAGTTCGTAGTATGAATCGCCGATCCTTTGCAGGTATTCCGATGCCGGTATTTTGTCAACGTGTGTGTGATCAAGAAACGCAGAGTCCGTTTCGTTAATATTGCTTGTAGAACCATCCTCCAGGTCGAAGTCAAAGATTGAATCAAGGTCATCAAACTCCTCTTCTGCAATCTCCTCCTCGGTGGTCATTCTTGCGGATATGATATTGTTGTAGATATCCATGATTATAAGACGCTTATCCGCATTGAGAGGTTTCTTGATAACCTCCGATGCACCTGCCTCAGCGAATTTCTCATCAAGCCCGCTTTCGCTGACCCCAGTAAAGGCGATAACCTCTGCTGCAGGATAAACCTTCTTTACGATCCTTGTGGCCTCGATGCCGTCCAGACCGGGCATTCGGTAGTCCATAAGCACCATATCAGGCTTACATTCTCTGCACGCATTAACGCAGTCCAAACCGTTTTCAAACTCGTGAATAACTGTTCCTTCAATCTCGTTGCGCATGGTGGCAGAGAGGAGTTTCCTGGTAGGGAGGTTATCGTCAACAATGAAAACCGTAAAATTATTCTCCACTGTCCACTCTCCAAAAACTATTGTGTATATCGAATTATAGATACCTAAGATAAATATTTACAAGTAAATTTAAACCCATTTTTACGCAAAATTCAGTAAATATGCGAAAAAGTTGCACAAATAATAAAAATTATCATGTGGTCTAGTATGATCTGGTGAGCTTTTATGCACATATGGAAATAGAACGCTGTCTGAGGGATATCTTAAATGCCTTGTTAACTACGTCAAATTCATTTAAAATATGTAATGAATTGTGCGTAATTTCTATGAATCCAGGTGGTTTACGGAGGCCGGTTTTGAGCGTTCTTATTGTTATCCCCGCCAGAGGGGGGTCTAAGGGTATTCCCCGTAAAAATCTGCGAAGCTTGTGCGGTAAGCCACTGCTTTACTACTCTATTAATACGGCCCTGGGTTGTTGTCGTGAGGCTGATGTTGTTGTGGACAGCGACGACGAAGAGATCCTGATGATGGCCTCAAAGCTTGGAGCTGAGGTTAATAGAAGACCGGAAAGGCTTTCCGGTGATGCTGTGACACTGGATCCCGTTATATACAATGCCTACGTTGAGATGAAGGAGCGGACCGGCAGGGATTACGACATAATCGTCACCATGCAGCCGACCTCCCCCTTGCTGAAAGCGTCGTCCCTTGAAATGGGGATTAGGATGCTCAAAGAGAGCCCGGATCTGGAGACTGTGCTCTCTGTAACCGAAGAACGCAAGCTCTCCTGGCGCAAGGAGGGGGATAAGTTTCTGCCGAACTACGAAAAGAGGGTTAATAGACAGCAGCTCCCCAGTGAGTTCAAGGAGACGGGGGGATTTTTCATAACCAAATCCTCTGTTATCACAGAAAAAAGCAGAATCGGAAAGAATGTGAGCGTCGTGCCCCTTGAGGGTAAAGAGGCCATCGATATAGATACCTATGAGGACTGGGCGCTATGCGAGTATTATCTGCGGCATAAAACAGTTCTCATCGTTGTTTCCGGCTACAGAGAGATTGGCCTCGGTCATGTGTACCGCCAACTGCAGATTGCATCAAACATTCTCGACCACCGCCTTGTATTCCTTGTGGATAAGAAGAGTGCCCTTGGCATGGAGGTTATCGCCTCCTACAACTATGACGTTCGGATGCAGAGCTGCGAGGATATAGCAGAGGATATAGCAAAGCTTTCCCCCGACGCGGTAATAAGCGATATCCTCGACACAACAGAAGACTACATGGGCAAGCTTGCCCGCATGGGCGTTTCCACCATAAACTTCGAGGATCTGGGTAGCGGTGCTGAGATGGCGAATGCTGTTATTAATGCGCTGTATCCTGAGAGGAAGGTTCTGAAGAACCACTACTTCGGGCATGAGTATTTCTGTCCCAGGGATGAGTTCCTGTTCACTCCGGACAAGATGATTGAGGAGGATGTTAAAAGGGTTCTTCTCTCCTTTGGTGGTGTTGATCCCAGTAATCTCACCGAGAAGGTACTGGATTCCATTTACGATTTCTGTGTGGACAACCGCATCGCAGTTGATGTTGTGCTCGGACTCGGCTACGAGGTCGGGCATGACCTGAGCAGATTTGAAAAGGCTAACATCTACCGTAATATAAAGAATATGAGCGAGTTCATGTTTAATGCGGATATTGTGTTTACATCCGCAGGAAGAACCGTTTATGAGATAGCCTGTATAGGAACACCAGCTATTATTATGGCTCAGAACGAGAGGGAGATGACCCACTTCTTTGCAAATGCCCAAAACGGCTTTATTAATATGGGGCTCGGTGTTAATGTGACGAGCGAGCACATATTAGAAACCTTCGCAGAGCTTGTTGATGACTTTGACGAACGGAAATATATGAATGAACTCATGCTCTCCCGAGATATAAGGAAAGGGAGAGAACGGGTTATTTCAATCATACGAGAGGTTATAACCGGATGAAAATTCTGGATGTTTTTGCCGAACACGACCCCTTTGGCCCCGTATTTAAAAGGCCATACCTAATTGCCGAGGCGGGTGTGAACCACGAGGGGAGTATGGAAACAGCTAAGAGACTGATAGATCAGGCGGGTGAGGCTGGTGCCGATGGGATAAAGTTCCAGACATACAAGGCGGCTACCATCGCCTCGAAGGATTCGCCGTACTACTGGGATATCACCAAGGAGCCCACAAAGTCCCAATACGAACTCTTCCAGAAGTACGACAGGTTCTGGAAGGAGGAGTATGAGCAGCTCAAGCTCCACTGTGACAGGGCGGGGATAGAGTTCATGTCCACCCCCTTCGACAGGGAATCCGCCTTCTTCCTCAACGAACTTATGGACGTTTTTAAGATATCCTCATCGGATATTACGAATAAGCCGTTTATCCAGCTCATCGCCGGATTCGGCAAGCCTGTTATCCTCTCCACCGGTGCGGCGTATCTCCATGAAATAGAGGAGGCCGTAAGCTGGATTACGGAGAAAGGTGTCCCCCTCTCCCTCCTCCACTGTGTTCTCAACTACCCCACCGATGACGAGAACGCCCACCTTGCCATGATAAGCTGTCTGCGCAGGAAGTACCCTGAGCACGTTACAGGGTATTCGGATCACACATTGCCGAAAGATATGAAGGTTCTTGAGGCAGCCGCACTCCTCGGTGCGCATATCATAGAGAAGCACTTTACCCACGATAAAACACTCCCTGGCAACGATCATTACCACGCCATGGATAAAGAGGATATAAAGGTATATAAAAACCTCATAAACAGGCTTGAAACTCTGGCCGGGAACTACGATAAGAAACCTTTGGAAAGTGAGGATACCTCCCGCAGGAACGCAAGGCGTAGCCTTGTTGCGGCGAAGAAAATAGCCGCCGGACGGAAGATAACCGCTGGTGATCTCACATGGAAGCGTCCTGCCCACGGTATAAGCCCCAGATATATGGACGATGTGGTGGGTATGACTGCGGCGGAAGACATAGATGAAGATACTGTAATGCAATGGAAGATGTTTAAGTGACAGAAAAAAAATACGTAAAGATACACGGTGCGGTTAAGAATGTGGGGGATTACCTCATTGCAGACCGTGCCGAGAGGCTCATAAGAAACCACGTTACAGACTATCTGGCAGAGTACGGCAGATGGCAGTACCTCGATGCAGCAATGAACCAGATTAACGACACAAGCGGCCTTATAATCTGCGGTGGACCCGGATACGCCGAGGATATGCGCCCCGATGTATACGCCATAAGTCGTGATCTGGATACCCTCGAGGTCCCCGTAATACCCCTTGGCGTCGGGTGGAGCGGGAAGCCTGCGGATAATCCTGCCGGATTCTCCTTTAATGCTGAATCCAGAAAGCTTATGGACAGGATCCATGAACACGGCCTCTACAGCTGCCGGGACGAAATAACTGCTGAGGTTCTCCATGGGCAGGGTTACGACAAGGTCGTTATGACAGGATGCCCGGTTTGGCACGATGAAAGGTTTATCGGAGCAGAATACGATCTCCCATCAGAGGTGAGGCGGATCGTCTTTACCACTCCCGCAAACCCCAGGCTTTTTAAGCAGGTTCTTGCTAATATCCGCCTGCTTGAGGAGAAGTTCCCGGATGCGGAGATAATTGTATCCTTCCACAGAGGTATTTGGCCCGATGAGCACACCTCATGGCGAAGTGCCGGGATCTATTCTCTCATGGCCGGATACGCTACCGTTAAGGGGCACAAGGTTGAGGATGTATCCTATGACCTTGAAAGGATAAACTTTTACGGGGACTGTGATCTACATGTTGGCTACCGTGTCCACGCCCATCTGCATTTTCTTAGCAGAAGAAAACCCACCATCCTGTTCTGTGAGGATGGCAGAGGTGCAGGGATGCAGAAGACCCTCGGCCTCCCCGTTGTGCGCACAACGGATGGAGAGCTTGTGGAAAAATGCTCAAGGATGATAGACGAAGGGCTGGAATCCGGCTGGGAAACCGTTACCCCCGCTTTCAGAAAGATTGAGGATACCTATCCTGTAATGAAAGAATTTCTGGAGAAGCTTAAGTGAAATCCCTCCTGCGTAAAGCGTTGCGATACTACAGAGTGAAGTATAAGGACGGCGTTCACATATCCCGTAATGCCTCTTCGAGCGGCTCGAGCTTCGGCGAATGGGCCCATGTTGCGGCTGGAGCTAATGTTGTGAACTCAAATGTCGGCCGATTTACATCCGTGGGACGGGGAACAAATATATATAACTCCGTGGTCGGGGGATTCTGCTCCATATCATGGAACGTTACCATCGGTGCCACAGGGCACCCTACCGACCACATCTCTACCCACGCCTTCCCCTACATCGCCCAGTTCGGCATATCGGAAAAAACCGAGCGTATCAACGTGAGAACAACCGTTGGGCACGATGTATGGATGGGGTGCAACGTTGTTATCATGCCGGGGGTTAATGTGGGCACCGGGGCTGTTATCGGTGCTGGAAGTATTGTCACAAAGGATGTTGAACCCTATGCTGTAATTGCCGGAAACCCCGCTAGAAAGATCAAAGACCGCTTTGATGATGAAACAAAGCAGGCGCTCCTTGATTCCGCTTGGTGGGAATGGAGTAAAGAGGAGCTTAAAGAGCGGATAGAGCTTTTCCGCAGGGGCGTTGACGAAGAGGTTCTTAAAGAAATACAGGGTGGCTGATTTTGGGTATTATCTCCAAACTAAAGGGAAAATCAGGGGTTTACTACCTCTTCTTTGAAGGGGTTGTGAAGCTGGTTCCCTTCTTTGCTATTCCCGTTTTTACAAATAACTGGACAAAGGAGGAGTTTGGTAAGTTCTCCCTTTATATGTCCATAATTCCAGTTTTATCCCTCACTCTTTCACTTGGCCAGAACGTATCCGTTAAGCGTTTTTATATCGACTATCCCAGGCAGATGCGGGGCTTTCTATTCAACCTTTATGCCGTGGGGTTCATAGTTTTTGCGGCGGTGATCCTGCTAGAACTCGCCCTCCCCTTTGATATAGTTGCACCGGAATATACCAGGGTGCTTCTCTATGTAGGATGCCTCTTTGCGCTCATCGAGATGTATCTCAGCTACCTGCAGATAAGTAAGCAGGTGCTTCTGTACAACATATTCTATTTTGCAAGGAACTCGCTCCCGTACATATCAACGGTGATTATAATCTTTACCCTGTCTGACAGATCCGTATGGTTTGCTTACGGTCATCTTAGTGTGGGGGTTGTAATAGTTCTTTTTGCCATGAAGGATGTTATCAGGGGTGCTGGTGCCGGGTTCCGGAAGAAGTATCTAAAGTTCTCCCTCGGTATAGCTCTTCCAGTTATCCCTGCGGTGGTTTCCGCCTTTCTCCTGAGCATGTCGGACAGGTATATGATCGCATACTTCTACACAAAAACCGAGGTGGCGGAATACTCCTTCGCATACACTGTGGCATCTATTCTATCCATGACTTTCTTGGCCACAAACAAGGCGTGGCAGCCCTTTATCCTGGAGAATCTTAAGCGGAAAAACCTCCCCAGAATACGCAAATACGCCCGTTATTACACCCTCTTTGTGCTGGCGGCGATGCTCTTCATGATACTTACCCGTAAGCTGTGGGTTCTTATTCTATCAAATGAGTCTTACCTCGTTATTACGGATATAATACCCGTCATTCTCGTTGGTCTGTTCTTCTACTTTCTCTATACGGTGCTTTCCAATGTCGCTTTTTATCATAAGAAGATGTTTCTTTTCTCTCTCCCCGCAATAATCGGCGCAGTTGTGAATATTGCCCTTAACTACTTCATGCTGCCGTTATACGGTTACAAGGCAGCGGCATGGACAACAGCCGCCTCATACTTTACGGAGTTTGCCGTTATCTTCGGGATAACCTACTTCATCTTCAAGGAGGATATATTCTTTGGCAGAAGCAGTTAAGGAAATCCTGCTATTTCCCCAGAACGAGGTGCAGGTTCAGAATATGCTCCCCGTTGCAGAGGTATTAAGGAATGAGTACGAAGTAAATCCAGTGTTCCTTGATATGTCAGGTATTTACCATCAGGAGCTCCTCGGCGGATGCCCCTTTGAGAGGCTTGAGCCCGGCATAAGGATGGAGAGGGCGTTTTATCTCTCATCTCCTCTGGAAAAGGTGAGATCTGTCAGGAGTTTTATCCATTATGCGGAATACCTTGCAGAGCGCTTCGGGCTCTTTGTCATGGGTAATGACGGTGCGCTCCAGCGCGTCTTGATGGACAAAGGGGGGCTTAGGGGTATCCTCCTTCTGGACGGTATTCTCTCCAATAAAGAGTATAGCTTTTTAGATATGATAAGGAACGGCGGTCTGAACAGCTATGACATAAAGCAGAGCATCAGGAGCTTAGTGGCAAGAACTGCGTCCGGCCTACCTTTCAGCTACTACCTTCCGAGCGAGGTTGGCTCATCTAAAAGCCTTGAGAGGATCTTTGTGGCGAGCCGCTATATAAAGGAGCTTTTAACGGCAAAGGGTGTTGACGGCGGAAGGATAGAGATAACCGGAGTGCCGAGGTTCGGTGATCTGGTGCGTTTCGGTGAGAATCTTCCCGTTCGTTCCGGTGGTGAAGCAAAGGAGCTTATGCTCGTTACCCAGGGGTATCTGTGGCACAACGAAAATATCTACGATGAGCTCCAGCAGAAGGAGATCGCCTCTTTCATTGATGTTGTTGGAAGGTTTAAGGATAGAGGGTTCCGGGTAAATATCCGTGTGCATCCCAGGGATGACAGAAACCGGTATGAGCAGTATACAGAGAAGGACTTTGTGAGCATAAGCACTATGGATTTGGCGGAGGATATCGCCCGTTCCGATGGGGTTTTCGGCTTTAATTCAACGGTTCTCATACAGGCGCTCATGCTTAGAAAGCCGGCGTTCTCTCTTATGAGAAATGGACAGTTCTGGAGGTTCCAAAAGGAGTTCACCGCCTGCGATGAGTTTATAAAGATCTATAGTGATGAAGAACTTTTCCAGAATCTAGATCTGTTGAAAAGGGACGGAATAGTTGTTGCGGAAGGTGCCTACACACGTTTTGTGTCTGAGGAAAACCTGCGGGGAGCAGAGAACATAGCCCGCCGTTTGAATGAATATCTCTAAGACCCCTGTTTTTAAAGGGATAGGCCCTGAACTTGCTGTTGAATATGCTGTCTTAGCTGTGGTATCTTTAGCTCTAATTATTTTGTACAGGTGAAAACAATGACCCCCGAAAACAACAGAAACGATGAAATCGATATCCTGCAGGTGTTCAGCGCACTTGGGAAATATATTAAGCCTATCATAGCCTCAGTCGGAGCGGCTATCCTGCTCTGTCTTGCGGCTTTCTCATATATCTATCTTACCAAGACAGTTACAAGCTCCTATACGGATTTCAGGCTTGAGTCAGAGAAATTTAATCAGAATCTTTATCCCGATGGCGTGACCAAGTTTGATACAACTGACATTACCTCCGCCGATATTCTCAGGGAAGTCTACACACTGAACAGTCTGGATGAGTATATCACCTTCGAAACCTTCAGGAGTGCTGTGTATGTCGAACCACGTATGCCTATAGAGAAAAAGCGCAGACTTATAGAGCTTCAGCAGGTGCTTGTGGACAGGAAGGCCACCTTTGAGCAGAAGGAGGAGGCCCAGAAGACGATGCAGTTCCTCGTGGATAATTCGGGTATCCTCGATCTGAGGCTCCTGTACATGAACCCGAAAAACCCCATGAAGGCTATGCCTGATGAGCTTAAGGACAAGTTTCTCCACGACATACTTGACCGCTGGGCTCAGAAGGCGAAGGAGAACGGGTACCTTGAGTATCCCGTCAATATTTTCAGCGATGATATCGTTATTGAGAAGGATCTCATAGATAAGGAGGAGTATGTTATCGCAGTTGATATGCTCCGTTCTACCTATAACGTTGTGCTCGAGAATATTAAGGAGATAATCGATCTCCCGAGCGGTAAGAAGATATCATCCCCCGAAAGTGGTTTGACCCTGCCGGAGATACGGATCAAGCTCGAGAATGCGCTTAATTTCAGACTTAATCCGCTTCTGAAATATATCACCTCACTCGGTCTGAACAAGAATCCCGAGTTTATCAGGCTCTATCTTGAGGAGCAGGCGTTCCAGGCAAAGATAGAGTACGAGGCTGTTATGGACAGAGCCGAGTCCTATGAGAAGGCTGTGGAGAGATACGAGAATGAGCAGAGGGGTGGAGTTCAGCCCCAGGCGGGTGCTGGTGAAAACGGCTTTCCTGCAATGATCCCCCAGCTGGACCAGAGCTTTATCGATAATATAATAAACCTCGCCACAACGGATAAAAAACTTCAATACAAGAAGGAGCTTCTTGATAAGGCCGTTGAGGAGAGGCTTGATTCAATATCATACGAAAAGAGTATCAAGATATATGAGAATATTCTCGAAGGCCTGGAGGAAGATAACAGGGGGGGCGAGGACATCGACCTCATGATAAGAGAACGTTTCGATGAGATGCGTGTTCTTCTCATGGAATCCATCAGTGAGATTAGAGTCCTCTACAATGAGATAGTTAACAAGAATGTGAATGCAAGCAAGGAGCTTTATTTCATCGAAACGGATATGCGCAACGACACCGCCCACGGTGTTAACCCTAAAAAGTTTGTTGTGTTCAGCGGTGTTTTCGTGATTCTCGTTGCAGCGGCGGCGTTCCTCATAGCCATTGTTATGCACTATCTTTCCAAAAGAAATAACGGCTCGAAAGGGTCATAAATACTATTACCATTGGAGGAAAATGAATGGTACAGACTGTGTCCGTGTTATTAGCAATCCTTTGTTCGGGGGGGCTTTTCTGCGTGGACTATATCAAGGAAGGCTCCAGGGCAATGGCAGAGGACCGTTACGATGTTGCCTATATGATGTATGAAAAGGCCGCAAAGCAGGGGAATCCCGATGCTTACTACAACATCGGTGGAATGTTCTTTAACGGTCAGGGCTTTAAGAAGGATTATGATGTCGCCCTTAAATGGTTCCTTAAGGGTTCTAAGGCTGGGCATGCGAGAAGCTCTTTCATGGCGGCGAACATGTATGAGAACGCCACAGGCGGAGTTGAGCAGAGCTATGATAAAGCTCTCGGGCTTTATGAACTCTCGGCGGAGCAAGGCCTGAAGCGCTCCTATTGCAATCTGGGTAGGATGTATGCCGAGGGCTGGGGTGTTGAAAAGGACCTTGAGAAGGCTGCAGATCTTCTTTTGATGGCGGCTAAAGAGAAAGAGAAGAACAAATACTGTCAGGCTGTTTGGCATAAGTTTAAGCTTGACATGTATATGAACTAAATAACCGGGGCCTGGCCCCCTTTCTAAATACAATGTGTGTGGTTGGTTAAATGAAGGTATTTGTTTCAGGGGGGGCTGGGTACATCGGCTCCCATGTTGTTAAACAGCTCGGTGAGGCCGGGCACGATATTCTTGTATATGACAATCTATCCACCGGTCACAGGAGCTCCGTTCTTTATGGTGAGCTTGTTGAAGGGGATTTGGCAGACATGGATAAGCTTAACCGTGTTATGGGGGATTTTACCCCCGATGCGGTTATGCATTTCGCCGCATCTATCCGGGTGGATGAATCGGTTCGTGATCCTCTCAAATATTTCACAAACAACACACGCAACAGCATAAACCTCCTTGGTGCCATGAAGGAGTGCGGTGTGGACAAATTCATATTCTCATCCACAGCCGCAGTCTACGGCCAGCCGGAGAATAATCCGATAACGGAGGATGAGCCCTTAGCACCGATTAACCCCTACGGGACATCCAAGATGCTTGTGGAGAAGGTTCTGGAGGAGAGTACAGAGGCATCGGGTATACGCTTTGTCTCCCTTCGCTATTTCAACGTGGCTGGCGCTGACCCCGACGGAAAACTGGGACTGCGCACAGAGAATGCCAGCCATCTTATCGTCAGGCTGGTTAAGGCGGCCAAGGGTGAGATCGAGCGGATGAGTATCTTCGGTACGGACTATCCCACGGAGGACGGTACATGCGTTCGGGATTATATCCATGTGGCAGATCTGGCCTCGGCTCATCTTGATGCCATGGCATACCTAGATGACGGCGGCTCCAGCGATGTATTCAATCTGGGCTACGGGAAAGGGTATTCCGTTCGTCAGGTTATCGACAGCGGCTACAGTGTCCTTGGCGACTGTTTCGAAACCGTTGAGGGGGAACGCCGGGAGGGTGACCCCGCAGCATTGGTGGCGGACAGCTCAAAGGCTCGTAAGGTGCTTGGGTGGGTTCCTAAGCATGACAGCCTGGACAAGATAATCAGCACAGCCTGGGAGTGGGAGAAATCGCTTCCTTAAACCATAAACCGATGATCGGGGAGGGGCTCTACTACGGCTCCATGGCCTTCCTCCTCGTAATTTCATCCTTTAGCTATATCCTTTCAAACCTCTCCGGGGTGGATGAGCGTATAGTAAACATGGGCTTTATCGCCCTCATCTTCTATTTCAATATACTAGTTGCCGGAGTGAACGGTCTGCACATCCCGGGGCGTTTCGTTCCGGTATATATACTATTCTTTATCCTATTCTGGATGACTGCTGTCTCCATTGCAAAAAACTCACTTTCAGAGTGGGCGCCCAGTTTCCTAAGATTTTTCGGCTATCTCCTTGTTCTATATAATTCGTGGTATCTGGCAAAGCGGGGGCGAAGCTCCTTTCGGGTGGTGGACCTCGCAGTTATGCTGATGCTAATTGTGGCAGTTCTGGGGGGACTCTGGGAAATAGCCACGGGGAGTGTGCAGTTCAAGAACGGTGCTTACCGTGTGGCAGGGCATTTCAACCATCACCAGCTCGGCTACGCTCTTTTGCTATTCGTTCTGTGCGGGTACATGCTTAATGTGACATTGAAAAGGCCTTTGGACCCCCTATTCAGGCTATTTGCAAGGTTCCTGTTTTTGTCCGGTCTCGTCTTTATGCTTCTGGCGAGATCAAGGATGCTGACCATTGCGTTTTTTGCATCCCTGTACGCTGCCCACCTCCTTGCGGGAAGGTCCTTCCTTAAGAAGCTAAGGGTCATAATCGCCGGCGGAGCGGTGCTTTCAGGGCTGGTGTATACTATTCTGAACACCGACCTCTTTCCGAGGCTGAAGGAGCTATTCAGCATGGAGGAGCTTGACCCGTCCACCAACTATCGCCTTACGATCATTCAGGACAGCTTTCAGGGGCTGAGTTCATCAGAATTCTGGACGGGGATAGGCATGGGAGGGTTCAACGAGTTCTTCTATGAAATATCCGGAGTTTTGGGTGTTGCCGCCCACAACGACTATCTGCTTATGTTCGTGGAAGGGGGTGTTTTTGCCCTGTTCTTCTATGTCGTTTACCAGATATGGACCGTTTTCTTCCTTAGAAAGCGTGTTATGTATGTACGTTACGATGTTGATGACAGGCTTGTCTTTGGTATAGGGCTTGCAACACTCATGAACTTTACCGGAGTTGAGATCATGGGGTTTCTTCTGAACGCCCACTACTTCTTCCATTCAGAGTTTCTTATCATGCTTATCGCCGGAATCTTCCTCGGCAAGCAGGCCGGATTAAAAGGGGGGTACGATAGGCAGGCAGGTTAGATAGACTGGATTAGCTCCGCTATATGCTCTCCGGCCTTTCCGTCTCCGTATAGCCCCTCCCTGAAGGTTTGTTTTGACGAAGCGAAGTTATGGTACGCCTCCAGAATCGCTTCTCTCTCGGCTCCGGCCACAACGTTTGCTCCACCGTCCACAAGCTCGGTCCATTCCGTTTCATCCCTTACTGTTATGCAGGGCTTATTGAAGAAATAGGCCTCCTTCTGCAGTCCGCCGCTGTCTGTAAGCACCATGGAGGAGTTCTCAAGGAGCCAAAGCATCTGGAAGTACCCCACCGGCTCGATGATGCTAAGCCCCTCCATAAGTTCATCGTCCACCTTCCCTCTGGTTCTGGGGTGCATGGGCAAAATAACGGGACGTTCGGTTGCGATCTCCCTGAGAGCCTTGAAGATGGAGTTCAGCCTTTCCGGATGGTCTGTGTTTTCCTGGCGGTGTATAGTGCACAGGAGAAAGTCTTCTGTGCCAACATTGTCAGGCTTTACCATCCTTGGTTTATAGTGGAGAACAGCATCGTACATGACATCACCAGTCTGGAAAACAGTACAGTCCATGTCAAGATAACCTTCGGAGGCGAGGTTCATAACGGCGGTTTCTGTGGGTGCATAGAGGTGCGTGCTTATACGGTCGGTGAGGATGCGGTTTATCTCCTCGGGCATAGCTGTGTTGAAGCTTCTGAGGCCGGCCTCTACATGTGCCACCGGAATATGGAGCTTCGAGGCGGCGAGTGCTCCGGCCAGCGTTGAGTTTGTGTCCCCATATACAAGCACAGCATCGGGCTTAAGGCGGATAAGCTCCTGTTCCAGCCCTTCAAGCATCCTGCCGGTCATGGCCCCCTGGGCAAGCCCGTGGATATCTAGATTAACTGTGGGCTTGGGAATCTCCATCTCATGGAAGAATATGTCGGACATGTTCTTATCGAAATGCTGTCCGGTATGGATAATATCCTCATGCACAAGCCCCGCTTCCTTTAGAGCTCGGCTTACAACTGCTACCTTAACAAACTGGGGTCTTGCCCCCACCACCGTTACGATCTTCATGGAGTTTATATAGCTTAAAAGCGGGATAAAGATAAGTGCTTTTTGTGAAAAAAAACCTGTGAGTATACGTTGCGACGCAATATATATGAGTATAGAGGCTTATATTGGCAACACCGATATGTTATGATAGATTTTTGCTAAACCTTATAAGGAAGGTATATTATGAAGATATGGATTCTGCTCCCCGCGTTCAACGAAGAGGATTCCATCCCCCTTATGTTTCCAAAGATAGATAAGTATATGAAACAGGAGGGCTTTGACTACAGTATAGTCGCCCTTGATGACGGCAGCAGTGACGATACATTCTGTGTCCTTGAGGGTGTTAAAGGGGACTACCCCCTTGTTATCCTTCGCCATGAGATTAACAGAGGACTGGGCGAGACAGAGCGGGATCTGTTTGAGTACGTTTCAGAGCATGGGAGTGATGATGATATTGCCATCCGTATGGACTGCGATGACACCCATGAACCCCATTATATCCTCAGCATGATAAAGAAAGTTCAGGAGGGGTACGATGTTGTAAATACCTCACGCTTCCGTAAAGGTGGCGGTCAGATGGGGGTAAACAGCTATCGATCCTTCATCAGCTACATGGCAAACCTGTTCATGGCTGTTATGTTTAACATCAAGGGTGTGCGGGATTACTCATGCGGATTCCGGGCTTATCGTGTCAAAGCATTGAAATATGCAGTGGGCATATTCGGAAACAGCTTCATTCAGCTGAAAGGGCTTGGTTTCACCTCCACCCTTGAGATAATCGTTAAGCTCAAGCTTATGGGGTGCTCCTTCGCAGAGGTGCCCTTCGTGCTCCGGTATGATCAAAAAGCAAGCCCCAGCAAGATGATAAGCAGTATCACCACCCTCGGCTACTTCTCTATGGCTATCCTGTATCACTGGCCCTTCGGAGGCTGGCGCCCATTCTATAAGCACCTTGCCGAGATATACAGAAAGGACCCCGAAGAGGCGGTTAACGTCTACAACAAATACGCAAAACGCCGTACAACCATTTGCCAGATAGGGGGCTGATGTGTGCGGGATAACCGGTTTTTATAGCGAAAGGGGTTATTCTGAGGAGGTTCTCTATCCGATGATGGAGAGGATACGCCACAGGGGGCCCGACGATTCCGGCACCTTCTTCCACAATAACCACGCCCTTGGCCACCAGCGTCTTGCCATCATCGATATTGCCAATGCAAAACAGCCGATGCAGACCCCCGACGGACGTTACACGATTATATTCAACGGCGAGATATACAACTATCTGGAACTGAGGCAGAAGCTGGTTCAGGATGGCGAAAGCTTCTCCACCCATTCGGACACAGAGGTCCTGCTCAAACTTTACGCCAACTACGGCAAGGAGTGTCTCGCTTATCTGAACGGGATGTTCGCCTTTGCTGTGCTCGATAGACAGACGGATACGATGTTTCTGGCAAGGGATCATTTCGGTATTAAGCCGCTGTATTATTACGAAGGTTCCGAGTCTTTTGTCTTTGCCTCAGAGATCAAGAGTATTCTGGCACACCCCGAGGTCGAGGCAGAGGCAAACGAAAGCGCAGTATCCCAGTATCTCACCTATCAGCTTATGATGAACGGGGATACCCTTTTCAAGGATATTCAGGCTCTGGAGCCTGCGTCCTATATGATTGTGGAGAAAGGGAAAGTTAAAGAGAAGAAGGAGTTCTGGCGGCTGGACTTCGTTGTTGATTATGACAAGAGCGAGGATGAGTTCGCCTCGGAGCTGCTTGTTCTGCTGGAAAACTCACTCTCGATCCAGATGCGCTCGGATGTTCCTGTGGGTTCATACCTCAGCGGAGGTCTCGATTCAAGTACGGTGGCAGTACTTGCCGCTAAAAGCTTTCCGGGAAGTATCTCCACCTTCAGCGGGGGGTTCCACGAATCCCCGTTATACGACGAAACGCACTACGCCCGTATAGTTAGCGACAAGATACAGAGCCGGCATTTCGAGATATGGCCTGAGCATACAGACTTCGAGCGTGATTTTGAGAAGCTCGTATATCATATGGACTTCCCCGTGGCAGGGCCTGGTGTTTTCCCCCAGTATATGGTTTCGAAGCTGGCTTCGGAGAACGTCAAGGTTGTTCTCGGCGGTCAGGGGGGTGATGAGCTTTTCGGCGGCTATGCCAGGTATATCGTTGCATACCTTGAACAGTGCCTGAAGGGTGCCATAAACGGGACCCAGGACGGCTATTATGTCGTAACGCTCAAAACCATTGTAGACAGCCTGCCGATGCTTAAGCAGTATATGCCGATGATAAAGCAGCAGTTCGGAAGCGGGCTTTTTGAGGAGATGGACAGGCGTTACTATGCCCTTGTGAACCGTTCCCCCAATCTCCATAAGGTTTACGATGAGGGTTTTCTTGAAGGTGTGGACAGTGAGGCTATGTTCGGTCTTTTCAGCGATATTTTCAACCGTGAGGGTCTTGGTTCCTACTTCAACCGGATGACCTATTTCGATACAAAGACCCTTCTACCGGGGCTTCTACAGGTTGAGGACAGGATGAGCATGGCGGTTTCCCTTGAATCGAGGGTTCCTCTGCTCGATTACCGTATTGCGGAGATGGCCGCTAAGATGCCGCCGCTCTTCAAATTCAACAACGGTAAGGCGAAGTCCATCCTCCTGAAGGCTGTCAAGAACCTGCTCCCCAATGAGATTGTGGAGAGGAAGGATAAAATGGGATTCCCGACGCCGATCTCCGAATGGTTTACAGGGCCTTTGAGGGAGTATGTTATGGATATCCTTACGGGTGAAACTGCAAAGCGGAGGGGTATCATAAACACCGAAGCGGTGGAGGAGCAGCTCAACGCATCAAACCGTTTCTCAAGGGATCTGTGGGGGGCTCTTAATCTGGAATTATGGTACAGGACATTCATAGATGGATGATTCATTAAAGTTGATAAAAGACACCTACCCTTATCTGATGAGTAATATAGACCGAGACCCCCTCTCCAAAACTGTTGGCTGCTGTGATAGACTCCACTGGGCTTGGAAAATTAAAGACTTTCCGGATGCAACACTCCAGAGGTTTATATACCCTTTAGCGTATATCATGAAAAATACGGAATCTTTGAGTCTTGACGAAAAGGGGATTATTTTATCTATTCTGAGATTTACCCGCTCAATATTGAACGATAACGGTTCTGTAAATCAGGCATACCCCTATGAAAGCAGTCATGCAGGTACAGGGTTTCTTCTTCTTGATATTATCCTTGCGTATAGAACAATATCTGTCCATTTGGATGAAGAGGAGAGAAGGGAGTTCTATTTGTGCTGTAAGCCTATGGCAGATTATTTGATGAGGAACGATGAAACGCATGGCATTATATCAAACCATCTACTTGGTACAGCAGCTTCGCTTTATTATTTCCATAAAACCTTTGATGAAGGTCCAGAATATGAAGATAGAGGTGACTACTATACCGGTGTAGTAAAAAAGGCTTCAAATTCAGAAGGGTGGCTTGAAGAGTACGGAGGAGCAGATCCCGGGTATCAGTCTCTGGCTCTTTATTATACAGCCAGAATCCTTGAGCTCAGACAGGATGAAGAGCTGATACAAATAGCACTGAAGTGTATCGAGTTTTGCTCACATTTCTTCCATCCTGATGGGAGTTACGGTGGAGAGTACGGCTCAAGAAATACTGAGATACCCTATCCCGGTGGTTTCTCTTTTTTTTCAAGTCACTCTTCGACAGCTACTTCAATAACTGCTGAAATTAAAAAACGATACCTTGGTTATTTGTACCCTCTTAACTATGACGCTGGAAACATTGCTCCTTTGCTTTCAAACTTAATTATGTTTACTGAATATGGAGCAGTGCAGGAGTGTATTGAAAATCTTCCGTATAAGAAAGAGTTTACCAAGTTCTATCAAGATGCAGGTATATTTGTCGCCTCCACAGACATGCTCTATACGGTTATTGGGGTTTCAAAGGGTGGAGTTGTAAAAATTTTTGATAAACAAGCTGGCTCTCTTATTGTCGATGATTGCGGTTCCTATTATTTTGATTCGGGGGAACTGTACTCGTCACAGTTTCTTCAGAACTCTAGTTGTGTCCTTGAAGGTGAATCTGTTACCGTAGTTGCAGGCTTCGCAAAGGTGAACAGACAGGTGGTGGACCCTTTCAGAATGGCTGTTTTAAGGCTTGTTTTGCCAGCTATATCAAGATTCGGCTTTATGAGGGAATTAGTTAAAAAGCTGATTGTAAAGGTTTTGATAAGCCCCAATAAACCAGTTAGGGGAATGACTGTTCATAAGCGTATTAGTATTAGGACTGGTGAGATAGAGAGGGAAATGGATAATAAACCGGAGACGGGTAATGTTGTCCATGGCGGAAAATTCAGTACAATTCATATGGCAACATCACGTTACTTTCATAACAAGAAATCTTTGGATTAATCAAACAGGTTTAATAATGGAAACCAAGAAACGTTCACTCATAAAAGCCTTTTCATGGCGGATTACAGCAACGCTTGTTACTGCCACCATCGTGTATATTATCTTCGGGCGCTTTGAGCTTGCCCTTTTGGCCGGAGGGCTTGAGTCTGTTTCCAAGATATTTCTCTATTTCTTCCACGAAAGGATATGGTCTCGCATAGGTTTCGGAATAAAGAAGGTTCAGCCCTTTGTTGTGCTGTTAACAGGGCTCCCCTGTGCAGGCAAAACGGTAATAGGCGATCGTGTGGCCGAGCTGATGGCCGAGCGTGGTGTAACCGTTAAAAGGTTCGACAGCAAGGATGTCCGCTCCCTCTTTCCCCAGGAGGGCTTCAGTCGTGAGGAACGTCTTCGCTATCTTAAGCGTGTAGGTCTTCTCTTAAGCATGTTCGAGCGGGACGGAAGGGGCGTTGTGGCCTCCTTTGTCTCACCCTATAAGGAGGGGCGTGCTGAGATAGAGAGGCTGTGCGGGAGCTATGAGGAGGTGTTCATCAAGGCTGGCGTGGACGCATGTGAGGCGAGGGATGCCGCCGGCAAATATGCAAAAGCCCGGCGTGGTGAGATAGAGAACTTCACAGGAGTAAGCGATGCCTATGAAGAGCCTGAAAATCCCGCCCTGATTATTGACACAGAGAAAAACAGCATAGATGAATCCGCCGGGGTGATCGCAGATTACCTATGCTCAAAGTATGTAAAGTAATGGAACGCTTATTATGAAAATTGCCGTTTTTTGTAGTGATGAAAGAAATTTCGCACTCCCAGCCTGGCGAAGGGTTGTTGAGCAGCTTCCCCCCGGGTATGAAATTACTGGCATATATATGTTCCCAGACAGGATGGGCAAAAGAACCGGACTTCAGATTCCTCTATGGTACTTAAAAACATTCGGTATTATCGATTTTTTCCTTCTTGGTCTCTACTCCTTGACTGAGGGTTTCAGGGGGAGTTTCGACAGCTGGGAGAGACTTGCAAATGACAGCTCGATCCCTGTTCATAAGGGGGGAAACCCGAATAACCATGATGTTGTTGAGTGGGTTAAGGATAATGATGTTGATGTAATATTCATCATGGTTGGCAATATCCTAAAGCATCCAATCATACATGCTCCAAAGTTAGGCGTTATAAACAACCACGCTGCGCTTCTTCCCTCATCCAAGGGCGTTCTTCCCTACATTTGGAATATTGTTCAATCCGAACCCCACGGTCTTACTTTTCACAAAGTCGATGAGGGGATCGATACCGGCGAAATACTCGCTCAAAAACACCTTGGAAGAAGCTATGGTTCCCTTATAGAGTTCTATCGTACAGTATTTTCAGAGTATCCCTCAATGGCTTTGGAGGCTATAGAAAGGCTAAAAAATGAGGAATATGTTCCAAAGGACAGCTCGCTTCCGGACACCTACTACAGCTTCCCGGAAAGAAAGGATTTGTCTGTTTTTAGAAAAAAGGGGGGTAAGATTGTACGTCTTAGTGATATTTTGGGAGGGTGGAAGGTTAGATGAGCTTTGCTGCAATCAATATCAACTACGATTCTCTAGCCGAAGTCTACGGCTTCCCTGAAAACTATGAAGATCCTTCATATGGAGTGGTTCAGGAAAGGTTCCTTAGGTTTGCACAGGATTATGGTTTTAAGTACAGCACATACCTGATCGATAAGGACGGGGAGTATAATTTCTCAAGAAAAGGTATGAAGCTATATGCTGAGGAAGGGCATGAGATAGGGAATCACACCTGGTCACACCCCCTTAGTCTTGGTTCATTATCCTACGATAGAGTTAAAGACGAGATAGAGAAGTCGCATAAGGCATTATTTGAGATAACCGGTGTTGAGCCAAAGGGGTTTATTGCGCCGGGATGGTCTAATTCAAGCCGTGTTCAGAGCGTTCTCAAAGAGATGAGCTATAGTTATGACACATCCTCATTTCCCACACTCCTTCTATATCCCAGTATCGCAAAAATGCTATTGAATCATTTTGGGAGCCCAACCTTTAAGAATATTCTTATGAGAAAGGATTGGTTCAATCCGCTGTTAGGCAGGAGAGCCCCCTTTGTTAAGGATGGCTTGGTTACTATGCCCCTGCCCACTGCAAAGTTCCGGATGGCCTGCTGGCACACAACTGCTTTTGTTTTTGGGTGGAAAAGGCATGAAGCCCTCCTGAGAGATTGCCTTAAGAGGTACAAGTATTTCTACTATCTTGTTCATCCTGCTGACCTCCTCGCCCCTCAGGATTTGGACAGAACGAGAGGATGCAGTTTAGAAAGATCTCAGATCAGTATCGAGACCAAGCTCGATTATTTCAGACGTGCACTTGATGTAATATGCGAGTCGGGGAAAAGGCTGATCAGGATGGATGAAATGGCAGACCTAATCAGGAACGAAACAGTTTAATACACACTTCCATTTTTGCCTTACCCTGTGCTAGATTATTTCCTAAAACTTCTTTCGGAGCAGGATTTGGAAAGGAATCTAACCACAGAAACACATAAGGTGAGCGATCTGGAGCGAAGCTCCATAAAGGGGCACTCCCCTGCTGTAATCTGGCTTACAGGGCTTTCCGGAAGCGGTAAGTCGACCATAGCCAGAGAACTGGATCATGCCCTTTTCAGGGATTATAAGGCCCATACCTTCGTTCTCGATGGTGATAATATTCGTCAGGGGCTGAACAGCGATCTCGGTTTTTCCGATACGGACAGGAGTGAGAATATCCGCCGTATTGCAGAGGTGGCAAACCTGATGGCCAGTGCGGGACTTATCGTCATTACAGCCTTCATATCCCCCTTTGGGCGGGACAGGGATGTGGCGAGACGGGCCGCATCGGATAAAAACTTCTTCGAAATCCACGTTAACTGCCCCCTTGAGGAGTGCGAAAAGCGTGACCCCAAGGGTCTCTACAAGAAGGCCAGAGCGGGCGAAATAAGGGAGTTTACAGGTATCGACTCCCCATATGAGACCCCGTCAAAACCAGAGATAGTTCTTGATACAGATAAACTTTCCCCGGCGGAGTGTGTCCGGGTTATTATAGATGAACTTAAAAAGAGAAGGATAATCGATGCAGAATAAAGAGTTCAGCCACCTTGACGAACTTGAGAGCACGGCGATATATATCCTGCGTGAGGCCTACGCAAACTTCCGCAGTCTCGGTATGCTCTGGTCCATCGGCAAGGACAGCACCGTCATGCTGTGGCTCACAAGAAAGGCTTTCTTTGGCCATGTGCCCTTTCCGCTCATTCATATCGACACCCACTATAAGATCCCCGAGATGATCGAGTTCCGGGATAACCTTGTGCGTGACTGGAAGCTCAGGATGTTCGTCGGGGCAAATAAGGAAGCTCTCAGAGGGAAACAGACCTTCCCCGATGGAGCTGTGGACAGGGTTACGTGCTGTAAGTATCTCAAGACAGAGGCCCTCGTCAAAACCATAGACGGAACCGGCGAGAGGGACTATTTCGACCATACAAAAGGTATGTACGTTCCAGACCCGAAACCGGAGCCATTCCAGGGGATAATCGCAGGCATACGGGCGGATGAGGAGGGCTCACGCTCAAAGGAACGCTACTTCTCCCCCAGGAACACAAGCAGTTACTGGGATATATCCGAACAACCCCCCGAGTTCTGGAGCCAGTTCAAGACAGATTTCGCACCCGGAACCCATGTGCGCATCCACCCCCTGCTCGACTGGACCGAGCTTAACATCTGGGAATACATCAAGAGGGAGAGCATACCCGTTGTGCCCCTCTATTTCTCCAGGAACGGGAAGCGATACCGCTCACTAGGTTGTGAGCCCTGCACAGGACCCATCGAGTCCGATGCCTCCAATGTGGATGAGATAATAGAGGAGCTTCGCTCCGGCAGGCTTTCAAACATAGCTGAGCGTTCGGGAAGGGCGCAGGATAAGGATGACGGCGGAGGATTGGAAACACTCCGCAAGGAAGGGTACATGTAATGGCCGAGGGTGTTGTAAGCGTTGTATTTGCCGGACATGTTGACCACGGCAAAAGCACCATAGTGGGCAGGCTCATGGCGGATTCGGGAAACCTCCCCGAAGGTAAGCTGGAGCAGGTGCAGGACTGGTGTGAGAAGAACTCAAAACCCATGGAGTATGCCTTTCTCATAGATGCATTCAAAGCTGAGCAGGCTCAAGGGATAACAATAGACACCGCACGTGTCTTCTATAAGGGTGCACAGGGGCGCAACTTCCTTGTTATGGATGCCCCGGGGCACATCGAATTTCTTAAGAACATGATCACCGGAGCCTCCCGTGCGGACGGTGCATTCCTCGTTATCGATGCCTCCGAAGGGGTGCGTGAGAACTCCCGCAGGCACGGATATATGGCCTCACTTCTCGGTATACGCCAGATCGGCGTTGTTGTGAACAAGATGGACAAGGAGAACTACAGCGAGGAGATCTTCACAAAGATAAGGGATGAATACTTCCGTTTCCTCTCAAGCATAGGCGTTGAACCGATGTTTATCATCCCTGCAAGCGGGATAAACGGTGACAACGTATACAGAAAAAGTACTAATATGCCATGGTACAGCGGATATACCGTTGCCGAGGCGATGGAGCAGTATACCCGTATAGGCGATTATGCTGACAGACCCCTCCGCATGCCCGTTCAGGATGTGTACAAGTTCACCTCCGAGGGGGATGAGAGGAGGATTCTTGCCGGAAGGATAACAAGCGGTGTCCTCAGGAAGGGGGACGAGATCCTCATAAGCCCCGAAGGGACAAAAACAAAAATCAAGAGTATAGAGACCTTCCCCGATGGTGAGCTTGGGTCTTCCGGATACATGGATTCCACAGGGTTTACCACCGAAGACCCTGTTTATGCAAGAAGGGGTGATATGGTCTCCCTCGCCGCAGAGGAACCTCCGATGGTTTCGGATACATTCAAGGCGAGCATATTCTGGCTCGGCAAGAAACCCATCGGTGTTGACGGCAAGTTTACCTTCCGTCTTGGAAGCAAAAAGATAATCGGCAGGATCACAGATATTCAGCGTGTTATCGACTCCTCCGACCTTAACCACTCCAGCGAGCGAAAGGCCGTTGAGCGGAACGAGGTTGCCGAATGCATCATAAAGCTGGATGAACCGGCGGCCTTTGATACAGTGACCGATTTCCCGCATACAGGGCGTTTCGTTATGGTGCGTGATTATGAGATCATGGGGGGCGGAATCATCCTCGAACCCCTTTATGACGAAGAATCGGGTCCACGGGAGCAGGCCGGTTCCAGAGCGGAGGTATCCATTGCAGATCAGGGCTACCGTTTCGAAAAGATCGGGCATAAGGGTGCTATAATCGTGCTCACGGGGGGTATCTCCCGGCGAATCGGCGATTATGAGGCTATGCTTATAGAGAGAAAGATGTTCGCCGCCGCAATAACGGGAAGCTCGGCGGATGCGGCAGTTCATCTTTATTCCGCTGGCTGTATTGTCCTTGTGAAGGAAGAGGATGCTGATATTGAGGGGGTGAGGGACCACTGTCTGGATATACTTGAGTTTGGCGGAGAGATACGTGAAGATATTGCCGAGGAGATGGGGGAGCTGCTCTTTCTCCTTGGTGAGCTGGGGATATCCGAATAATGAAACATCTATTCTCTGTATTCATAGAGCGTTATGGCTGGAGTGGTCTCCTCAGTGTTTTGCTGAGTCCATTTATTGTAGCCGTTACGACACCCTTCAGGTTTCTCCAGGCAATCTGGAGCTGCCGTGTTCTGGCGGAGGGTCAGCTTAAAAGATTCAACCGGTTTGGGCTTATAAGAGGCATAAACTCGCTTTTTTATTCTACTCAGGCTGTTAACTTTGAAAGATATGGACGATCAGGGACTTCTCCTATTCTTAGTGACGGAAAGTTTGAACTCTCACGTTTCTTTCAGGTGTCACTCCCTTCTCTGTATATAACGGAAAGGATGGGCTCTGCAGGGCCTCTTATGGGTATGTTCGGGATGCTGTCCATGTTTATGCTATGGACAACAGAAGTGGACTCCGGAGTAGTTTTACTTGTAGTAACAGCAATAATGCTGAGCAGTATGTTCTATGCCAACACATTTGAACTTCAAAACTATAACGCACTCGGATGGCTCTTCTTCCCTATGGGGCTATACGGGCTATACACGGGGAACTACCTGCTTGCCTCCCTCGGCTGGCTTCTGGTAAGTTTCGGGAGCTTTACTGCATGGGTCACGGCTGGAGTATTTACAGTCGTTGCCTCGATATCTTCGCTGTCACTGCTCCCTGCTGCTGCGTTTATTCCATCATCACTGAAGATTGCGACACATCTTCTTCCCCTTCTGAAGGCAGGCAAGATGAGAGAGCAGTTTGCCGATATCCTGAAAGGGCTAGGGGTGATCTCATCGAATGTGAAGTACAAAAGGGCAAAACAACCTTCAGTTGTAGCTAAAGCTGTTTATTATTTAGCACTTAACCTTCAGTTTATGGCTGTTCTGTATCTTACTGCCGGGAATTTTGACCCTCTCTTTACGGCGATGGCGGTACTCTTCTTTCTCAACTCGTCCACCTATATGAGGTATGGAGACAACGCCTCTGCAATGGTTCCAACCCTTTGCCTTGGTGCAGTAATTACTATCCTGCATTTCAACCCAGCTTTATTTATCTCATTCATTATTCTGATAAATCCACTTCCTTTTTTCCTTGAATTTAGCGAGGCCAAAGCCCCTCTCGTGATTGTTCCTGAACGCAAACCTTACAGAATTCACCGTATTAATGATTTTGTGGCAGATTTCCTTAGCCCTGTTAAAAGCGGTTCTCGGATTATATTTACCTTTGATGATCCTGATGGTGTTTACAACTCTGTTTTCTCTGGTCTACGTACATTATATGAAGCCTTCCTTTACTCTGCCGCCTTGAAGGATATCCATATGCTCCCAGATTGGTATCTCGTTTTCAAAAGCAACAACGATGATTCATTACCATCTTTCTGGGGGCGTGACATCCAGAGCATAAAGAAGAATATCGAAGATTGGAGTGCAGATTACTTTGTTTACCACACAAACAGCAGTATTGAAGACCCCCTTCCTTTTTCAGAATGGAGCATGGTGAGTTCGATTACTTTTGACAGGGAGCAGTTTCCTGAGATTTATGAGCATTACGGGGAAGAGCTCAGGTTTGTGTTGTATCAAAATAATGGTGCGAAAAGTTGAATGAAATATTAAGAAGAATATACAACAAAACTATCTATAAGTCTTCTCCTCTTATCAGTTTAATTGAGAAGAAGCTACTTGATAATTACGGCCACAGTGCCCAATATCCTCAGATATTCATTATCGGTTCTCCTAGAACAGGTTCAACTTTTCTTTATCAGTTACTGACTTCTTCATATAATGTTAGTTATATTGATAACTTTTCTGCATCTTTTCATAAAAATATCCTCATAGGATTACATCTAAGTAATCTTTTTTTTAATGATCGCCCTCATTCAGGTTTTAATTCAGAATATGGGAAAACAGTAGAAGGTGGTCCCAGGGGGCCAAATGAATGTGGTGACTTTTGGTATAATTGGTTAACAGAAAAACAGCATGTAGCAGATGAGAGTACGCTAAATTCTGAAGAAATAGGAAAACTTAATGTTTACCTTAACAGCATGTCCAATATGTTTAGTAGACCTTTTATTTTTAAAAACCTCAATGCAGGTTTACGTCTACGTATGTTAAAAATAAGTGCAGAATATCCTAAGTTTATTTTCATAAGGAGAAATATTTACGATACTGTCTTATCGATTTTGAAAGGTAGAGATAAGGTTATGGGAAGCCAGTATGAATGGTTTAGTCTCAAACCGGAGGGCTACGAGAGTCTTTTAACAAAAGAGCCTTTAGAGCAGGTCACTGCACAGGTGGCTTTGATCGAGAAACGAATTATAAATGATCTCAAGCTTTATTGTGATACTCAATACATTACAATATTTTATGAAGATTTGTTAGACAATCCTATTAAAGTGCTTGAGAAAATAGAAGATTTTACTGGCATAAAGCAGAGGGAAGGGCTTGTAATGCCTAAACCTGTTGACGGCAGAAAAGATCTAAGTAATGACTTTAAAAACAAAGTTGATTACTACTTGGAGAAATACAGGTAAATGGACCACCTTAATAAAGATCTATACCGAAAGCTTAGTGTTGAGGAGTCCGGATTCCGTATCTTCCAGAAAGGATGGTGGCTTGATGTCGCATGCGTTGAGGAGGATTGGGACGCTGTTATCAATGAGAATAA
This sequence comes from Limisalsivibrio acetivorans, assembly GCF_000421105.1. Taxonomy (NCBI): domain Bacteria; kingdom Pseudomonadati; phylum Deferribacterota; class Deferribacteres; order Deferribacterales; family Geovibrionaceae; genus Limisalsivibrio; species Limisalsivibrio acetivorans. The sequence continues at coordinate 2,188,593 of NZ_ATWF01000001.1, forward strand.
CGGTCGGATAGAATCTGCCTGGGCTCTCCCGTTTTACAGGAAGCATGGAAGAAAGGTCTATTCAAAACCGGCCCTGACTCAGTTTATAGGCCCATGGATAAGGCGTGAGAAAAACCATACCGATGCCAGTTGGGAGAGCTACAGACTGAAAAAATGCGAGAGCTTTATTGAGAATATCCCCCCCTTCGATATTTTCCGGCATACTTTCCACTACAGCTTTGATAACTGGCTACCCTTTTATTGGGAGGGGTTTGAGCAGACGACTCGATATACATATGTGATTGATTTGACCAATGAAGTTGAAGAAATTGAGAAACGGTTTGCCGCAAAGGTGCGAAGTGAGATAAGAAAAGCTGAAAGTAAGTGTAGGCTTGAAAGAGCTGATGATGTTGATCTTTTGTACAGTCTTGTAATGAAAACCTATGAGCGACAGGGTATGCCCGCTCCTTATTCGAAAGAATTCTTGAAAAGGGTGTACGATGCCTGTATAGAGAATGATTCAGCCGAGATGTTCATTGCTTATAAGGATCAGCATCCTGTGGCGGGGGCACTTTTTGTTCATGATTCCATGAGCTGTTATTACCTTGTAAGTGGCGCCGATCCTGAGTACCGAAACAGCGGAGCAGGTTCCCTGATAATTCGAGAGGCTGTCAGGCATTATCACGGTAAGGTTGAGGAGTTCGATTTTGAAGGGTCTATGGATAAGAATATCGAAAGCTTCTTCCGGAGCTTCGGTTCTGTTCGTAAGGATTATTACAGTATATCCCGAATAGATTCTAGGTTGCTCAAGCTCTATTTCTTACTCAGAGACAGTCTTAGGTAATCCAAGCGAAATTAAGTTTTGTGTAAAACCATGTAAAGAGCAGTCCTGCAGTGATGCAAGTTGCAAGTATTCCATAGCGCCACTTGATCGAGTACAGCTTTCTTCCGAGTATTATCGATGTTATGTTGGCTGTGAGTAGGCCTATAGCTGTGGAATAGGCAGCACCTTCTATACCTATGGCTCTAATCAGAAAATAATTAAGAATCAGGTTCACAACGGTTCCGGTTGCGTATGAGTATAGGGTCAGATATGTTCTCCTGCTTGAGAAGAAACCGATACCGCTAAAGAGGTAAAACCCGTAAAAAACAGAGACCCAGCTGAGTATGCCAAGAACCTTCCAGCTTTCGAAATATTCAGGTGCGGCGAGAAGTTTTATTATAAAGGGGGACAAGGCTGTAAAAGCAATACTTAGCACAGAACCTGCAAGTATGTAGGCTGTAGACACATTTGAAAAGAATTTTGGTCCGTCATCTTTGTGAAGCATATCCATGGCAATTGGCCACACTGCCTTACGGAATACTTCAACAGAAACAATCATAATCGCAGAGAATCTTGCCGCTACGGCGTATATACCCACATCAGCAGAACTTAGCATATTCATTACAAACCAACGATCGCTGGCTCTCATTATCCACATCATAAGCCCTGCTGGAACAAGTGGGAGTCCGAATCTCAGCAGAATCCCCCAAAGCCTTACTTCAAATCTGCTCCAGTGCCTGTATTCTCTGGTAGCAAACCATCCGGTTATAAGGGCAGCAAATGAGCCGCACACGGATCCCCAGAAATATCCGGAAACACCCATATTCTTTACATAGCTGAAGTAGAGGATGAAGCCTATGTTTCCTAATGTTTGGAAAAGAGACAGCCCAATATACTGATACGGTTTATAAATAAGTCTGAATATCTCGAGACTCTGATTAACAAGGTTTGCAAAAAAAATTGAAATAACAGCGATCAGTAGCAGTTTTACTTCGATATTCGTGTCGAAACTGAAGTCGATAATAAATGGAGACAGGGCAGAAACAACACCTATGATTAATACGCCGGAAACAAGTCTGTATTGAAGAACAGCGGTTGTTATATCTCTTATATCATAGTTGTTTTTATTTTTGGCCTCCATGAAGTAGTAGCTTTGGGCTGAGTCCATTCCGGAATTCATGATTAAGGCTATGAAAGTTCCTATAATACTAAGCATCTCAATAGCACCAAACTGCTCGGGGGAGAAAATGCGTGTGTAAATTGGGAGTGTGAGAAAGGAGATAGCTTTGATAGAAACCATCCCGGCCCCGTAAACGGCGGAATCGGAAAGAAGCTGTTTATAAATTATGTTCTTTATCATCGACGAAAGGAGTGTTTGCCGTGTTCAGTGGGAGGTCTCATTTCTCTCCCCTGAGCCGATGGCGCTCCCCACGAGGAACATGCAGAACATCGCCACCTCCGAGTCGCTTAGGGTGTTCTCTGTAAGCCCGCAGATGAGGAATGCGGCAAGGATAAACAGCGAGGCAAAGTGATAAGGGGAGCGGTTTACTACACCGAAGACTCTTTTAATTATAAGCCCCAGGAATGCGAGAAGTGAGGCGAAGCCCACTATGCCGTGGAGCACGATATGCTGAATGTATGCGTTATGAGCATGGGCGACGGAGTAAACGTCCTGGGTGAGGTAATCGCGCACAACCTTGCTGAAGTTTTTGTAGCCCACGCCAAAGAGGGGCCTGTCCTTGAACATCTCCCACGATGCCTTCCAGAGCTCCAGCCGGTTACCGAATGATGTCATCCCGTCGCTGAGATCCTGGCTTAGCGACCATATAAACCTCTGTTTCATCGACGGGGAGAAGTATATGGCCACAACCCCTGCGGCAAGGACGATTATGGAGAGTGCAAGCCCCTTCCAGCGGAGTGTTGCAACGGCGATAACGGGGAAGATCGCCGCCAGGGTTAGTATGGGCATCCTCGAACCGGAGGCGAGCACAGCCGCAAACATAAGCAGAACCGTAACCATAAGATAGGCCAGTTCCTTCTTATCGTTCCAACCCTTTCTTAATATGAGTACTGCATTCATCGTTATAAGAATTGTAAGTACGTTGGCGAAGGTGAGGGGGTGGGAGTAGAACCCTTCTGCACGGAACTCACCCGCTACGAGAGTCTGATATAGCCCTGTTACGGATATTATCGCACCACCCAGTGCTGCACAGTAGTATATCCTTTTGAGGGTTGCGGTATCTTTTATGTAATAGATCCCTGCGAAGAGATAGAGAAATATCCAGTAGTTTGTTATCCCCTCCGCCGCCCGTAACTTATAAGGCCCGGCGATCACAGAGATAAGGCCTGTTATAAACATTACGCCGAGGGCTATCATAAGAGGATCCCTGCCGAGGGAGAAGTCCTTGTGCTTGTATGAGATGTATATCCAATAGAACAGCAGCCCGCCGAGGATTATCTGGGTGGAGCTGATGGAAACGGAGTGGGATATGCTGACCAGACACCACCAGTTCATCTGCAAAGCCTCCTGAACTCCTTCATATCACGCAGGAAATGAAGGGCGAATCTTGAGTAGTTTGTTAGATAGCGTTTAAAAAGGTAAGGCTCGTCATATATTCTATACGCCCAGCGGAGGTTGTATCTGTCCGCCCAGTCGGGGTAGTATTTTATCCCCTCGGCTGTTTGGTGCAGAAAACCGCCGCAGGTATATCCGCACCCTGTCCAGCCTGAATCCTTAAGGTCTGCCAGATACTCCTCCTGCAAAGGGGCCCCCATGCCGCATACGACGATGTCTGCGCCTGAGTCCTTTATTCTTTCGAAGGACTCCTCTCTCTCGTTATCCTTGAAATAGCCGTTCCGGTAACCTGCTATCCGCAGTTCAGGGTAGCTGGCGGAGATCTTCTCAACTCCTTTTTCGATAACCCCGGGCTTGGCTCCAACGAAATATACGCTGAGTCCTTTCTCCGATGCCGTATGGAAAACCTCGGGGGCGAGGGAAGTCATATCGAAGCTTATCCGCTCCGCATCCTTAACTCCGGCCATGCGGAGAGCCTTTACCATCATTATACCGTCAAAGCAGATATGGTCAAACCTGGAGAGTAGTTCGGGATTATCCCTGTGCACAACATAGGTGTGTGGGTTCAGAAAGGTTGTTATCCCCTCTGAGCATATCTCCCTGTTCTGCATGCGGTTCACTATAATATACGGCAGGTTCATGGTAATAGTCACTCGGCAAAAGCGTATTTAGCTGTTAATTGTATATACAGCCGCCCTTTTATACACCAGATTCATCGGCTGGTCAAAAGAATCGACAATAGAGGCCAGTCGTGTTAAAACTTTATGTGGGCTATAAAAACAAGCGTGTGGGCTTAGAGTTTTGGTAAAGATTAGCAGGAAGAACTACCTGTACAGGAAGAATGCAAGTTTTGCCGTTCTTTTTGCGGCGGACATTATCTCTGTGAGCTTGAGTATGTATCTTGCTCACATACTTACCACTCTGCTCTTTTTGAGCCACCTTCAGAGCTTCTTTCCCCCATCTGTGGAGAAGCGCTACCTCATTGCTCTTACCATAATCCTCATCGCTGTAGAAAGGCTGTATACGAAGAGACTCCCCCTGGCGGACGAGACAAAGCAGGTCTACCGTGCCGTTCTGGTGAGCGTCGCCATCGCCCTTTATACCCATCTCTTCCTTACAGCGGACTTTGCCTTTTCCATAGCCTTTGAATCATGTGTTTTCGCCCTTGCCGGAATGTTTTTCATACCTGGTTTACGCTATTATGTGAAAAGGCTGCTTCATTATAGGGGTGTTTGGAAGGAGAATGTGGTTATCCTCGGTGCCGGTATTGCGGGTCAGCAGGCGGCGGATTGGCTGGAGAAGGATGATTTCCTCGGCTATAACCCCGTATGCTTCCTTGATGATGACCCTTCGCTTCACGGGAAAGATATTGACAACGGAGGGCGTAGCCTTAAGGTCCTTGGCCCCATAGGAAGCTTTAAGGAGCATATGACCCAGTTCGACAGCCAGACCGTGCTAATCGCCATCCCCACGCTTCCGGCGGAGAAGCTCACACAGCTTACCAACACCATACATAAACACGCCCGCAATATCCTGCTGATTCCCGAACTCAAAGGTATACCCCTTATGAGTATTGAGCCCCAGCATATCTTCAAGGACCAGCTCCTTATGCTGAACCTTAAGAACAACCTGAAATCGGGCACCAGCATGTTCATCAAGCGTGTTTTCGATTATCTCTTTGTACTGCTCAGTGCACCTGTGTTCCTTCCGCTGATGGTTATATTTACTGTGTTGATAAGGCTGGATTCCAAGGGACCCGCACTATTCAAGCAGGACAGGATGGGAAGACACGGCAAAAACTTCAAATGCTTCAAGTTCCGGACCATGTATGTAAACAGTGATGAGATCCTTGAAAAGCATTTGGCGGAAAACCCTGAAAAACGTCAGGAGTGGGAGGAGTACCACAAGCTCAAGGGGGACGACCCGAGGATAACAAGGATCGGTCACATACTCCGCAAGACATCACTCGATGAACTGCCGCAGATTTTCAATGTGCTCAGGGGTGAGATGAGCGTTGTTGGTCCAAGGCCTTATATGCCATCGGAAAGTGGAGATATGAAGGGATATATTAACGAGATCCTCACCACTTACCCCGGTATTACCGGCCTCTGGCAGGTATCAGGAAGGAACACCCTCACCTTTCAGGACAGGGTCCAGCTCGATGCGTGGTATTCACTCAACTGGTCTTTCTGGCTGGATCTTCTGCTGGTGGCGAAGACTATACCCGTGGTGATATTCCGCAAAGGTGTATACTAGTTCTCCCAGCGCAGGATCTTATAGGGCTTGTCCCTTGTGGGCTTGAAGCTCATGATGGTACGCAGTCTTTCGGCGGCCTTCCCCTTCTCCGTGTACACGTCCACCACCACAGAGTATGAGGGGTATTCGTTCACAACCTCGGTCATTACCGTTCCCGCACCCGTAACATCCTCAATATCAGCGAGGGTTATCTCACCCTTCTCTTTCTTAACTCCTTTGAGATAGTCCACCTCCCGTTTGGAGAGGTTGAACATAACGCCGATGATCTCCGGCGGAGCAGTGGAAACGTTCAGCCTGCCGCCTAGGGCGACGATAAGGTTATCCTTAACCTTGTCGTAGGTTTCGTTATCAAAACCGCGTATAAGTCTAAGCTCCTCCACCGCCTGTATATCGAAGCGGTTTCTGGGGGTGTAGGGGAGTTTCTTCTCGAAGTTGTAGTAATGGCTCTCCGCACCGTTCATCTGATGCAGGTCATCGGCATCCTTCCAATCGATGAGTGAGCTGTACATTATTGAGGCCTTGGATGGCTCGAATTCGTTGTAGAACAGCTTACTTATGGAGCTGTGGTCAAACGCCCAGAGGGGGAGCATTGCGCCTGTATCGAGCATTTCAACCTTTGAGTCAAGCATCGTGTTCTCCCGCCCGTCGAGATAATAGGTTTCATTGTCCACCGGTATCTTGCGTAGATCCCCTTCGAAATGGAAGTAGTTCTTTTCGAACTTGGCGGTGGCGGTGATGAATGCGAGGAGCTCCGGTATCGATTCAGCCTCGAATTTGGCGTGTATCTTGTCTCTCAGCATTTCGGCGGTGAGCAGAACATCCTTGGCGGAGCGGAGCATATATGCGGACACGGAGAGGGCGATGAGGGCGATAACCAGTACAAAGATGATGGCAGAACCCCTTTCGTTGCGTATCATTCAGCGCCCCCGTAGTGGTTCACCATATCCAGCTTTTCGTTGAACCCGCTTTTTATAGCGTAGAAGATCTCCCTTTCTCTGCCGTTCCTGTTGAAGGAGATCTTAACCAGTTCGGGGATTATCCCGTCGATCTCGTTCGTGCTGTTGTCACCCCATTCGTAAGTGAAGGAGATCTCAGAGACATCGTTGTAAACGGGGTATAGCTTTGTAGTCCTTTCCGGAAATTGAGGATTCTTGTAGGTGTTCACTTTATCATATACCGGTGCCTGACGTACGCTGAGGGTCTCTCCGTCCAGAAATATCTCTGTAACTGCAAGCTCTTCACCGAAGAACGGTTTTGCCGTCACAAACTTCAGACTTCCTCCAGTTCCATGGAAAAAATACTTGTTGTGCATGAGCCCGTCGTTTCCTCTTGCCTCATATATGTAATGGAAGGTGCTTTTTATGGAGTCACGCAGATAGGATATGTGGGCTGTTTCCGGCTTGAAGGGTAGGTTTACCCTTGCGGCGGAGTTGAGATAATGACGAAAGGCATACGCAGAGAGGCCTATTATTATGGACATAATAAGCACGGAGATAAGCATCTCTATAAGGGTGAAGCCCACCCTATTGGGACATGTTGATGATATCCGCACGTTTCTCATATACCGTCCTGTAAAACTCTGTCTCCTGTCCGCCAACCGTGAGGTCTATCCGGTAGAGGTACATCTCAAAGGCTCCTTCATTCCGCTCGGAGACATCCGCCTGGGCGTAGTGGTAGTTCCTGTTGTTTGCCAGAAGGTTCACCTCTGCATCCCATTCAAAGCCGTTAAGCTCCCCCTGCATAGATTTGCCGTCACTCAGCTCGCCAGCCTCGATGGTGTCCTTGAGGGAGAGGGCTGTATTGTACAGCAGCTCGTATTTCTGCATGGCGGCGGCGCGGTCGAGGTAGATCTTGTAGGACATATTTGCAACGGCGATGGCGGCTGTGACCACAACCATGGCCACCAACACCTCCACGATGGTGAAGCCCTGTTTATTCACAGACAACCTCCCCATCCTCAAGGCGGCACTCGCTGTCCTTGGCGAATTCGTAGAAGAATACCTTTGTTTCATTGAACCGGACACGGTTCTCCTCAAGGTAGCGGTCGAACCTGTCGAGCGAACGTATACTGGCTGGGGCCACGAGGGCAACTGCGGCGGTGAGTATCGCCATAACAACAAGGATTTCTATAAGGGTGAAGCCTCTTCTCATATCAAACGCTAATATCGCTTATGCTCACAACGGCAAGCATAATAGCCACAACGATTACGGCGATAAAAAGACCGAGGAGTACGATTACCGCAGGCTCCAGCAGTGTAAGCATACGGCTTACAGCGGTTTTGAAGTCCAGAAGGTATCTTTCGCCGAGGTTGCGGAATATTTCGGGGAGTCTGGCAGAGCGTTCACCCACGACAACGAGGGAAACCGCCTCGCCGGGTATCGCATCGCTGGTTGACCACACCTCGCTCACCCGCTTCCCCTTCTTTATCTCATCGGCGGTGTTCTTCATAACGCTTTCAAGCTCCGGGTTGCGCATACCTTTAGCGGTCATGCTGAAGGCTTTTGTGATCTCAACACCACCGCCGAGCATGGCGCCGAGGGAGCTGAATGCGCCGGAAAGCTCCATCTTGCGGGAGAGATCCCGCAGGTACGGGGTTTTATCCACAAGGTCTCTCAGTTGTCTTCTGAAGCCTTCGGTGCTTATGAGCCATCCCGAGAGGCCTATAATAGCGAGGAAGCCGATTACGAATTCCTTCATATTGGCGTTTACCGCCTTGCCGAAATCTATGAGCAGTTTTGAGATGGCAGGAATCCTTGCCATCTCCGATTCATTGAATATGGATGCAAACTTGGGGAGTATGAAAGCGGATATGAAGAAGACGGCCACAAGGCTCATCCCGAGCAGGAATGAGGGGTAGGCGAGTGCGGAGCGTATCTCCGCCATCATCTTCGATTTGAAGTCCGCATGCTCCATTACCGTTTTGAGGGCATCCGAGATGTCCCCCACCTCTTCCCCCACGCCTATGATATTAAGATAGAACTCCTCGATGCGCAGTTCGTTCTCTTCGGCGGCGTTCTTGAGGGCTGTGGAGAAAACCTGCCCCTGCTTAAGGTATGTGAGTACATTCTGCCAGAAGGCGGAGGCGGCGGCGTTCTCTGTGTTCTTAACAACGATGCGCAGTGCCTCGTCTATCTTCATTCCGGCGGAGAGGAGGTAATAGAGCCTCTCCACACCTTCGTGGAAGCTCTTCTTGTTGAGCCTACCCTTGCTGCGGCTCTTCTCTTCCTTTATCTCGGTGACGATGATCCCCTGGGAGCGCATCTCCTTCACAAGGGAGGCTTCATCACCCGCATAAGTGCCGGAGACCTTTTCGCCCCCGTCCTTGATCCCCTGATAACGGAGTATTCTCATTGAACAACCCGCAGAATCTCATCCAGAGATGTCTTACCCTCGGCGTATTTAAGCAGTCCGTCCTCGATCATCGTTCTCTGGTTTACGGCATGGAGATCGCTGAAGGAGGGATCCTCCTGAAATGCGGCGGCGAGCTGCCGGTCGAAGGGGGCTATCTCGCTGATAACCATACGCCCTTTATAGCCTGTTCCGCCGCAGTGGGCACAGCCCTTCCCTTTCATCGGGTTAAAGCTCCCTGCAAAACCGGAGTTTTCTATGATCCTGTCTATGTCGTAGATCCTTCTTGCCTCATCGGCGCCGGGATCCTTCTCTGCACAGTTGGGGCATACCCTTCTGACAAGCCTCTGTGCCATGAGCCCTACGAGGGACGCCTTGACAAGGAAGTAGTCCACACCCATGTCTAGAAGCCTTGTGACAGCGGCCAGTGCGGAGTTTGTATGGAGCGTGGATAGAACGAGGTGGCCTGTGAGTGAAGCCTGTATGGCGATCTCTGCGGTCTCTTTGTCCCTGATCTCGCCGACCATTATAATATCTGGGTCCTGACGGAGTATACTTCTGAGTGCATTGCTGAACTTGTACCCAATCTCCGGCTTTACCTGGATCTGGTTGATACCACTGAATTCGTACTCCACCGGATCTTCCACGGTGATTATTTTGACATCCTCACCGTTCAGACGGTTGAGAACAGAGTAAAGCGTTGTTGTTTTACCGGAGCCCGTGGGTCCTGTGGTGAGAAATATTCCGTTGGGCTTTGATGTAACCGTTTCGATGATCTGCCTGTGGTCGGCGTAGAAGCCGAGGCTGTCAAGGGAGTAGTCCAGATTATCCTTTCCGAGCAGACGAAGCACGAAGCTTTCCCCGTGCTGGGTGGGTACGGAGGAGGCTCTGATATCGATCTCCTTCCCCGCTATCTTCATGGATATCCGCCCGTCCTGCGGGAGCCGGTTCTCCGCTATGTTCATGCCGGAGAGTAGCTTTAGCCTTGTTATCACAGCAAGCTTCAGCCTTAATGGAACAGTCTCCACATGGTGCATGATGCCGTCCACACGGAAGCGGACAACCATGCTGTTCTTGAGTGATTCGTAGTGGATATCCGAGGCATTCTGCTCCATCGCCTTATTCATGAGTGTATTCACCAGCTTAATTACAGGGGCCTCGGAGGCGAGTTCCTTGAGCCTGTCCACCTCGTCGTCGATATCAAGGACAAGGTTTGTACTGCTCTCTATCTCCGTCTCCTCCACCATGGCGGCGAGACGGTTTATGTTCTCCTCTCTGGTGAGTACGATCTCATGGCGTTTGCCGGTTACCGTTTCGATGAGGGAGAATATCTCCATCTGGAGCGGTTCGTTTGTGAGGGTTTTGATTCTTCCGTCGTTTTCGGATACGGGTATGATCCCTGTGCGCACGAGGATCTTCCAGTCCACCCCTGTGTCATAGGGGGTGAGACCGTCTATGTCCTTTGCGTAGGTGAGGCTGAGCTGTTCAGCCAGTGAAGTGAGGAGCTGTTCCTCGGTGATCGTCCCCATATTCATCAGTATGGTTCCGATCTTTCCGCCGTAGGATTTCTGCACCTCAAGGGCCTTGTCTATATCCTCAACGGTGCATGCGTTTCGCTCTGTTAGTATCTCGCCGAACAGCTTTTTCATCGTCTATTCCCAGTAGGAGACGTCCTGATTCTCCCGCTCCCCGCCTTCTTTGCCGTCCGCACCGAGGGTGTAGAGCTCGAAGGGGCGGTCGTTTTCACCAGGCGCCTCGTAATGGTACTCCCCCCCCCAGGGATCGCCGTTTACCGGTTTGGGGAGGTAGGGTCCATCGTATTTTTCGAGATCACCCGGCTTCGTCCATAGTATTTCCAGCCCCTCTTCGGTGGTGGGGTATCTCCCCACATCGAGCCGGAAGGCATCAAGGGCTGTGCTTATCATCTCAATCTGCGCCTCGGCGGTTCTTGTCTGGGATTTGCCAAGCTGTTTGAAAAGCTTGGGAGCAACGAGGGAGGCCAGCAGGGATATGATTATCATAACCACCAGCACCTCTATAAGTGTGAAACCTCTTCTGTCGGTTTTCTTGCGGAGCATGTATATACCTCTTCTGTCTTTATTATAATCGTACCTGATACCTATAACCGATATGGGGCGGGCTCATCAACAAAAATCGCTAAAACTTCTTTTATTCGCAAGTTAATGAACTTTACAGTACACCCGATATTCTGTATTAATAGGTCGCTATGGTAAAGTTTATAGGCAGATATATCCAAACACTTAGTGCCGGGGATACCTATTTCGCCTCTGCGGAACTCCCCGAGAAGCTCAAGCTCTCTTCGCATCTAGTTATGCTGAACTACGGTGAGCTCTGCCCCTTTACCCCCGAAGGTGTAGTTTATACTACTATAGATGACAGACTTCTCATCTGGTTCACTCGTATTCCTCTCCAGAGCGGAAAAATTCATATCCCCGAAGGGTGGGCGATGTGTTCATCCCTCAAAGGGGGGGATGCGGTTGTCATCGGCAGGGGTGAAGGCTCGGCGGTCTGCGTTGTGCGTGAGGGGAGGATGGTTTCCCAGATGATGAAGCCCCCCATGCGGAGTGACGAAGAGCTTGCAGAGCTCCTCACAAGGGAGCATTCCCTCAGGGAGCCCTTTATCATAGAGTCCAACGGCGATTATGAGATCACATTCTCCGATATATATACATTCGCCAGAACCCAGCTGGATTTTTCCAACTATTTCCGCAAGCTTGCCGCAGATTCCGTTATGCCCCTGATAGTTCTTTTTGCCGTTCTTTCTGTGGGGGATATTGCTGTATCGTCCTACATTAACAGCCGCGAGGAGTCTGTTAGCGAAGAGCTGAAGGAATACAGGAAGATGAATCTTCCCATCAGGGCGGATGTGGATGAGGCTAGGGCGAAGCTCGGGCGATGGGAGGATTTTAATAAGCTTGTTCAGTTTTCCTCCCGTATCGGTGAGTACATGAACGCCATAGCATCCGCAACGAATGAGCTCAACGGCAGGCTTGAACTCATCGACTATGCAGGGATCTCCATCACCATACGCATGCAGTGCTCCTCGGCGAGTGACTTCATCGAAAAGTTTCAGGACACGGGAGCATTCTATGAGGTTAAGGTAAATTCCGCCGTTCCGGACAGGGATAATCCCTCAAAGGTTAATATCAATGCCCAGCTACTTCTGGCGGAGGCTCAGCAGTGATAAACCGTAAGACACTCATCTTCACCGCACTCCTCGCCTTCTATGTAATGTATGTGAACCCGCTTATTCAGGAATCCGCAGGAACCGTTTCCTCCGCTAATATTAAGAAGCGCACCCTTGTGCGTGAAAAGGCTGTATACGAGCACAGGGAAGAGGCCAAGGAAAAGGCGAAGGAACTTATAGAGATAAACAGGCAGAACGAGCAGATGTTCTACTCCGCCGAGAGTACGGCGAGCATGGACTTTACAGGCATGCAGACACTCATGCGCAAGTTTGCTCAGGACAACGGGTGTTCATACAAGAATGCCATGTGGGCGGAGCCTATCCCGCAGGACTGGTACAGCGTCCTCTCCATGCAGGTTATCGTGGAATGTCCCCCTCAGGGGTTTCCCAGCTTTATAAACAGTATTACAGGATACGAGAAGCTTCTTACCATAGATACCATGATGGCGGCAAAACCGAGGAAGGAGGACCATCTTGTTTTCCGCGGCTTTGTATCCGGCTATAAGCTGAGGTCGGAATGAGGGATATAAAGAAGCACGCCGTTCTTTACGGCATAGCGGCCGTTATTGCGATATATCATTTTATATCCGTCTTCCCCAGTTTTGCGGAACCGGAGCAGAAACGCCCCGATCTCCTGGATATGAACCCCCCCGTTGTACAGAAGCAGGGTGAGAAATTTACCTATGAGGACTACGGAACGCTCTGGGGTATTGCAAAAGCACCGGTAGAAGAAGAAAAGACAGAGGAAGTTGTTGATAAAGTCAGCCCTGCCGAAAGCTTCTTCCTTGAGAAGAACGGTACGCGGTTCCGTATTGCCAGTGAGATTGATGAGAGCTACTATTGGGAGCTTTACGGCATTGCCGATTCAAGGGCAGGTAGCTTTGCCATATTCAGCAACCCTTCACCGGAGAGCCGTGGGTTCAAGGCGGCGGACGAGGGTGAGTACCTTGAGAAGAATCTATTGATAAAGAGGATCCTGGGAAGCAGGGTCTTTGTGGAATATACAAAAGACAGCAGTGTCTGGGAGCTTAAGGTTCTCAGTACGGAGGTTATGAGATGATAAACGGCAGAAGGATCGCTGTTTTTACCATATGCGCCCTTTTCATTGTTTTGGCCGGATGTACTACGGCGAGCGAGAAGAAGGTTCGGGGTCCTATATTCAAGACAGCCTACGAGAAAGCGAGGGTCAATAAGGCTGAGGTTGAGAATACCTTTGCCGATGATGAGGCTCCCCAGACCGAAGAAGAATTGATGGAAAGAAAGAAGGATATCGTTGAGGTTCCCACTCTGATGGAAGGGTATTCCGGCGGAGCTGTTTTCGTTGAGAACACCAGCTACGACGCCACAGAGCTAAAGCTCCCCTCCGGCGACGTGAATATTTCCGTTGATGACATACCTGTTAAGGAATTCATTATTACCGTTTTCGGTGATATTTTCGGCGTTACATATAATATGGATCCCGAAGTAGAGAAGATTAATAAAGGTATCACACTCCAGATGACCGAGAGCATGGAGAGTGACGACTTCATGAACCTCGTTGTGGAGCTGCTTAAGAGGCACAATGTTGATGTAGAGATAAACAACGGAGCGTTCTTTTTCAGCAGAGGGAGAGGCAACTATCAGGCAGAGCCGGAGAAGCCCCTCGTTATTATTGGAAAGGATCTCCCTGTCGGACTCAATCCGCATACAATGGTAACACAGGTGATTCCGGTGCAGTACATAAACCCTGATTACTATAAGTCATTTATACAGAAGCATGCCCTTGGCTTTGGCTCTAAAGTGGATACTGTTCCAGGAACAAAGACCATGATGATCACCGATAGGCTCTCAGACGTGAAAAGAGCTGTAAAGCTTGTGGAGGCATTCGACAGGCCCCAGCTTTTCGGCAAGAAGACAAAGCTTTACTACTTCGATAATATGTTGCCGTCTGAATTTAAAGTGGAAATTGAGAAGATCCTTAAAACCCAGGGCTATGAGATTGCAGAAAGCGGAAACGACCCCGGTGTACTGTTTATACCAATTGATAGAATAGAGGCACTCCTTGTGGCCTACAGCAATGATAAATGGAACGAGACCATAAACTTCTGGAAAGAAAAACTTGATAAAGAGGTTTTTACAGGGGAGAAGAAGCGTCTCTTTGTATATAAGCCCAAGAACAGGGACGCCGAAAGTCTGCGCAGTGTATTTGAATCATTGGTCAGCGGGGCAAAAACACCCAGGCCTTCTGCTCAGGATAACCAAGAAGAGACTGCGAGTGTTAAAAGCAATGAAGGATCGGTGGAGCTTAAGGATTTTAGTATAAGCATCTCCGTGGACGAGGGGAGAAACCAGCTACTCATCTCTGCCACGCCTGCCGAATACAAAGAGTTTCTGCGTGTTGCGGAAAAGCTGGACTCACTCCCGAATCAGGTCCTTGTTGAAGTGACCATCGCCGATGTAACGCTTACCGATGCATTGCAGTATGGAATAGAATGGTACCTGAAACAGAGCGGCGATTTCAACGGTGCTATCCAGACCATGGGAGGGCTTGGTGTAGGCGGAGCAGGTCTTGTCTACAGTGCGGCTAATGAGTCCGGTTATTTCAAGACGCTCATGAACGCCTTTGCTGAGAATGACCTAATTAATGTCATTTCAACCCCACATATTCTGGTCCTTGACGGCAAGAATGCCAGTATAAATGTTGGTACCGAGGTGCCTGTTGTTACTTCGGAAACCTCAGCAGGCGACCTCGGAGGTACTGATAATAACCCCACAATTGTTAGAAATGTTCAGTACAGGAGTACAGGGGTAAGCCTTAGTGTTACTCCAGTTGTGAACTCCGACGGGTTTTTAACTATGACAATCTCGCAGGAGCTGAGCGAGGCGCAGAGCAACAGTACATCAAGCATTGACTCCCCGATAATCCTGAACAGAAGCATTCAAACAGAGGTAAATCTTAAGTCCGGCGAGACAGTTCTCCTGGGTGGTCTTATAAGAGAAAACGAAAGTGAATCAATGAACAAGATACCCCTCCTTGGAGATATCCCCATTCTGGGGCATTTATTTAAGGTTCAGTCTATGTCGAAGCAGAAAACAGAGTTGATCATTCAGATAACACCGTATATACTTTCTCAGGCTGATGATGTAAGAAACATCGCCGATGCAGTGGAAAAGGAGTTTGAACTCATTAATCGTGAAGAGAGGTAAAATTCACTTGCAAAACTGCACAGTAAACAACATTTATTTGATATGTGTCAGGGGATAAAAAAGATTGACAATAGGATAAACGTTGTTTACGATTAAAATTAACTGTTACATGATCCATGTAATATGCAGGGGATTAAAGAATGGGATTCTACAGGAGGTGAGCCGCTCTGAAATAAACTGGAAGCATTGGTTTAATTTTTTGTGTCTCATTTAAAGTAGGAAAACTAAGAAAAAAGACTATAACTTTTAGGAGGATGTTTTATGGACTTCAGAAAAATTGCTGTCGGCACAGCAGCCACTTGCCTCTTCGCAAGCTCTGCTTTCGCCGGTACAATCGGTTGTATTGAGCTCTACAAAGGCTCAGAGGCCGTTAGTACAACTCTTAGCCAGTACTCTGGCGCAGATTGCACAGGCGTTACTAACACAAACAAAGAAGTTAAGGTAGCTTACGAGCTTACAGATGACCTCGATCTTGACTTCTCAGACTTCGATGGTACTGGAAACGGTGACTCTGTTGTTGGCGGTGCTGCTGCTACAGATGCTGCTGACGATCTTACAATCGTGTATATCCCCACTACGGATATTCCCTCAGGCTCACTCATCACTATGAAGCTTGCAGGCGCTACCTTCAACGAAGGCGGTACTCTTTACCTTCTTAAGGATGAAGATCCCGGTTCTCATGCAGCTGGTGATGACGACCTTGAGTCTGTAGCTTCTACTGACGGTGCTACTACTGATACAGACACTATCACTTTCGTAACTAAAGCTGGCGTAACTATCGATGCTGGTACAAGACTTGTAATCTCTTCCACTGAAGACACTGCTGGAAGCGATGACAACGCTGACTACACTAACCTTGACATCAACATCGACAACGATGGATGTACTACTCCCGGTTCCACTGACAGCGTAACCCTTCAGGTTGAGTCAACTGTTACTGACGGTGGCGGCGGATACTCCATCGCTGGTGCTGCAACTGCTGCAACAAAGATAGTTGATATCTCTGCCCAGTTCGACATATTCTACGGTCTCAGCGACAGTGACGCTACTTCTGCTGAGGTAGATGTTGAAGCTACTACTCCCAGAACACTTTTCGTTCAGGATACAGCCACTGCTCTTGATGACGCCAGCACTCAGTTTGCAAACTATGAGTTTGTAACTGTGGACAACGCTGCTCTTCTTGACCAGGCTATAACAATCACCAACGATGACAATGTAGGTATGTCTTTCACACCTTCACAGAATCTTGGAAGCTTCATGATTGTTAACCTCTTCGACGGTGTTGACAAGACTGGAAACCCCGATACTTTCGACACTGCAATCAGTGATGACGCTGCAGAGACTGATTTTGCTGTAAACGGTACAGAGTATGTATTCGACCTCAGCAACTTCACCAGAGGTGCAGACGATGTAACTGACTTCGACAGCACTGGTGGAAACGAAGATGACGAAGTATACGTTCTTTTCGGTACTGACAACACAGACGAGACTATGGACTACGGTTACACTGTAACTGCTGGTTACCAGATCGATTTCAACGACGCTGACGGCGAACTTGACCACTGCGCAGATTCTATCAGAACATTTGATATCGATATCAACGGTGCGGTTCTCAAGGTTCCCTACATGTTCAACACTGCTTCTAACTGGGTACGTATCTCTAACGAAGACGCAGAAGCTGCTGACATGTACATCGACATCTTTGACGAAACTGGCAACAACAAGCTCACTAACCTCCAGGTATCTGGAACAGAGCAGGTTCCCGCAGTTTCTTCCGTAGTTGTAAGAGCTAGCGATATCATCGCTGCTGCAATGGCTGCAGACCCCACTTACACTATGACAAACGACAGATTCTTCGCTACATTCACAATTACTTCTCCCAAGGACAAGGTTCACGGCGTAGCTGTTCAGGCTATCCCCGGTGGAGTAGACAGGGTTATCCCCGTTCTCGACCAGAACAACTGGGCTCAGTAATTAGTAGCTAAGACCAGATATTTTAAAAGGCCCCGCTTTTTGCGGGGCCTTTTTTTATGCGGAATTTAACTATTTTTATTCAAGTGTTTCTTTGCGATACTGATTTTAGTCAGCATCCCTTATCGAATGTACTGTACCGTCAAGAAAGTTTCGTAAAATCACTTTTGCCGTTTGGTATTATACAGCTATCCAGCGACTGAATCCGTTTCTAATTCCTCTGCTTCATTAAAATACTTCATACTCATATAACGTTTTGTTCCTCACTGAGTCCCAGCAGCATGACGTAATCTAGCACACACCAGCACCAGGGCTGAATTGCCGTCAGGGAAAGTTCCAACCACATGTATTCATCGCCGTATCTACCTGCTAAGCCGCTCAATCACGTTATTCGTCCTAATTTTGAGAAAGTAAGCATAAGGAAACGTCATATAGGCCAAAATCTACTCTATGCTGTGTTCAAAATTTTTAACAAATACTCTTTGTTTCAACCTCGAAGCTTCGGTGTAACAGCCTTAAACTTCTCTAAGGCATGAATGGCTTTAAGCATAGCTGCCAAAGCTCTCACCTTAGTTCTAGGTGTAACCGAAAATACATCCCTGTAAAAATGAACCATACAGCGATGGTACTTGGCATACAAATAGACTTCACTAAGTGCATCAACAGGCCCAAGGCACTTATCTCCGATAAAAAGCTGAACACCCTTTAAACCTCGTTCGTTAAGATCACAGAGGAAGTTTCTCAAAATCTCCTTATTTTCCTTCATTCCTCCTGATGCACCGATTACGTGATGTAACCTTCTTCATTTACATTTATTGCCATTAGTACATCAATGTTATCCATATGAACCACCCTAGTTACGTTGAGGTATATACCATCCAAAAGACGGATAGCTACACTCCAGCTTCATGTTCTGTCAATTGTTAGTTGTCTTGACGGTACTATACAGATAGATAATTGTGGAAGAATCGATATACTCACATTGAGAAGAACTACGCGCTAAGTTATGGTGTTGTTTGTATCATAAATAGTAGTAGTTGTAGAATCAATGATGGATGCGTTTATAAACCTTGGTATAAGGGTATCCGTTTGTAACCAGACTGAAGTTTGATTTATCGTAATTACCTAATATATACATCTGAATGAGCTGTGAATTGAAAACGTAGTCATGCATCAGCATTACATTGTAAACCTTTTCTCCATTTATCAGCATAAACACCATATAGTAACCTTCATCCCAGTCGAAATCTTTTCGTCCTGCAACTCCGTCAGAATTGACAAAAACATTGCTCATAATTTTAGCAGAACCGTTAATGATACCATTCCGCATGTCAACTTTTAGAGCCCCGCAGGTTAGCTCATCCTCTGCTGTCGGTTTGCAACGTAAATGTGAGATAAGAGGGCTACCGGAGTCCGTTTGCCCCCAGTTTGCCATGTGCTTCATTGACGGTGTTTTATGTAGCATATCTTCAGACAAGAAAAGATAGTAGTCAGAGTTGTCAGATTGATAGCTTGTTATATAATCTTCGTAGCTTTCCAGACTATTAAAAGTTTCATGTGCTGTATATACTCCCTTAAGGCCATTGTCATAAACATAGTCAAATATGGACAATGCATCACTCTCATTGTCATTCATAATTGCTTTTGCAATTAAATTGGTCACAGGTTTGGAGTGTGTTCCGGGATCGATGAAAGTCTTGGACTGCTGTAAATCTTGAAGCATATATCCATTTCCCCACCAGGAGAAGACTGGTTTGTTATTAAGCTCAGTTGTAAGTATTGCTGTATCGAGTATTTCACTCAATAATGCTGGTTTGTTGTATGTGATCGTCCAGGAACTAGAAAATGGAGTAAGCACCAATAGAATTAATGCAGGTAGTGTTGAAAGATGTTTAAATAGCTCGTGGGGATGGTAGTTGTTATACAGCCATCTTCCTGCCAAAAAGAATAAGTATGCAAAACCGGAACCAGCAAAGATAGTTGCATACATAGAAAAACGAATCCCCACAAAGAATGTCATGAGGGAAAGTATTAGGATTGGAAGCATCAGCAGGGTCCTCTTACGTTCAAATATGAACAATAAAATTGTGCCTATGAAGCCGGGTATTGCAATCGATGCAAACTCAAAAACTGCTCTGGATGTTTTTAAGAAGTCCAGCTGTTTGAGCTCATTGATAGTTGATGAAGAGGATGGAAAAATAAAGCGGGCTGTATCAGCGCTTGGAGTCTCAGATGTTATTATAAAGTTTCTCAAGGTATACATTATGTCAGTAATGCCGGCCAAAAAGAAGTGCGGACCGGATGACACAAGGAATAGTACAGTGCTTACTGTGATCATGCGTATGTTGGATTTATTCACAAATAATGCAGCAATTAGAGAGAATGAGAAAAACAACTGCATACTCGGATGGTTATACCAAAGGATATATAAATACATTGAAACACCAGCAACAATAGCAAGAAGATATTTAATAAGTTCCTTTCTTTGTAAAACCAATTCAGTAAGAATGTATGCCACAAGTACAGGGAAAAACAGGTTCAGAATATCAGTATCAACCCTGCCGAAGCTTGTTCTGATGGTGTATTCAAAACTGGTCGCTGTTACAAGTGCACCGGCAAATCCTATTAAAGGCAGACCAATGCGTACGAATAATAGAATAATTGGAATAACAGCTAAGGCGGGAAAGTAGGTCTGCATCCATATGCCTGCATTCCAGACGCTCATGCCGGATATAGACGAGATCTTTGCCAGCATTATGCTGATAAGAGGGACTCTTTCAGGATATTTTGAGCCCGTGGGGTAGAGCCGTTTAGTGTCAGGTTCTCCTGCTTTATAGGTACCTTCTTTCAGTTCGTTTGCGTACCTTGTCCAGTAGTGGGCATCAAGGGTTGTAAATGAAGGAAAATCAAGTTGAGTCATAAAGCGCTCTCTGTGTTCCCCCATAGCTTTATTATACTGCTTAACCCTCATTCCTGTTCCGATAGAATACGCAATTACTATCATCAGAAACACGGCGATTACTTTGAATGATTTATTCTCAGAGAGTGCTTTGATATCCATAGTTAATCCTTGTTTTGCTTAGTTTGATTAGATATTATCGAAGCAGTTAAACTGCATACGGGATTATAGATGAATTTTTGGCTCTTGCAAACAGGAGAACCCCTTCCGATAAAATCGGGCAACAGAAAGATAAGAACGGCTCTGCTCGCTGAAGAGCTTATCAGCAGGGGGCACTCTGTAACATGGTGGTCCAGCAGGTTCGATCATATAACCAAAGAATGGATTGGTGATGATACTTCAGTAGAATACAATGGAATAAGCTACCGGCTCCTTGAGGGTTACGGATATAAAAAGAATATCTCACTCAGACGATTCAGAGACCACAGGAAAGTGGCTGCGGACTTCCGTAAAAGAGCCCTAACAGAAGAAAAACCGGACCTGATTCTTGCATCAACACCAGCCTACGATCTTGCCCATGAAGGGGCTAAGTATGCATATAAACGTGAGATCCCCCTGATAGTCGATATCAGGGATGAATGGCCTGATATATTTCTGAGCTACCTTCCAGAACCACTAAGACCGATTGGCAGGCTTGCGCTGTATAAGGATTCTGCAATGCTTCGGCACACACTAGCCCACGCCGACGGTCTTGTTAGCATGATGGAAGAGATGCTTGACTGGGGGCTTGGGAAATTGAACCGCAGCAGGAGAGAAAGCGACCGGGTCTTTTACCTTGGCAGCAGGGCTGTTACCGTACCATCAAACACTCCTGATAAACTGAAAAGAATCGAGAAGAACGTGGGGAAGTGCTTCATCGCCTCATATGTGGGAACGTTCAGTGCAAATAATGATCCTTCGGATATTATAAAGGCAGCACATTTGATGAAAGATGAGCCTGTGCTTTTTGTAATGGGGGGTGACGGTGACATGCGTGAATCCCTTGAAAAAGATGCAGCCGGGCTTGATAATGTTATATTTACGGGCTGGCTGAATGAGCTGGAGATGGCAAAACTACTCTCATGGAGCGCATGCGGAATAACAACCGCTCCGGCAAAGAGAAGTGCTTTCCCAAATAAGGTATTTGTCTATCTATCGTTTTCTCTGCCCTTGATATCAGCCTGGCATGGTGAGCTCAGGGACTTAATTGATAAAGAAAGTATAGGACTAAACTTTGAGCCGGGGCATTGTGAAGAGCTGGCAGGATGCATTAGAAAATTTATGGATGAAAAAACGAGAAATCGCTTTTCCTCCAATGCTGGAAATATATTCAAAGAACGCTTTGATGCCGATAAGATTTACTCCGATTATGCGGACTATCTAGAGGAAATTGCCAATGAGCGATAATTTTAATGAGATAACCGAAGTACCCGGACTTCAAGCGAGTGTAGAACAGCTCCAGAGGCTTTATCAACGTTACCGTTTTGCTGTTGAAAACACAGAAGGGCCTGTACTTGAAGCGGCCTGCGGCTCCGGAATAGGGCTGGGCTACCTTGCGGAAAAGCTTGGGCGGGCTGATGGTTGCGACATCGATAAGGAGAACCTCCGCATTGCATCTGAACTGCACAGGGATAATGAGTCCGTTGAGGTCTTCGAGTTCGATGCATGCAGGCTCAGGGAGATAGATAAGGAATACGGGCTGATAATTCTCTATGAGGCTGTATATTATCTTGATGATATAGAGAGTTTTATATATGGAGCAATGGAGAAGCTTAAAAAAGGTGGCTGGCTCATTATCTGTTCGGTGAACCCTGAATGGAAGGATTTCCACCCATCCCCTTATGCTAGGCGATATTACACAGCGGCGGAACTGGCTGCGTTTGCCGGGAAGTATTTCAGCACTGTTGAAACATATGGAGCTTTCCCCTCTGCCCCTGCCGGAGCAAAGGACAGGGCCTTCTCCGTGCTTAAGCGTGGAGCAACAAAGATGAACCTTATTCCTGGCAGTTTACGTCTTCGAACCTATCTTAAGAGGATCTTTATGGGCGAGCTGAAGCCGATCCCTGAAGCAGTTACAGACAATATGATCGATTACGAACCACCCGTACCGTATATCGGCGGGGACGAGTACAAGATAATATATATGGCAGCACAGAAGGACTGAATCAATGGATATGAAAGAGATATGCTCCCGGGCACGACTCGGGATACTGGACATGATCTATAAAACCGGTGGACCTCATATAGGCTCATCTTTTTCCATGGTGGAGGCGCTGGCTGTTCTCTATTTCAAGGTTATGGATTTTGGAGAGAACAGGGACAGGTTTCTGTTGAGCAAAGGGCACGCATGCCCCGGGCTCTATGCGATACTCCATCTGAAAGGCTTGCTGAGCGATGAGGACATCGAGGGGTTTGCAGTGAACGGAGGCACCCTTGAACAGCATCCGATGATCGATACTGCAAAGGGTATAGAGGCGGCCACGGGCTCCCTCGGGCACGGTCTTTCGCTCGGTAACGGTATGGCACTTGCGGCGAAGCACGACAGTAGCCCGTCCAGGGTATTTGTTATGCTGGGGGATGGAGAGCTGAACGAGGGAATGGTGTGGGAATCCGCATTATTTGCCGCACATCACAAGCTTGATAATCTGACTGTAATGATAGACAGAAACAAGATTCAAGCCCTTGGGGATACCGAGGATGTTCTGGTTCTTGAGCCCATTGAGGATAAGTGGAAAAGCTTCGGCTGGGATGCTTTACGTGTAGACGGACATGATATGGACGCCGTTGAATCTGCACTCAACACGAATCGGAACGGAAAACCCCTTGCCATAGTGCTGGATACGGTTAAGGGGAAGGGTGTTTCTTTTATGGAGGATAAGCTCCTCTGGCACTACAGGGCGCCGGATGATGATGAATACACTAAGGCAGTTGAGGAGCTTCAAGTATGAGGAACGATTTTTTCAAAAGGCTCCACGAACATTTTGCCGACAACACCGATACATACCTGTTAACAGGGGATCTCGGGTTTGTGTTGTTCGACCCTTTTCGTGATACGGACCCGAAAAGGTTCATAGACGCAGGAGCGGCCGAGGCGAATATGGTGGGAACAGCGGCAGGGCTCGCCCTGTCGGGCAAGAAGGTTGTCTGCTACTCCATCACCCCATTTCTCACCATGCGGGCATTCGAGCAGGTACGGCTCAATCTGGCTCTGCACAATGCGGATGTGAAGCTCGTCACTGTGGGGGGCGGATTCACCTACGGATTCGAAGGCTACACCCACTTCGGTTTTGAGGACCTTGCATTAATGGCCTCCCTGCCAAACATGCGAACCTTTGCTCCGGCGGACACCACGGATGCTGTTAACCTGGCGGACTGGTGTATGCAGGACAACGGGCCGGCATATATACGGCTTGGAAGGCAGGCTGAGGAGAGTATATATGAGCTGGAAACACCCTTCCTATCGGGAAAAGCAGTTCATCTCAGAAAGGGGACGGACGGTCTTATAATTGCCACTGGCTCCATGGTGCAGAGTGCTCTGCAGGCGAGGGAAATCCTCTCAGAAGAGGGTATAGACGCAGGGGTTCTCTATGTGCACACGCTTTCACCCTTTGACAGTGAGGGGGTGGCTGAGATAGCAGGGAGGTATCCTGCGGTTGTTACTGCCGAGGAGCATAATCTTCTCGGCGGTCTCGGCAGTCAGGCGGCACAGGCACTCCTTGAAGCGGGGAAAGCCCCGAGGTTTAAGATGATCGGCATAGAAAACTACGACCGTAATCTTATAGGCGATGCTGAGTATCTGCGTGAGCGGTACGGTTTATCTGGTACAAACATCGCAGAAACGTTAAAGAAACTAATAATTAAGTAACAGGATAAAGATATGGAAGTTCGCTTTTTCGATTACCCAAAGCAGTTCGGCATAGATGCAGAAAACTACGAGAGAATTATCATGGAAACCCTCCGGAAGGGTGCATACATACTTGGGGCTGAGCTTGAATCCTTCGAGCGGAATCTGGCGGAGTATGTGGGCGTTAAGCATGCGGTGGGCGTCAACAACTGCACAGATGCCATACTCATCTCCCTTCTTGCGGCTGGTGTCGGGCCCGGGGATGAGGTCATAACCGTTTCCCACACCTTTGTGGCCACTGTGGAGGTTATCAAATTCACAGGAGCCGAGCCGGTTCTTGTGGATATCGGCGAGGACAGGTGCATGGATGTCAGCAAGGTTGAGGAGGCTATAACTCCTAAAACTAAAGCGATAGTGCCCGTTCAGCTAAATGGGCGCATCATGAAAGGGATGGATAATCTTATGGAGATTGCGGAGAAGCATGGCCTTTCCGTTATCGAGGATTCATCCCAGGCCATTGGCGCAGAGCTTAACGGCAAAGGCGCTGGCTCCATAGGGCTAACAGGCAACTTCAGCTTCTACCCCGCCAAGGTTCTCGGAGCCTTCGGTGATGCGGGAGCTATCACCACCGATGATGATGAGATAGCCGAAAAGGCGAAGCTTCTGCGAAACCACGGCCGTGCGC